>CANSQM010000004.1 GCA_947649205.1 uncultured Enterorhabdus sp.
GCATTGTCCCGCGGTGCTAGATCAAGCTGAAGAGGCAGCAGTTATGGCGCTTACGAGCATTCCCGTTTACTCCACCGTGGAGGTCTCGATTTGCAACATCTGCGGACAGAACGTCACGGGCAACGCCTCTGCGCATGCGAAGGCTCATATGAAAGCTGGCGAAAGTTCGGGACACCACAGCGAGGTGCGCCGCGAGATCACCGGATACGACACAGTGAGCTATGCGGAAGAAGGACATTGGGAAACAAAGGTCGTGGGAGGGCATTGGGAATAGCTCCCAAGGGCTACCATTGCTCGCATGTCCGGCATCCCCGTTATCGCGAAAGTAGGGAACATTTATGACGGAATTGGAATTGCTAGCTTTCCAAGACCAGCTCCGAAACTCGTTGCCCAGCATCTCGGGAGTCGCTGAAGCCCTCTCGCACGTGGGCACTGAATCAACCGATTACTGCATGTGCCAGATGCTCGCGAATGTGCTTAAGGATGATGTCGAGAACGTTGTGTCCTTATGCCCGAAGGAGTGGGACATTTCCTACCCGGGGATCTAGCATGGAAACGGGAGCCGGTAGTCTGGCCAGTCGCACATCCGGCTCCCTTGATTCAAAGAATAGCCCGTACGGGGTATTCTTTCATTAGCTGGCGGCATAGATGATCATTCATCCTCATCGGACTTAGAATCCTCTTCGGTGTTAATGATCCCTTTCTCTTCCAACAGTACCTTAATTCTCTCTTCTGCCAATGCGGCCTGATTACGCTTTTTCTTGACCTTGTCGCGCACGATTTTAACAATGCCTCCAATAGCCAGCGTGATGAGGGTTGCCCCTACGGCACCTTCAATTCTACCGTCGATTACACCGCCGTATCGAATAGCTGATACATAGGCTTCAGGCCCTCCGCAAAGTGAAGCCTCGTGTGTCATTTGTGCATAATCCCAATCCATATCTACTTGCCTCCTAAATCGATATTTGCCGTTACGCCAATCAGATCAGCAGTTCTCTTTTGCAGAAGCATCACCTCGCCTTCGGTCAGTCTTGTTTCTGAACCCAAGCAAAGCGCTTTCAGCGTTTCTTCATCGTCTAAAAGCATCATCCCCGTCCAAAAACATACCCATACATAATCGAAATACTCTTGCAACGATGAACCTTCCAGTAGTTCCTTCCCGAAGCTTTTTTCCATTGCGTGCCATAATTCGCGCATTGTGCTGTCGCTGTTTTCCTCTATTGCTTTGTGAGCTAGGGGAATGATGCTTCTTGACCAGCTCTTTAGACATACAAGCAGAAGTGCGCACATCACCTCTAAGTGTGTTTCCTCGCCGCCGATTTCATCCACGGCGATAGAGAATGCACCGTCTTCAGAGAAGAACATGAACGCCAATCCGGTCAAGATCCCCTCGGTAACCTCGATGTTTCCAATCGAGGCGAAGGATTTGGCAAAATCGGTCACGCACGCTTCGATTACGCTGTAATCATTGAGATCGCTTACTTTGGCCAAGCGCTCTAGGGTGTCCCACAACTCTTCAACCATTGAACCAAGCTGGTTTTTGTCAAGCGACTGTACGCGTTTTCGAGTGGCTTTATACCCATGGGAGCTCCTTATTTGCTTCGCCATTTGGTCGATACCGCTTGGTGAGAAATTATTTCCTGATAGCAGTTCTGTTCCATACGCATAGATGAACTCGGCGCATGTGATGATGTTGCTCAGATGTCGGCGTTTAGCCTTCAGTTTCTCAATCTGCTCTTCTAAGGATCTCGATCTGTCATAACTAGGAGATTGCATGATCTCTTTAATTGTCTTGAGCGGGACGTCGAGCTCTTTGTAGATCATTATCGTGAATAGCTTCTCGATATCCTCATCTGAATAGAGCTTTCTGTCGTTTGATACACCTTCACCTGTCCGTTGGACCTTCAATAAGCCTATGTCGTCGTAATGTCTAAGCGTTCTAATTGTTAGACCTGTTAGCTTGCTTACTTCATGGACCGTTTTCATCTCGATCACCTCCATAAGGAGATCCTAAACTATGACGTAACGTCCGGGTCAAGCGAATTCCAGAAGTTTTTTCTGGAGGATCGCGTAAACAATCGTTCGAGAATTCCATGTTTGGTAGGAGCAGGTGGTGAAAGCGAAGAGCTGCTCTGCCTCTGTTGGGTCTAAAAAGTGCAAGTCCGCTGCTCCTAATATCTTTTCAAAGCTCTCTTCTTGATTGATCACCAATCTTTCCCGACTGGCGTTCACCACGTCGACGGCGCAGACCTCAAGCTCAAGCGCCTCTCCGCTTCGCTTGTAGACGATGATGCGGCTGTGTTCCCGGGCGAACCCCTCATCTATGAAGTCGACGAACTCGGCAAAAGCTGTCCCGTCGGACATATGGTGGCCGTAAACCATGACGAGCCTGGAATCTATCGAGCACTCGCAGTCTATGTAGGGCGTCCCGTACGCCCCCTGGCCGAACACGTCCCTGTGAAGGTATGCGTTCGGGGAATCGGGCGTGGCCTGCACGATCGGCTCGTCTATTCCCGTGCCTGGCACCTCCACCCATGCTATGACCTCTGCTGGTAGGCTGTCCCAATCGATCTGCCTTCCAGACTCTTCTTGGTCATGAAGGCCGTCCAACGCCTCGGTCAGTGCAATGCGATCCTCCTCCGGCGCGCAGAGGACGGTGACCACGAGCGCGGTGAGTATGGCGGCCATAATCACGCTCGTGACCCTAACTGCCTTCCCGATTCTCTTCATCTTTTGCTCCTTGTATCGAAAAAGGGTGGGACGCCCAGCGAGCGCCCCACCCTGCCGTCCTTAGCTCTCAGCTAAGGTTCCTGACGCTTGCGCGAAGGGTCGGTTCTAATCCTCGTCTGCTGCCGCCAGCGCTTCCTCCTCCATCTTTTCGATGGCGTCGGTCTGCTTGCGGAAGCGGCGGACGTAGGCGTAGGTCGCACCTGCGATGCCGCAGAGCAGGATCACAGCGACGCTGGCCGTGACGGGATCGACCTCGGCGAATGCTCCGGTCTTCGGGTATCCCTTTCCGGGGTTCTCGGGCTCGGGCACGGGCTCGGGCTCCGGGAAGCTCACGGTCTGGCCGTCGTCGTTTATGTCCTCGTGGGTGGCGACGATGTTCTCCTGTGCGTCTGAGAGCTTCTCGAAGAACACGATGTCACGTCCTGCGAGCTCGCGCGTGTCGATCTCGACGTCGACATCAATAGTGCCGTCCGGGGCCTCGGGCACGAACTCGGTCATTCCAACGACAGGCAGGCCGTCATCGCCCGTGAGCGGGCTTCCAGTAGCCTTGTCCACGAGCATGGTGAAGAGCTTGTAGGTGCTGCCAGGCGCAAGCCCAGTGTAGGCAACGGTGTCGATGAGCTTCACGTGCTCGCCGACGATGCCTGTGTTGGTACCAGTCTCGGCGTCACGCGCCTGGGTGGCTATATCCACGATGGCGACCGTCTGCTCCACGTCGTCGATGTCAGCGTGGACCATGTACTCTGCCCCCTCGATCTCCATCTTCTCGAATGCGACGAGCGACTTGCCCGCGAGGCTCGCCCCTGCGAAGGTGAAGGTCACATCCACCGTTCCGCACGACTCCTCTGCCGTGAACGTGGTGGACGCCATGACCTGATTGCCCGCATCGTCGAGCGCGGGCTCGCCCGTTGCCTTGTCCATGAGGGTTCCGCCCACGGTGTACTCGTTGCCCGGGATGAGGCCCGTATAGGCGATGGTGTCCACGATGGTGAGCTCTTCGCGAGCCTGTCCCTCGTGGGTTCCGCTCTCGGAATCCGTGGCGGTCGTCTTCATGGTCTTGGGCATGTTCTCAAGCGTGAACTCGTGCGCCTGCGCCATGGCACCGCTCTCGTCCCACTCGATCATTCCCTGGTCGTTCACCTTAAAGTCAGTGATGGTCGGGTTCCCTTCCTCATCGAGGTCAGCGATCACGTAGCCCTCGGGAGCCGCCACCTCTTGGATGTGATAGTTACCATGCTTCGCGTAGGCGAGCGAAATGACCCCATTCTCGTCGGTCGTCATCTCCGCATCGAAAGTCCCCTCGTCGTTCCAGATGCGGAACACCGCCCCTGCGACGGGGGTCTCGGGATCCAGCGCATCGACCTTCTTGATCTCAGGGTTGGTGGGAGTGTTGGTCACGGCCTCCTCGTGGTCGTAGACGGCCACCTCCTGGCCCGCATATTCGAGAGCCACGGTCTTCTCGACAATGTCGAGCGAGTAGCCGTCCTTCGCCTTGGCCTCGTATACCGTGTAGGTGCCGAGGTAGAGCTCGGGCGTGGTCGCCTTTCCGTCCTCGCCGGTCGTGAGCGTGGCGACGATCTCGCCCTCGTGCGCCCGGATGGTGCCATCGGGTGTCCGGATGGTCTCCGCCGCCTTCACGATGTAGACGGACCCATCCACGGCCTCTCCCGTCCAGGAGTCGGACTTGGCAACGGTGATGGTCGCCTTCTGGGGCATGTTCGCGAACTCGATGACGAGCGGGTCGTTCCAGCCGTTATAGCCCTCGCCGACATGGAACGCCTTGCCCTCAAGCTCCTTCACGTAGCCGTAGGGTGCCTGGACCTCCTTGAGCGTGTAGTCGCCCTCTTCGAGCAGCATCGGCAGCATCAGCTCGCCGCGCCCGTTGGCCGTCCAGGTGTCGATGGTCTCGGCCACGGGATAGTGGGAGGTGTAGGTGACGAGGTTGCCGCTTGCGTCCTCAAGCTGGAAGCTCACGGGAAGCGGTACCTGCTTGCCGGTCTCGGCGTCGACCTTCACCACCTTGAGAGGGGTCTGCGGGATGCGGTCGCTCACGAGCTGCGGCGGGTCGTACTGACCCTCCTCGCGGATCGTGGTCTTCCAATCCTCCACGGGAAGGAGCGTCTTTCCCCACTTCGCCTTGAAGGCATCAGCCACGTCCTGCGGGATCACCTCGTGGACGCGGTAGGTTCCGTAGGCGAGTGCTCCCGTCCAGTCGGATGGTTTGGACCAGCCGTTCACGTCGGCGTTGTCGTCTTTGGTGGTGGCGAGCCCGTTCTCATCGACCGTGATGGTGCACACGCGGTTGCCGGGCTCGACGAGCTTTCCGGTCTCGGGCGAGAGAACGGCCTCCTCGGAGTCGTTGTAGAGCTCGAACTTCACGCCGGGCACGAGGATGCGCACGACCTCCTGGGGCATGTCGCCGTCGGGCTCGTCGTAAACGGTCACGGGCACTTCCTTCACGAGGCGGAAGTCGCCGCGCTTGACGGTGTCTGGCACCTTGGGCGAATTGTAGGTGTAGACGGACTCGCCCTGAGCGCCGTCGGGCGTGATGCGCACGCAGAACACCCTGGGCGCTCCTCCGTGCCCGTCATCGAGGTTGTAGCCCTGCGGGGCTCTCGTCTCCTGGATGAGCACGGTGCCGAGCGGGATGGAGGCATCGCCGTTGGTCTGGTAGTAGAGCGCATCCCCCGAGTGCTTGTACTCGTCCGCGAGGTAGGCGAAGCCGTCCCCGTCGGTCTCGAACACCCAGGTGCGCGCGGGCGCGCCGGATGCCTCTGCCGCAGCGGCATCGGCATAGTCGCCCGCGTAGTAGCGGACGGTGAAGAGGGCTCCCGCGAGCGTGGCGTCTCCCTGCGGTCGGCTCTCGCCCATGTCTGCGTCGACCTTGCCGACGAGCATGCCGACGGGATCCGACTGCGGGATATCGGATACGGTCTGGCCGTTAACGCGCGCGGTCTCGTCCGAGGCCACCTTAACCGGATACACGGTCGGGTCGATCGCGTGCCCCGGTGCCTGCTTGGTCTCCTTCACCCAGTAGTC
The DNA here is from genome assembly GCA_947649205.1 of uncultured Enterorhabdus sp. Taxonomy (GTDB): domain Bacteria; phylum Actinomycetota; class Coriobacteriia; order Coriobacteriales; family Eggerthellaceae; genus Adlercreutzia. The sequence goes on from CANSQM010000004.1 coordinate 5,770, forward strand.
GCCCGGCTCAAGCTCCTCCAGGATGCCCCATCCGTCCTTGTCGGCCGTGATGGAACCAGCCGCGTCCGTGAGGCCCGAGTTGCGGTACACGGTGTAGACCGCGCCCTCCACGGAGTAGAGCGGGTTGCCCTCGCACATCTCCTCGTTGGCGGTGACCTTCACCAGGTCGATGTTGCCGTAGGGGGTGTACTTGAACGAGAGGATGATCTGGGTGCCCTCGCCGGTGTAGAGCTGGAACGCCTCGAAGTTCGAGGGAACGTCGGCCGTCCTCGCGGCGATGAGACGTCCCGATGCGTTCGAGTTGATCATGCTTCCGTCGGCGCCGAAGCCGATGACGTTCTTCCGGGCCCAGCTCTTGAAGTCGGCGTTGCAGCCATAGAGCGCGTACGAGCCGTCGGAGGTATACGTGTCGGACACGAGGATGTGGGCGCAGGCCGCGTAGCGGGAAGAGGTCATTGCGGTGCCGTCGTACCACTTGTCCGGCCATAGGCTTGCATCGAATCCAGGACTCCCGTAGGCGAACCAGAGGTCAGCCACCACCTCGGCGTTGCGCCCGGAGGGGGCGTCGACGGGGCTCTTGGCGTAGCTGCCGGGAGAAGGCGTTGCCGATTGGGGGTCGGCGCAGTAGGCCATCTCGCCGTCGGCCTCCATCCAGGTGGTGTGGTATCCGCCGTAGTGGATCTTGTCCCCGGTCGTGAGGTTAGCGCTCTCGGCGGCATAGGCGTTTTTGCCCTGGACGCCGAGCGTCCCGAGCGCCGATGTCAGGGCGATGAGCGCGGCGAGCATGCAGCGCACGACCTTCGAGGCCATCGCTGCTTCAGTGATGTCTTTCATCTTTCGCCTCCTTAGCGCGCGACGGGCTCGGCGCGGCGAGCCTCGCGGTCCTGGTTGGCCGACGCCTCGCGGGCGTCCCTGGCCTTGTCGTCGAGCGAGGCGAGGTATGCCTCGCGGCCCTTGTTGATCGCCTCCTTGAGCTGAGCTGGCATGACCTTGACGATGTCCTTGACCTGCTTCCCGTCCTCGTCGAGGACAGGATTCCCGTCGGCATCGAGGGCGTCCTTCTTGAGCCAGACCTCCTTGTCCGCCAGAAGCGGGATGTCGCGGAAGTTCTCGCCCTTGAAGCGTGAGGGGTTCACGAACAGGGGCGTGAACTGGTAGTAGCTGACGTCCACTCCGTCGATGATGGTGCCCTTCGGCAGAGTCACCGAGTTGAACGTCTTGGTCTCGCCGGTTCTGCGGTCGGGGTACTCGATGCTTTCCCTCACGAAGTTCTTGTGTACGGTGACGTAGACGTTCTTCTTGTTGTCTTCCATGTGAGTGCTCCTTTGCATCTCTTGAATGCCTCTGGGCGCGGCGTTGCTTGGAGGTTCACCGCGCCCTTCTGCCTTACCGTTTTCCGCCCGATTCCATAGGCACCACCCCCTCTCAGGTCGTCTCCGTCATCAGAAGCCGCTCACGATGTCGCGCGCCCAGGCACCGCTCTTCACGAGCGAGAGCACGAGAAGGATGCACATGGCCAGGTACTGGAGCGCGTAGGTGAGCCCGTTCGCGATGGCGTCGATGGGCGTCCCCGTCCCGGGGTTCACGGCGACGATTCCGCCCAGGATCACGGGGAAGCTGATGAGCAGGATCAGGATGATGAGGCCTGCTATGCAGACGGCCCCGAAGCTCTTCAGGTACCCGAGACCGATCTGGCGCGTCTGGTCGAAGCCCAGGAACGCCAGCGGTATCGGCGAGAAGGCCGCCATGATGTAGAGCTGTATCGCTCGCGCCCAGCAGACGACGAGCGCCACGATGTAGGCGATGAGCACGACGAGCCAGCTGATGACTGCCACTATCAGAAGCGCCAAGAGCGCGGATAGGTCGTCATCTGCGGTCACGATGGACACCGCCGTCATATCGAGAGCGCCGCCCGTCCCGAACAGCGCCTCCACGCGGTCGATCGCGAGCCCTATCACCTCGTAAATCGCGGCCATCAGGTCGAAGGAATGCTGGATAAGGAACAGGAACACGGCGAAGAACGCGAGGAGGAACACGACCTCCTTCACTCCCGGGAAGGATTGGTTGCCATCCATGCGCTGCGAGATCTCGATGAGCTTCAAGGTGAACACGAGCCCGAGCACCCCGCATCCGATGGGCAGCACCGCCACTTGCCAGACGCCGCGCGCGATGTCGTACATCGACACGTCGCCAGCGCTCGTGAGCATCGTCTCGAAGGGAGCCGAGAGCACGCCGTTGGCTCCGAGCGATCGCATGACGTCGGTCTGCGCCGAGAAGATCCAGTTGCACCAGTCGCGGAGCACCCCGCAGAGCCATGCGTTGATGTCGTCTGCGATCGAGCCCCATGCGAAGTGCGTCGGTATGAGGAGCGCCGAGAGGAGCGCGAAGGTGGCCGCGAAGGCCAGTATGAACCGTCTGCTTGAGACGAGGTTTCCTAGCTTCTCCATCGGGATCAGAGTGCCTCGATGGTGCCGTCGGATGCGCGCGTGACCGAGATCATGGTCGATGCGCCGTCGTCGAGCGTGAAGGTCGTGGTCGCAGCCCCGTTCGCGTAGTCTATCCACGCCTCGGCGTCCCAGATGGCACGGCTGGCGTTGGGCGATACCGCCGCCGCACGTGCGGACACGGCTGCCTCGATCTTGGCGGCCTCTACCCCCATGGCCTCCTCCAGCTTGGAGGTCACGCCCGTGAACGAGAGCGTCCTCTCCCCGAGGAGCACCTTCTTGTACGAGCATGAGAGCGCGTCTGTCCTCAGAACGGTGTCTGCGCCCTCGGTGGCCACGGTCACGAGGGAGGGGCTCGCGGCCTCGGTCAGCGACTTCGAGGCGAGCACGGTCGCCGTAACGGTCGTGTCGGTCGCCTCCTCTGCGTCGAGCGTCCAGTAGGTGACGCTCGTCTGGCCGTCCTTCGCCTCGACGAACGCGCCCTTGACGATGGAGAGCGTGTAGGTGGGATCTTCTATGCCCGTCCAGGAGGTGCCGACGAGCGCCTCCAGGCCCGCCGTCGTATCCGCGTGCCCTTCTGCAGGTGCGCCTTGCTGGGACGTCGGCGCTTCTTCCTTCTCGACGGCCTCGATGGCAGAATTCGTGCTCTCGACGTCCTCACGGACGAGCGAGCAGCGCGCCACTCCCGACCCGACCAGCAGCAGCACGGCGATGACGGCGGCTGCGAGCATGAGCTTGTTCTTCTTCGACATTTCCTCTTCCTTCCTATCTGATCTTTATGGCGCTCGTGAAATACGACGCGCCGCTTGCAATCGTGCAGACCGCGCCTGTGTGAGGCTCGTGGATGTAGCGGTCTTCCCCGATGTAGATGCCCACGTGCCCAGGCCTCCACAGGATGTCGCCTGGCGTTGCCTGAGACACCGGTACCTTGCGGCCGAACGCCGCCTGGTCCTCGGAGTTGCGCGGGATCATGATGCCCGCCTGCCGGTAGCAGTACTGGGTGAGCCCCGAGCAGTCGAGGCCGACTCCGGGAGTGGTGCCGCCCCACACGTAGGGCACGCCGAGCTGGCTGTAGGCGGCGGCGATGATCGCGTCTGCCGAGAGCGCGCCGCTCTCAAGGTCATCGACCGTCATCGAGTCGAACCTGCGCAGGTTGTACGCGTCGAGCGCCGCCTTGAGCGATTCGACGTAGGACGACGACGTCGCCCATCCCGCGTCCTTCAGGCCCTCCGCCATCTTGTCGGAGGAGTGCTCGGCGATGGCCTGCCTGATGAGGGCGTTGTCCTTGTAGTGGGAGGCCTGGAGGAACACGCGGCTCCTGAAGCGTATGCACTCGACGTCTCCCTTGAAGACCGTGAAGTAGGCGGTGATCGTGGATACCTGCCCGGGCGTGTACTCCTCGTGGGTGGTCCACCCGGCCTTTCCCGACACCTCCGGTGCCGAGGCGAAAGATGACGCCCACTTCATCCCGAAGAGGTTGTGGTCGCGCGTCGCGAGCTGGCTCATGGTCTCTCCCTGGCCGGACTCACAGATGATCTGCGCGATCGTGCACCCGGCGGGGTGCCCGAACTCCTCCTGGCAGCGTATGGCCTCCTCGACCATCTCGTAGGTGATGTAGGGCGGGAGCCCCTCCATGGAGCGCTTCTTGTCCTCGGCGTCCCAGAACCCGAAAAGCGCCGATATGATCTGTCCGACGAGAAGCGCGACGAGCACGAAGGCGATGATGCCCGCAAGCACGCCTCCGGCGGTCGCGAGCCCGCCTCCGCCGACGGCACCGGCGATTGCGGTGTTGCCCGATGCGGATGCCGCCGTCTTCGCGGCACCGCCTGCTGCCTGCGCGGACGCTTGCGCCGCGCGGGCCTGTCCCGGGGCCGCTGCAGATGGGGATGCCTTGCCCGCTCCTGCGGCTCCGGCGCTCTTGCCCTTCGCAGCTCCTGCGCCCTTGCCGCCCTTGGATGCGCGCGCTGCTCCCTTCGCCTTGCGCTCCCGCGCTGCCGTGACGCCGCGCTTTGCGCCCCTCCCGGCGTCGTATGCGCCCTGCGCGCCCTCGAACTCGTCGGTGTCGTCGAGTTCTGACACCGCCTGGCGCTCCAGCACCTGGCGCACCTTGAGCCGCCCGTTGGTCTCGTCCGCCGCATGCGCCGCCTCCTTAGATGGAGCCTGGGCCGAAGATGGCTCTGCGCCTGCCTTCGATCCTGCGCTTGCTGTGGACGCCTTTGCCTTGCGGGTCGTGCCCTTCGCGTCCTTCTTCGGGCGGCGCGCGCCGAGGGCGTCCTCCCTGCTCGCGAGCGTGGAGAGGCTCTGGGCCTCGTCGTCTTTCACGATTCCCGAGCTCACGGCGTCGACCTTCTCCGCCGTCACGATGTCGGCGATGGAGGAGCGATCCTTGTCGAGTTCTCTCGGATCCATCTAGCCTCTGCCCCTCTTCGCGTTGCTCTCGAAGAGATGCGCGCGCTTGAGCTGCGCGATCTCCTCGGGCTTGGTGTTCCATAGGTCGTAGAGCGCACCTTTCGGGAAGTCGTCCCGGATGGGCACGCGCGCGCCTCCTGCGACGAGCAGGCCCTCTCCGGCCTTGATGGACTCGTTGATGTACTCCCTCTCCGCCGCCGAGAGGGAGAGCATGTCGGCCCAGGCGGCGAGGTCTTGGCTCGCCTGCTTGTGCAGCAGCATGAAATCCGAGTTCAGCACCATTGTGCGGGCGCGCTCGTGGGTGAGCATGTGGGAGGTGTTCTGCGAGATGCCGGTGCAGATGAGGTTGAACTTGCGCCCCTCCGCCCAGAACTTCGCGAAGTAGTCGATGATGGTCGGGTGCCCGAAGAGCGACTGCACCTCGTCGATGTAGAGCCAGGTGGTGATGCCCCGCTCGAAGTTCGCGTACATCCGGTTGCGCACCGCCTCAAGCGCGGTGAGCATGCCGAACACCCGCATGTTGGTTGAGAGGTCGTGCAGATCGATGTTGGTGATGCGGTTGTCGAAGCCCACGTTGGACTGGCGGTTGAAGAAAGAGAGCGCGCCTGTGACGTAGCGCTCGTACCTGAGCGCGATGTCGCGCGCCTCGGCCTCGGGCTGGCCGCTCAGTATCTCGTGGAAGTCGGAAAGCGTCGGCATGCCCTGCCCGTCGGCGCACCTGGAGTATGCCGCCTCTACGCATCTCGTGATGATCGACTTGTCGGCTTCGGGAAGGCCTTCCGAGGACTCCGCCATCATCGCGCTTGAGAGTGCGAGGAACGCGTCGATCTTGAACGCGAGCTGGGCAGCGTCCGCGCGACCCTCCACGTCCGAGAGGTCGAAGGGGTTGAGTGCGGTGTCCGCGTCGGGGGCGAGCCGGACGTTCACGCCGCCCAAGGCCTCGATGAGGTTTCCATACTCTCCTGCGGGGTCGAAGATGATGATCTCGTCCTCCGGGTAGGCGAGCACGGTGTTGGTGATCTCGCGCTTCACTGAGAAGGACTTCCCGGAGCCGGGCTTGCCGCAGACGAACCCCATAGGTGAGGCGAGCTTCTTGCGGTTGCAGATGACGAGGTTGCCCGACTGCTTGGACTGCCCGTAGTAGCCGCCGCCCTCCTGGTTGAGCTCCAGCGAGGCGAAGGGCATCTGCATGGCAATCTGGCCCGTGGTGAGGTAGCGGGTGACGTCGATGTGGTTCATGCCGAGCGGGAGCACCGAGTTCAGCGCCTGGCGCTGCCGGTAGTAGAGCGGCTCTATCCCGAGCGAATTGCCCTGCCCGATCGACACGATCTGGTCCACTTGGCGCTCAAGAGCCTCCACGGTGTCGGCGTAGGTGTAGATGAGGCCGGTGTAGGTGAAGAGGCGCTCGTTCTTGTTGCGAAGGAAGTCCAGGAGCTCCTCGGCCTCCTCCTTTGAGTATCTGAGCTCCGGCGGCAGGATCGTGTAGTCGTAGCCCTTCTTCATCGCGCTCATCTGCTCGTCGATGATTTCCTTGTCCATCCAGTCGAGCTGGCGCTTCACGAGCGCGAGGGCGTCGGACTGCGCGATGGGCTGGATGTGCAGGTTCACCGAGAGCGGCATGGGAAGGTCGATGATGTTCGCGAGGTAGTCGTCTTCGAGCATCGAGCCGAATGTGCGGATGGAGACCACGCAGCCGTATGCGTCGTCCACCCGGAAAATGTCTGCCCTGCCGTGCGGCTTGAAGTCGATGAGCGCTGGCGCTATGAGGTCCTTGGTCCTCGTGTCGGACACGGGGCTCACCTTGTCCCATGTGAACGTGAAGGGGGATTTCGGGCGCAGCTGCGACTGGATCGCCTCGATGCGCTCGGTGCCGTTCAGGGCGTGCGCCTCGCAGCGGATTCGCGAGAGCGTGTCGATGACGTCGCCCTTTATGCGCGATAGCTTCGGCACCGCCTCCCAGACGTCGTCTGCGCCCACCATGTAGGTGAGGTAGCGGTGGCGCGTGAGGTTGGAGACCCCCTCGCGCATCTTGTCGTTGAGGATCCGGTTGTACTCCTTGGCGTACCTCTCCGTGTCGGGGTCGGACGCCTTGAAGAAGCGCTTCTTGCCGATCTCCTCGTCGGGGATGGGGACGTTGGCGATGGTGAGCTGGACGCAGGAGTCCGCGCCGAAGTAGTTGTAGAGCGAGGAGAGCACGGTGAAGATGTTCTGCTGGTTCTCGCGGCGCGCCGACTGGTAGGAGATGTCCGAGAACTCGATCGTCTGCGAGAAGAGGCCTTCCTCTACCTGGGCTATGCCGTCCTTGTAGATGGCGTCGTAGCCGATGTAGGAGGCGATCTCGCCCGCCTGGGCGCGCGCCTTCTTCTGTCGCTTGAGCTTCTCCTCGTGGGCCTTCTTGGATCGATCCGACTTGCTGGCCGAGCCCATCAGCTGCTTTATGAAGCTCGACGAGCCCGACCTCTCGCGCTTGGCCTTCGCCCTAGCTGCACGCTCGGATCTGATGCGATCCTTCGCGAGTTTCTTCTCAGCCTTGAGCTTCTCCTTGTCGCTCGCTCTCTCTTTCCTTGCGCTTTTCGCATTCTCTCGTTGGCTCATTGGCCTCCGCTCCTTTTCGTCTTGCGATCCTCTTCGCCCTGCGCGTGGGTCTTCCCGCCTCGGTGCGCGGGAGCGACTTGTCTGCCGGGCTCTCATAGAGGAGCTTTTGGTCTTTCAGGTGGTGGTTGATCAGAAGGGGCGCGAACTTCTCAGCGCGCATCCCGAACGGCCGCCAGAACCCGGCGAGCCAGAAGGGTATGGATGCGCACATGACGGGGAACGCCGCGTCGGCGACCTCTATGCCGACCCAGAAGTGGCATATCGCCGCCACGAGGATCGCCGATCCGAAGCCACCCGTCACGCACGCGAGCGTGCGGAAGGAGAGCTTCCCGACGATCTTCTCCTCGTACTCGCCGATGTCCTTCTGAATGGGGATCTGAAGCGACATGGTCTGTCACCCGCCTTAGGCGGGCAGCCAGGACGTGTCGAGCATCCCGAAGTAGACCGCTGCGGCGATGATGATCGCGCCGCCAGCGATGGTGGATATGGCAGAGGCAATCTGGCTGCCTCCCTGCTGCTCTCGTATGGCGAGGCCGAGCGAGACCGCGCCCCAGACGACCAGGAAGCCGCCGAGGAAGGTCACGCAGCCCGATACGAGGCTGATGATGTTTGCGAGCATGTGGGTGTTCCTTTGCATCTCGATTCGCCCGCGCCTGCAGTACTTGGAGGTTCCAGGCGGCGGGCTGATGGTAGAATTTCGGATCGAGGGGCACGTGCGTGCTCCCTTGCATCTCGGCTGCGACGGCCGGTCGCGGTACTTGGAGGTTCTGCCCCGGCCCTAGGGTCTAGGCACCTGTCGCAGCCATATCTCACGCTTCCATAAGCGCTCCCTCCCTTCTCGCCCGGTACTCCCTGAAGTCGAACGCCCCCGCGTCCTCTGCGGCCTTGAGCGCCCCGTACCTCGGGTGCGCCTCAAGCGGGTACTTCTTGTCCTTGAACGCCTGCGCGCCGTTTATGAGCACGAGCGCCTCGTCGCGCGGCATCCTCGCCACCTCGGAGGCCTGCATGAGCTCCCGCTCTATGAGGCCGTAGTTGTGCGTGTAGGTGGGGTTCGCGCCCCGAGAGTCGTTCACGGAGACGTTGGCAACGGTCTGCTTGCCGATCATGTCGGCGATCTTCTGGTTGGTGTCCGCCGACTTGCCCCCGAGGAACAGCAGCGTGTCGCAGGCGTTCATGATGGTCTTCGCGTTGTTCTCCCCGTATGACTCCTCAAGCTGAGAGAGTGACTGCAGGATCATCGAGACCGCGATGTTGCGGCTTCGCGTGACGGTGATCATGCGCTCGAAGTCCGGTATTGTGCCGATGTTTGCGAACTCGTCGAACACGAAGTGGACGCATCTGGGAAGACGTCCCGAGAAGCGCGAGAGCGCCGTCTCGCAGAGCGAGTCGAGCGACTGCTGCATGAGAAGCGCGAACACGAAGTCGAAGGTCGAGTCCGTGTCCGACATCGAGCAGAAGAGAGCTACCTTTTTGTGCGCGTCGCCCATGTGATCGAGCTCCATCTCGTCGTAGCGCAGGAGTTCCCTCATCTCGGCGATGTCGAACGGCTTCATGCGCACGTTGCACGAGACCATGATGGATTTGAGGGTCTTTCCCGCCGCCACCTTGAACTGCTTGTAGCTCGATAGCGAGAAGTCGTCCTCGGGGCGCACGGGGGCTGCCACCTTCACCCATTCGAAGCCTCCGGTGCCGTTGTCGAACGCGCGGGACGCCCGGTCGTACTTCTTGGCCGAAGGGCTCCTCACGAGCCTCTCTCCGGTCTCAAGCTCGTTGAAGAGCATGTCGAGCGGGCTCAGGTAGTCCTCGTCGTCCTCGCGGGCGTCCGCGAGCGAGAGCAGCGACAGTAGCCCCGGCACGTTCCTGTCCTCCTCGGGGCAGTGCAGAAGGAGGTAGGAGACGAGGGCCGTGTAGAGGAGCTTCTCGGCGTTCTCCCAGAACGGGTCCCCTGCATGGTCCTTGTCGCCGGTGGTGTTCTTGATGAGGCACTCCACGAACCTCAGCGTCGCCGCCTCGCCGTCGATGTATGCGATGGGGTTGAAGTGCATGGAGCTCGCGAAGTCTATGGTGTCGAAGGTCTTGATCTCGTAGCCGAGTCCTTCGAGGACGTGGCCCATGTCGTGGATGAGGGTGCCCTTGGGGTCGGTGATGAAGTAGTTGGCGTTTCCCTGCATGAGGTTCGGCTTCACGAAGTAGCGCGTCTTTCCCGTGCCGGGGCCGCCTATGACGAGCACGTTGTCGTTCGTCTCGGTCCTCTGGTCGTGGGTGGCATCGATCATGCGGATGCTCGCCTGCTTGGTGAGGATGATGTTGTTGTCGGCGTCCTTCCTATCCGAGTACGCCTCGATCTCCTTCGCCGTCGCCCAGCGCGCGCTCCCGTGCTCCTCGCCCTTGCGGTAGCGCCCCCTGCGCTCCCACCATCTCACCCATACGAGCCAGACGGCGCACGCGCAGGCGCATCCGATAGCGAGCGGCAGCGGATCCGTTGACGGGATCGCCCCTTGCGCCGCGAGGTCCATCGCCGTGGATACCAGGTCGGCCTCTGAGCTTCCTGCGGCCATGACGGCTGCCGTGGCGGCGTTGCCGATGAGGAGGGCTGCGCCCGATAGCGCCGCGATGAGGATGAGCTCCGACTTCATCGGGTCTTCACCTCGACCTTCTCGATCTGCCTCGTCGCCTCCTTGGCCTCATGCGCCGCCTTGGATGCGGCCTTCGCTGCCTCGGCCTTCTTCTCCAGCGGCTCCTGGTCGCGCTCCTCGGTGAGTTCGCGCTCGCGTGTCTCGCAGGCGCGCTCCGCCTCCGCATCGACGTCGTGCTCAAGGTTTTCGAACACCTCGTCGACCTCGGGGGCGTCGGCTACTCTGAACACCAGGTGGTCGCGCCCCTCGACATCGACGAAGTCGTGCTCGATGGCGGCTTCGGTGAGCCTCTCGTCGATGATCTCCTTCAAGGTCGCGTAGTCGGGAAGCTCCTCGAACTCCGAGAGGTTGAGCCGTGCGTACTCGCGTACGCCCTCGTGCTCGGCTTCCGCGGCGGGACCCTCGATCTGGCCTCTCAGGTTCCTGATGGCGCTCTTGAGCCTCTCGGCGCTCGCCCTGATGGCGTCCTGGCTCGCGTCCTGGCCCATCCTGAGCATCCAGTCGAAGAGCTTCTCTCCGCTCTCGTCTCCGAAATCGCTTGCCATGTCGTCCTCCTCTTCTATCTGGCCGTCTCGCGCGTCTCGCTTGCGCGGTCGGCGCGCTGCTGGTTCTCGGACGCGCGCAGCGCCGCCTGCGTGCGGTCTGCGAGGCTCTCCGTCATCCTCTCTACCTTGTACTGCTCCGCCCTCTCCACCTGGGACTTAATCACGTCGAGAAGGGACAGGCCCTCCTTCGCCTGGTCGACCATGTAGTCCGCAGACGGGGCGTTGACGGTGAGGAGCTTGCCCATGTGGTTGAGCGCCACGTGGATCCTGAAGTCGCAGTTCCTCGCCGCCACCCAGCCGTCGTCGAGATAGGGGAAGGCATTGCCCGTCCACTGCATGTCGGATTTGGGAGGAAGGTAGTCCAGGTGTTTGCACTCATCGACCGTTGCGAGGCGCATCCCCGCGACGTAGCGGGTGAGCTCCGATATGTCTCCTGCGAGCCTCTTGAAGCTGAGGGACTCGAAGGGGACCCAGCTCTCTCCGTCCTGCTTGAGCGTCCACCACTCGTCGCCCCCGTCCACCTGTTGGATGAACGCGAGGTCGCCGTAGACGACTCCCTGCCTGATGGCCCAGTTCCCGGCCTTGAAGAAGTCGGAGAGGTCCTCCAGCGAGAAGCAGCGGTCGAACTCGTAGGGGTACTCCTCCAGATAGGGGTCGTCCTGCCAGGCGTATCCGCTGCGCTTGAGCCAGCCGTTCTTCTGGCAGATCGCCTCTAGGCTTTCCTGTTCTTCTGCCGTGACCGGCACCATGTTGTACATTTCCGTCTCCTCCTCGGGAGCCGACTCGCGTCGGCTCCCCTCGGTTCGGTGTTTCGGCGGCGAGGCGCTGTAAGTCGTCCTCGCCCGGTTGCGTTTTGAGAGTGTTTCGGCTGACCCGCTTCTCCTCGCCGCCCCGCAACGGTTATAGCGTGGTCGATTCCCAGATGGGACGGGGATTTTTCGCACAGTCCCGCATAGTCACGGACAGTCACTTATCCATCAAACCCACATTTTTCCTCGGCGGGAGCACGACCAGTCGGCATGTCTCCTTGAGCCTCTCGACTATCGCCTCGGCGCTCTCGCGCTCGCCGCTGCGCCCCATGCGAGACTTGAGGGCGTCGGGCGCGTACTGCGACGTGACCACGGTCGGCTTCATGTTCTCGTAGCGCTCGTTGATGATCTGGAAGAGCGTGCCCACGACCCATGAGCTCGCGTTCTCCTTGCCGAAGTCGTCGATGATGAGCACGTCGTATCCCGCATAGCGCTCGACTCCCTGCTTGGACGGGGCGTCGTAGCTCGCCTTGATCTCGTCGAGCATGGAGAAGGACGACGTCATGAGCACGCTGTACCCGCTCGCGAAGAACGCCTTGGCAAGTGCGGTGGCGCAATGCGACTTGCCCGCGCGGGAGGGGCCTGTGATGTAGAGTCCAACGCCTGTTCTCATATCGAAGGTGTCCAGATACTCGGCGATCTCGCGCCTATCGACCTTGGCATGGGAGAATCGGGGCTTCACGCCGCATCTCATGAGCGCCTCGGCCTCGGCTTTGGCCCTTCGCTTCCTCTCGGCCTCTTCGGCGCGCGCCCGCTCCTCGCATGTGCCGTCGCACTCGCACTCCTTGGCTCCGATCCAGATGATCTTGCCGTTGAAGCCGATGAGCCCGATAGGGTCGAGGAGGTTCCCGCACCATTCGCATCTGCGCTTTGCGGGCTCCTCGTATTCCATGCCGCGCTCCTTGGCCGATGCCAAGGTGATGATGCGGCTCTCCGCCTCTGCCATCCCGCAGCTCCTTTCCTATCCTTCTTCTTTGTATTCTTCTTTGCTTTTAAGGTGCCAATCTGGCACCCCCTCAGGCGACATCCCGTCATCTACTCCATGCTTGGAAGCGGACGATTTGTCAGGGAGTGACAACTTGTCAGGTGCGCAGAACGTCCTCATCGCACGATGGCCGAGCACGTAGCTCCTCGTTGTCATCCCGTCCCTTGTCCAATCACTTCCGGCCTCGGCGATAAGCCCTCTCTGCTCCAGCTCTGATACCGCCCTGATGACGGAGCGCTCGGACACGCCGAGATAGGTTGCGGTCCTCTTGCGGCTCTCGTAGAACGTCCCGCCGTCCTTGCAGAATCCGTAGATTCGCGCGAACACGAGCAGCGTCGTACCCTTGAGCCCGAGCTCCTTCCACATGAAGGGGTGCAGGATCAGGAAGGCGTCGCTGTCTCGCGGGCGCGCAGGTTCTCTCTTCGCATGCATCGCCGCCGCCTACCCGACGCCGATTTTCGAGAAGTTGCGCATAGCCCAGTCGAGCAGCTCGACCCTGAATGCGATCGACCCCTTCTTCTGGCCCTCCATGCGCCTTAACGGCAGGGGGTCGATGCCCCTCTTCGAGAGCTCCCATACCTTGTTCTTGCTTATGCCTAAGAGCCGGGCTACCTCGTAGGCGTTGTAGATGTCCTGCACGGGCACCGGCTGCTTCGATGAATCGTCAAAGATCTCGGGCATATACTCTCCTGTTCTTCGTTCGAACAGACAGCCCGAGGCTCTCAAGACCCTTGCTGGCCTGAGCCCGATAGGCGATCGAGCATCCGCTCGATCGCCGATGGAGTCACCCTGTAGAGGCGGCCGAGGTTCACGGCCTCAAGCTCGCTCTTGCGGATCAGCTGGTAAACTTTCGCTGTCGAGACGCCGAGGCTCTCGGCGACCTCGCCGACGCTCAGGAGCCGTGGCGACCTCATGTCGTTGGCCTGGTGGGACACCGGCTCTTCGCGTTTCATTTCCCTGATATCTTTCGGCATTTGCATTCCGCCTTCTTCTCGCTCGTTTCTTCAACTTCTGTCGAATGCTCTCGACTTTTCTTGATGGCGGCGATGATTGCAGGTTTTCCGGGCTGATGCTTCGTGATTTTTTCGCACAGTCCCGCATAGTCCCGCATAGTCACAAATTCGCTAAACCCACACAGCTGCCTGATTCGAGATGGCCCATCTGTCTGTTCTTTCGGACAAAAAAAGCCCCGACTCTTGTCGGGGCTTTGTGTGGCACCTTGAATCAGTGCGCGGTTCTCGGTGACATGTCTGGCTTCCTCGCGTCCGACGGCGAACTGGCCATGATCGTGTATCTCTCGGTTCTCATGCCAGTCCTCCTTCCCGGTCTTGTCGACGCTGTTGCGTCGGACACTTGGAACCAGTTTCGGGCAAACGCCCGTTTGAAACACTTCTTGTGTCGATAATAAACCCGATATCGAGAGACAGTTGTTCCAAAAAGGGACATCCATCTTGATTGCATGATTTATTATGCGATGTTGACATGCTGTAACAATTCGACGTCATCGCACGAGAGGTCGGATGAGTTTCGCGGAAGAGAGATGAGGAGATTGCAAGAGGCAAGCGCCCCGAAAAAGCAGCACTACGTGCCCCAGTACTACCTGAGGCGCTTCTCGGATGATGGCGACAGCCTCTGGGTTTTCAACCGCAAAGCGGGCAAGACCTACAAGAGCAGATCGGAAGATGCGTGCGAGCGGAAGTACCATTACGAGATGGAGGCGAGATGTCAGAGGAGTTGGCATGGGCGTCACCTCCTCCCCGGGAAGATCGAGAAAAAGCTCTCCGAGATAGAGGGCGAGCAAGCGCTCCTCCTTCGCGAGATAGATGCCCAGCTCGATGTTGGACGCATCCACGAAAAGGAGCGAAGGGCGCTTTTGTGGCTGGTCGGGCATTTGATCGCGAGGCACCCTGCAATGCTTGCGGACTACGAGCCGGATTACGAAGCAATGTACAGTGATCCCGAAGTGAGATGGGGCTGCGAGGTTCTGGCTCAGGCGGGAATGGCCGACGAGATCGAGGTGCTGGCGCAAGGTGCTAACCAGATGGTGCTCGCGCTTTGGCGATGCAAGGGGAGCCCCACGTATTTCGCCAAGAGCGATCTCGAAAGGCTGCGATGCCACTTCATCAGGCCGCAGGGGGAGGCTCGCTTCATTACCTCTTCCCTCCCTCCGCATTTCAACACGACGCTTCAGAAGGATGGGAAGTACCACATCGACGACCTTACGCTTCCGCTGTCCTCCACCCTCGCGGTAGTCTATTCCGACGCGGGGCCGACGAAGTGCGACGTCCTAAAGGTTCCAGATAGCACTGTCGTTAGGCTGAACTCCGGCTACTTCGTCTCGGAGCCCACATGCGAGCAGGTGGTCTCCGGAAGAAGAGAGGATCTCGATCAAGCCCGTATTCTCGCCCAGCGCTTTCGCATCAGTGCAGCTATGGCGCGAAGGGAAAATCATTGGTGACGTGTTAATTTGCGAATATTCGCAGGTCATCGCCACTGTGACAATGTGTCACAGTGGGTTTGGGCGAAACCTCCTTTCGAGCCTCCGTCCTTCTCGCTTCGGAAAATCCACAATCTGTTCGATTGACTGAATAAGCGATCGGGTGCATCATAGGGATTCACGATAATCGAACACTTGTTCCCATTTGATAACAAGGAGGTGCCATGGGCGACAGGGTCATCATGCATGTCGACATGAACGCCTTCTACGCGAGCGTCGCCCAGCACCTCGACCCGGGGCTGAGGGGCAAGGCCGTGGCGGTGGCGGGCGACCCCGAGCGCAGGAGCGGAATCATCCTCGCGAAGTCCCGGGAGGCGAAGGCCTGCGGCGTGAAGACGGCCGAGGCGATCTGGCAGGCCAAGCAGAAATGCCCGGACCTCGTCGTCGTGCCGCCCGACTACGCCGCCTACAAGCGCTATTCGCGTCTGGCGCGCATGATCTACTACGGCTACACAGACCTCGTCGAGCCCTTCGGCCTCGACGAGTCGTGGATCGACGTCACGGGATCGCTTCAGCTGTTCGGGGCCGACGCCATGCTCGTGGCGAGGGAGATATCGGAGCGCGTGAAGTCCGAGCTCGGGCTCACCGTTTCCGTCGGCATCTCGTGGAACAAGGTATTCGCCAAGCTCGGGAGCGACACCGATCCGGGCGACGGCATCATCGCCATAACGCGGGAGAACTTCCGCGACGTCGCATGGCCCATGGCCGCTTCCGAGATGGTCTACGTCGGTCCTGCCACCATGCGCAAGCTCCATTCCGCCGGATACGAGACCATAGGGGACCTCGCACATGCCGGGGACCAATTTCTGAAGAGGCGCTTCGGCAAGATCGGCATCATGCTGCGCGCGTTCGCGAGGGGCGAGGACGCGAGCCCCGTGAAGGCCATGGATCCCTCGAAGGCCGATGTGGACTATGTTGTGAAGGGAATCGGCAACGGCCTCACCGCCCCGCACGATCTCGAATGCGACTCCGACGTGAAGGCCCTCGTATGGCTCCTCTCCGAATCCGTGGCGCAGAGGCTTCGCGAGTCACGGATGCGCTGCCGGACGGTGGCGGTGGGGGCGCGGTTCGCACGCGACCTTTCCGGCTACTCAAGGCAGAGGACGCTGAGGACCCCGACCTGCCTCACGAGAGACGTCGCGAACGTCGCCATGGAGCTTCTACGCTCGAACCAACCGATCGACAAGGAGCATGCGCTCAGAGCCGTGCACGTGCGCGTGACCAATCTCGTTCCCATGGACGCGCCCGTGCAGTGCGAGCTCTTCGGGGACGCCGAGGAGGCGGAGCGCCTTGAGAGGCTGGACCTCGCGATCGACGCGCTGAGGGAGCGCTTCGGCAACACCTGCGTGAAGCGGGCGGTCGAGCTCACCGACGAGGTCATGTCAGGCTTCGACATCAAGCGCGACAATACCGTCCACCCCGTAGGGTTCCTCAGGTAGGCGGGCATCATGGTCGAAGGCATCTCGGGAAGGGTCAAGCGGTACGTCAGCGTCACGGCGCGCATGGACGAGGACGGGCGCGTGCGGCCGCTCTCCATCCAGTGGTACGACGGCAAGACCTATCCCATCGACGAGGTCAGGGACGTGCGCCGCGCCTCGTCGCGCAAGGTCGGCGGAGACGGCATCTGCTACACCGTCCGGATCGGCAACAACGTCACCTACCTGTTCTACGAGGATCCGCGCTGGTTCGTGGAAGAGGTAGTCAAGGGCGACATGTCCGCATAAAAGCTTGCATTTCTTGAGCAAAACGCCAGTTCGGAGCCACTGTGACAATTTGTCACAGCGAATGCGGGCACCGTTCCTATCTGTTGGGCTGATACGCTCTTTCCCGTGACCTCCGTCGCCTCAGGTGCGCCCTGCCCCGCCTCTCATCCAGGCACGCTCGCACAGAACCCGCCATGTGCGCCGCAAGGCGCGCCCTTCCTGCGCAAAACCCGCACATGCACATCCAGTGCCTTTGACTTTTGCATGTGCAGGTTGCGGACGTGCGTCCTTTGCGAAGAAGCCCGCTTTCCTCCTTGCAGCGCAGGCGGAACCTGCGCACGACCCCGGATCACGAGGCGGTGGCACAGGGCGACCGCCGAAAGACAAGGAGGTCTTCAAAATGGGAAATCGAGCAGTCATCACCACGCCGGACAAGAACCTGGCACTCTACCTCCACTGGAACGGCGGCCGCGACACGGTCGAGCCGCTGCTCAAGTACTGCGAGCTTCAGGGCTACCGTCCTCCGAGCCAGGACTGCTACGGATGGGCGCGGATGGCCCAGGTGGTCGGGAACTTCTTCGGCGGGTCGCTCTCGGTGGGCATAGACCGGTACCGAAACCTTGGCGACCAGGGCGACAACGGCGTATACGTCATCGACGGTTGGAAGATAGTCGATCGCTACACCACGGATTACGACGAGGGCTGGAACGCGATCGGCCTGAGACACATCGACCCTTCCGCCGAGCAGAGCGGATACGACTTCGACGAGATGCTTCACGCTTTCGATGAGGCAATGCCCGAAAACCTGAGGCTCGGCGCCTTCCTGGACGCCGAAGAGGTGCCGGTGTCCGATGTCCGCCTGGGCGACAAGGTTTGGATGAGCGCGTACGAGTCCAACCCCGAGCTCTTCGAGGTCGTGGGCTTCGGCGCAGACGATGCCCCCAGGGGCTTCAAGGGAATTCCCTTCGTCAACCGCTACGAGCACGACGGCGACTACTCCTGGAACGGCAACAACTACATCGACGCCGACACCTGCCGCATCGCCCCGCGCGTGTAGAAGCCTCCAGCTCCGCAACGACCAGGGGCGCGGCCAAGCCGCGCCCCCTACAGAAAGGACAGACACATGAACGGAAACCACATCTTCGCGACGCGCAGGGAGGATATAGTCGATCCCTCCAGGCTTACGCGCAGGGAACTGCTCAGCGCCATCTACTGGCTCAACCAGGAGCTCACGGGCCGTGTGATATTCGGCGGGGCTGCGGCTTGCGATTACGTCGGGCGCGAGCTGAAGAGGACTTCCGCCAATTCGAAACCGGTGCTCATCGAGAGGTTCAACGATATGGTGGACGAGCTGATCGGGACCGACCCGTATTCCCGCGTGCTGCGGATCTACAGGAAGAAGTAGCGGCAATCGACGAGCAGGCTTCGGATCGCTGGCGGTCCAAGTCTGCTCGCTCTTTCGGCATGGTACAAACAATCACACTGAATCTATGCTAATATATCAGTGTGATTGTTTATGGCAAATAGAAGCGAACAGAAGATCGAGCGACTGCTCGACGAGAACAACGGCGTCCTCATCGCCTCGGAGGCGATAGGCTCGGGGATCCCGAGGAACGCGGTCTACGACTTCGCGAGGGAGCGGGGACTGGAGAAGGCGTCCCCGGGCATCTTCGTGGAGGCCGACATGTTCCCCGACGAGCTCTACCTGCTCCAGGCGCGCTACCCCAAGGTCGTGTTCTCGCACGAGACGGCGCTCTACCTCCACGACATGGCGGAGCGCGAGCCCGTCCCCATCGCGCTCACGGTGGAGTCGGGCTACCACTCGGGGTCCCTCAAGGACCAGGGCGTGAGGATCTTCTACGTGAAGCCGGAGTGGTACGGCCTCGGGATCTCCGAGGCGGAGTCGCCGGGCGGCCATGTCGTGAGGGCGTACGACAGGGAGCGCACCGTCTGCGACGTCGTGCGCAGGAAGGCGGCCATGGACCCCGCCGCCTACGGGTACGCCCTCCGCAGGTACGCGGCGAGCAGGGAGAAGGACCTCGCCAGGCTCGGGCGCTACGCCAGGGAGATGGGGGTCGAGAGGCAGGTGCAGCAGGTGATGGAGGTACTTCTGTGATCAAGGGTGCGCGCAGGGTGAAGGACCTGATCCGCAACAAGGCCGAGGGAGACAGCAGCAGGTCCCAGTCGCTCTTGCGCCACTACGCCATGGAACGGTTCCTGGAGAGGCTCGCGAACTCCCCATACCGGGACAACTTCGTGCTCAAAGGCGGCATGCTGATGTCCTCGCTCGTGGGCGTGGATCAGCGCAGCACGATGGACATCGACGCGACCGTCAAGGGATTGGCGCTCTATACGGGCAACGCCCTCAAGGTCGTGGGGGAGATCGCCTCCATCGAGCTCGACGACGGAATGGAGTTCCAGGTCGGCGACGCGGGAGAGATCATGGAGGACTCCGAGTACGGCGGCGTACGGATAGCGCTCACGGCACGCATGGAGAAGACACGCATCCCCATGAAGATCGACATCTCGACGGGGGACGCGATCACCCCGGCCGAGGTCATGCACAGGTACCGCCTCATGTTCGAGGACCGCGACATCGGCATATGGGCGTACCCGGTGGAGACCGTGCTCGCGGAGAAGATCGAGACCGCCCTCACGAGGGGGACCCTCAACACGAGGATGAGGGACTTCTACGACGTCGTCATGCTCCGCGAACTGGACGAGGGCCTGGAGCCGTCGAGCCTGCGGGCGGCGCTTGAGGCCACCATCGAGAAAAGGGGCAGCGGCATCAGTGCGTCCAACTACACTCAGACGTTGGCCGAGATAGAGGGCAGCGCGACCATGGCGGAGAGATGGCGGTCCTACGGCCTATCGAACTCCTATGCCTCCTCGATCGCGTGGACGGACGCCGTCGGGTCGATTCGCCTCCTGTGCGATGCGTGCTGGCAGGGTGCGCGAGATCCCGATTAGCCGTTCTTCGGTTAGACAAACGAGCAGAAACCTCTCGCACGAGCCGCGAAGGACAATGCTTTCGTGTCGACAACCCTTGAACTCATCGTGAACTCACTTTGAACTCATGGTTTCACGTTTGCGCAGGTAGAGGATTTACACCCATACCCTGGTTTTACTCCTGCGTTATTCCTGGGTGTAAAAATGCGTCATATACAATAGATAGCTGAACTCAACTATAATGTGTGCAGAGAGTTTCTGCTGGTCAGGCAGTGAGTTTTCTGGTTTTCTGATTTACTCCCTCATGCTAGGACCAGAGATTGCGAAATGAGTGAGTTCAAAACGGTACTGGGAATGCTCGGCACTGTTGGGACGTCCTGTAACGAGGTGATATGATACGGCACTGATCGTACAACTATCCGCCCCGGCTACCATCGAATGGGAGTAGGTAGCTTCGGAAAGCTGCATTACTTTCTAACAAAGGATGCCATAGAATATATGCTTGTTAGCCCCGGTTCGACTGCTGATTCAAGTCACCGGGGCTCTTTGTTTTTCCTGGCGTGCGCGGAGAAAGCGAGCGAGTCATGCACCATAGCAGATGACATCACCCCTTGACAAAAGTCATAAAGGGAAGAAAAATGGAATGGTAGATTTCTAGAAATCTTCCTTTGAAAGGGATTATCGTGCCTAAAGCCATCAAGCCAGCATCGTTCGAGGACTTCCTTGGAGCAGCCGCTCGCCTCTCGGAACAGAAGGTTCTCCATGCCGGTAGCTCCAGCAGGGAAGAGCCAGCATCCGCAGTCAAACCCTCTTCTGCGCCCAGCGCGAAATATCCCAAAGCACCCTCTCGCAAGGTAAAAGTAGGACTGACCATAGACGAGGATCTTATTGATGCCGTAGATGACTACATCTACCACGCGCGGAAGCAAGGGCGGAGACTTAAAAAGAACGATGTATACGAAGCCGCTCTGCGCCAATTCCTTGAGGCAGAAGGGATCAATGTCCAATGACCGCGAACGGAAAGCTCTCTCTCGAAGACAACATCTTCCTTGCCAAGCGAAACTTGGTGGACAGCATTTGGAAGGAGGCACGCCTTGAGGGCATCGCCGTCACGTATCCCCAAACCGCCGATGTGCTAGAAGGCCGCGTGGTGGCTGACCTAAGCCTTGAGCAGAACCTTGCGCTCAACAACCTGAAGCAAGCATGGCGTTACGTCCTCGATGAGCCCCACTCCATAGGCTTCGATACGCTTCTGCACCTCAACCTGCTTATCGGCCAAGGCGGAGTGGTTCGCTATGCGGGCGAACTGCGCGACGGACTCGTGCGCATTGGAGGCACCGATTTCGTGCCAGCCGTTCCCGACGAGAATCAAGCCCGCAGCGAGTTTGCGCAAATTCTTTCCGTGGAAGAGCCCGTCATGTGCGCTTTGCTAGCATTCGCGTGGACGTGTCGCTCGCAGCTGTTCCGCGACGGCAACAAACGAACAGCGCAGCTTGTCACCAACGACATCCTCGTCCATTCGGGCGAGGGCATTCTAGCCGTGCCCATTGACGCCCAAAACGAGTTCTTCGGACTGCTGGTGGCGTTCTACGAGAGCAACGTCCCCGATGAGCTCATTTCATTCCTGAGCGAGAAGTGCATCGAAAAGCCCGCGATTGGGAAGGCCGACGCTTAACGGCCGTAGTCTCTTGCATGGGGAAGAGGTATACCCTCTTCCCCACAATGCCTGGGTCAAATCGAGTTCTACCCAAGCACAAACCTATCGCATCGTCCACGAAGCCCCGATATCTGCCGCGTCCGCTACGATCTGGCCCCAAAGCCGGCAGGAACGGTCGAGCGAGAACGGGAAATGAGAACTCGGGATCGCAAGAAGGGTCTGATCTTGTGTTATTACCATTTGCCCTTTAAAGATAAGTCTTTAGAAAGATCGTGACCAATTCGCATATTCGACCAATGCGGAAAAGCACTCTAAACAGACAAATTAGCATTCGTGCAAATTGTCGAAATAGCTTTCGGAAGCTCGGCGGCTTTCTTTGAGATTCGAGGGGGCAATTTCTCAACCACTCGATCAGCTCATCGCGCAGAACGAAAGACCCGCCGCCCCCATCGGGGAACCTGCGAATGGGCAGAGGGTTGCCTCTTATGGTCGAGAGGTAGAGAACTCGATTCCTGCTCATCCCCAGCAACTTCGACACCTCAGTGATACTGTAGACATCTTGAGAAACCATAAATTCCCGGATGGACTTCATGGAGAAGAAAGCTTGTTCCTTGCTAGACTTTACATCGGCCGACAAAGCATCGTTTACGAGATCGTTGATGGCGCCCTTCGGCACTTTCAATTGGGCCATGGCTTATGCCTTTCCCGGCTAAATCCAAGGCAGCACGCAGTCCCCGGAACCCAGCCGTTTTTTTAAAGGCTGGGCTGACGGGCGTGCTTCCATCAGCTCATATGCCAAAATAGGTTTAAGTCATAACTGCCTCCTTGGGTATTTGCCGATTGCTTCAAGCAGGTATCTATTCGGAGCAATCGGCTTGTATAATTGAAGGTTGAAAGTTCGGGAACTTTTTCAGCCCCACGAACACTTCAAACGACGAGATGCATTCTTTCTTATTTGCTTTTCACGTCGGGGAAAGTCAGGGAAACATCAGGGAAGTTCGAAGAAGGTAGTTGTGAAAAAATCCATTTCATTCAGCCAGTTTGCAGAAGCTGTGCGCTGCCTTTTCCCAGGGGCCCTAACTAATGGCGAATACGTTAGAGAGCTCTTTCTTCAAATAGTAGATTTCGGAGAAGACGAACAAGGCAATCCTGTTTTTTCGAGAAGCCTAGATACATTGAAGAGGTATTTGTCTGGAAATTCTCTGAGAAAGTTTGCAGGTAGGTTAGTGGGCAATCTCGACAAGTTCAAGTTCACCAGCTATGTTGAAGCGCGACCTCCAGATGAGCAGGAAACCGCGAGAGAGAAGCTCGCTGAATTCCTCTCATCAAGCCAATTCGCCAAATTCCCTGATGCTGTAGCGGAATTGTTCGAAGAAATAATTAGAGCAGAGGCTGACGGCAAAGAGTATACAATCGCCGAGTCAGTGCAATATGCTCTGCCGTTGTCAATGGATTATATGCCAACTCCCGAAAATGATTTTTTGAGGGAAGAATGTGCGGGTAAATGCTTGATTTGCGGCAAGAGACTGCAGAACTACTCTGCCGTGGAAATTATTCCAAAGGCATCTAATGTGCAAGTTCGAAACGAAATACGCGAGGCCCTGAAGGCCCGTGGCGTCACTGATTTACCAGATTTGAATGGATCGTTTGATACCAGCAGCACCGAGAATCATGCTCTGCTTGATCCAAATTGCAAGGCTGATTACGAGACGCTATTTAATCCAGAGAAAGCAGCCAAGCTACTCATCGCCAAACGCAAAGCAAGTCAGCGGATAGCGTTGATGGAGAAGATCGACTCCTTGGAGATAGACGAGTATCTTGAAGAGCTTTTGGACTCCATGGACAGCCTTATTGACCTTGAGAAAATGGAATCGTTGCAATACGCCCCTCACGACATCAAGGAAAAAATTGAACCCGAGTATGTCACGATAAGGAATGATGTTAGCAGTAAGGTCTCTATGTATTACGGGTTTATTGAAGAACAACTACACCAGCGAGACGGAATCAACGGGTTCGATTTCGATGACCTTGCCATGAGCGTAAGGCATTGCTACAAGAATCTTTCTAAGCAGGGTTTAAGCCAAGATCATATTTATAGTCAAATGGCGTTATGGGTGCAACGAATGACCAGATGCGAGAATTTGGTCGCATGTCAGATTCTTGTCGCGTTCTTTGTGCAGGAATGTGAGGTGTTCGATGAAATTGCCTAGCAAGGTCACACCTTACAAGAAGAGCACACTGGCAACCTTCCCAATCATCTTGAAAACGTTAAGCACGGTTGATTTGAGCCCAGATCTTCTATACTCGAAAGTCAAGGAGGACTTCTCTGGCATCTCGCAGTTCGTCGATGCCCTCGACTGCCTGTTCGCTTTGGGCAAAATCGAATTGCTTCCAGAAGGGGTGATTCATTATGTTGAGTGAAATATATTCCGAAGCATTCAAGGAAAAAGGAGAGACACGCGACAAAGTCGAGTTTCACGCAGGTTTAAATCTTGTTGTCGGAGGCAATCGTGCGACCAATTCCATTGGCAAGACTACCTTTCT
Source organism: uncultured Enterorhabdus sp. (assembly GCA_947649205.1). Lineage (GTDB taxonomy): Bacteria > Actinomycetota > Coriobacteriia > Coriobacteriales > Eggerthellaceae > Adlercreutzia. The sequence continues at coordinate 29,543 of CANSQM010000004.1, forward strand.
CTTGGCTATAGACTTCGCATTAGGTGGCAGCACGTATATCAACGCCGCTGGAGATATGATAAAAAACGTAGGTCACCATACGGTTTGCTTCGCACATTCTTTTGGCAATGTGGCGCACCATTTCTCTCGCTCAACTGACACGCCGAACATTGTTTCAAAGTGCGATAGCAAATACCGAGAAACAAGTTCTATTTCCCTTGAAGAGTACACTGCATGGCTTACCTCTTATTATGGGTTGAGCGGATTAGGTGGAACGTTTAGAAGCCTCCAGTCACCATTTTTCAGAGTGTACGGAATGAATCACGACAACGTGGATCGGCCCCTCATCAGTCATAACTCCGATAAGGTCTCTAAAGATTTGCAGCGGCTGTTGAAGCTTTTCGGAAGATACGAAGGCATTGCATCCTTGGATGGACAGGTTGATGAAATAGAAGATAAGAGAAAGGCATATCGTGAGGCTGCTGCATACAAGCTTATAAAGCCCACGGGAAACGCAAACGACTATAGACGCAATGTAGAGAAGCTTAAAATGCTTCATTCCCAAATGGAGGACATCCTTTCGAGCTCAGACAACGGCACTACTGACTTCGATACAGCTAAGGAAGAAAGGGCAGCACAACTCCGAAATGCTCTAAAGAACCTTCGACGCCAGCGAATGAGGATAGACAGTGCTATCAGAGAAATAGGGGAGGATCTCGAGTTCATTGACTTCAAAGCGACAAACGACTTCGAGAATTTGAAGTCCTTTTTTCCTTCGGTTGATCTTGCTCGATTCGAAGAAATAGAGGCTTTTCATAGGGGAATTACCAGGATTCTCGAGAAGAACCATTCCGATGAGTTAAAGAATCTGAGAGCTGAGCGCGAAGAGCTTGAAGGGCAGATTGCTCAAGTGGAGAATAGCCTGTCCGATCTGGGAGCGACAACTAACCTATCTGCCATGGTAATCGAACGTTACGCAGATTTGAAAACCGTTTATGACGAACTCTCCGCCGCAAACTCCCTTTATGACAAGAATCGCGAGAGCTCGAAACAACTCAAAGCGCGAAAAGTCGAACGTGAGGAAGCATGGCGCGCGGAACTAGACATCATCCAACCTTTGTTAAACGACGAGATGGATGATCTCAACGAGAAAGCGACTGACCCATACAAGACTGCACCTCGTATTGACCTAGCCAGCTCCAAGGAGTATCGATTCAGCGTCCCCAACGATGGCGGAACGGGATCGAGATACAGAGGTCTGTTCATTTTCGATATCGCGATGCTTCGTCTATCATCACTCCAGTTTGCTATTCATGATTCGCTGGGCTTAAAGCAGATAGAAGATGATCATGTGCTAGGCATCCTTCAACTTTACGGAAGTCTTAATAAGCAAGTCTTTGCAGCTATAGACAAAGTAGATTCTTTGACTGCCGAGAGCAGCATACCGGAGATTGTTCAAAAGAATATGGTGTTGGAACTTTCTGAGGGACAAGAATTATTCGGTTGGTCATGGAATAGGAAAACCGAACTGGACGAGAGCGAAGAGTAGAGACGCTCGCAAGACCACCGTGACAAATTGTTATAGCAATGCAAGGGGCACTATGGTTCGACGCCCTTGTCGAAATAAGGTCAATCTACGAGAATGCCCATCCGGAGGCACAACAGTAGTAAACGATCAGCAAATCGAGCGTCTGGGAAGTGTAGGTTTCGCGGCGGACTTGACTGGGCAATAGCCTCAAAGTCGTGAAATAGATTGCAACTTGGTACAATCGCCAAAACATCACTAGTGCAAGACCGGCATCTTCGCATGCCGAACGAAAGGTGTGCAACGTGGCTGTTGAGGAGCTAACATTTGAGTGCCGGTCAGATTTCAGGAGCTGGCTCACGGCTCATTGCGCGTCCGATGAGGGCGCGTGGCTCATCTTTGGCAAACCTGGTGGCCCGAAAACGCTCGCGGCATCTGAAGCGCTTGAGGAAGCACTCTGCTTCGGCTGGATCGACGGCCAGATGCAGAAGATAGATGCCGCCGCCTATCGCAAGTACTTCTGCCGGCGACGCGCCAACAGCAAGTGGTCGGAGAAAAACAAGAAGCTCGCTGCGGAACTCGAGGAACGCGGTCTCATGACGGAACACGGACGCGCGAGAATCGAAGAGGCAAAGGCCAACGGCCAGTGGGATGCCCCCAAATCGCCCGCCATCACCGATGAGGACATCGAGCGCATTGCGGAGATGCTCGTGCCCTACGAGACGGCGCACGCGAACTTCCTCAGAATGTCCCCTTCGGTGCGGAAGACCTACACCCGAGCCTACTTGGACGCGAAAACCGACGCCGGGCGAGGGAAACGACTCGCCTGGATGGTCGACCGGCTCAACAAGAATCTCAAACCGATGTAGATCGCGTATTGCCGGGAGAGACAGATCAACCTCGCTCAAATTCGCGAGATGCGCGGAGGCGAGATGGTACGATGGGAAACCGCACGGCCAGGCAATGAGCTTTGCCCAACCGAAGGGAGACAAGATGGCCTCATCTAAGGAATACGTCAGTTGTTTCCGTTATTTTGATACTTGCAGCATCGGCATCATGAAGTTTCAGCTATGACAGTGAAAGTTTTCAGATAAGGCAAAGGCATGCCGACCAGCTAGGCCATCCTTGTCAGCGTAGCTACCAACTACCCGGCAAGGAGGCGGAAAGGATGATCGACATGCCAACGATCGAGAGTATACGCGACATGAGCCGCCAGGGGCACACGAACGCGGAGATACAGAGGCGGACAGGGGTCTCGCTGCCGACGATCCGCAAGTACCTGGCGACGGACGACTTCTCGCCGCAGATGCCCGTGGAGTCCCGGCGCGGGTCGATCCTCGACCCGTACAAGCCCTTCGTCGACTCGATCCTCGAGGACGACCGACGCGTCTGGCGCAAGCAGCGCCACAGCGCCCAGAGGATCTACGAGCGGCTGCTCGACGAGACACCCTATGCGGGCGGGTACGGGACCGTGAAGAAGTACGTCCGCGAGCGCAAGGCCCAGATGAGGGCGTCGGAGGAGGCGTGCATCGAGCTCGTGTGGGCGCCGGGCGAGGCGCGGGCGGACTTCGGCGACGTCGACGTCGTCTACCGCGGCGAGCGCGTGCGCATGCACTTCTTCGCGCTGAGCTTCCCGTTCTCCAACATGGGGTTCTGCCAGCTGTTCGCCGGCGAGACCTCCGAGTGCGTCTGCCAGGGGCTCAAGGACGTGTTCGAGCACGTGGGCGGCGTGCCGCACCGGATCGTGTTCGACAACGCCACGGGGGCCGGCCGCAAGATCGGCGGCAAGGTCACCGAGGCGGAGCTCTTCTCCAGGATGCACGCGCACTACGGGTTCTCGGTGACCTACGCCAACCCGGACTCCGGCCACGAGAAGGGCAACGTCGAGCGCAAGGTCGGCTGGTCGCGCCGGCACATGTTCGCGCCGATGCCCTCGCTGGACGACATCGCGGAGTTCAACGCGCAGCTGATGGAGAGGTGCGACGGCTACGCCGGCAACGAGCACTACGAGAAGCGCGCGAGCTGGGGCGAGGCCGTTCGCTTGCGCGCGCTACGGCTCCGCGGTCGTCGACAAGCGCGGCTGCGCCAGCGTCGACGGCGGCCACCGCTACCACGTGTCCGACGCAATGGCCGGGAGGCCGGTCACCGTCGCCTACGGAGCCCACAGCATCGCGTTCGCGGACGCTGCTGGCGAGGTCCTCGCAGGGCACGGCAGGCGGTTCGGCGCGGCCGCCGGCTCCCCGGACCCCGCGTCCCAGCTGGGACTCCTCGCCAGGCGCCCCGGGGCCTGGCGCAACTCGCCCGCGAGGGCGGCGCTGCCCGCGGACGTGGCCGCCCATATGGATGCCATGGAGGCGCCAGCCCTCTCCGACTTGGTCAAGTGCATGAAGGGGTGGTGCGCGTCGTGGTCGTACGACGAGGTCGCCGCGGCCTTGTCGGAGGTGCTGGCGAGGACCGGCGCCACGCGCGCGGCCGACGTCGAGATGATGCTCGCCCGCATCGGCGGCTTCGGCCTCGGGCCGGCCCCCGACGCCGGCCCCGACCTGACGGCCTACGACGGCCTGCTGGGGCGCGATGCCGCATGAGCGCGAGGACGGAGCTGGAGGCGAGGGCCCGCGCCGGGTTCCGCGCCGTGATGCTGTCGAACCACACGGCCGAGAAGCTCGCGTCGGAGTCGAGCGCGGGGGAGCTCAGGTTCCTGTGCTCGGTGTTCGACGAGGAGCGCTCGTGGCGCGAGAGGTCGAAGCGGGAGAGGCTGCTCAAGCGGGCGAGGTTCCCCGTGCCGAAGAGCTTCGACGGGTACGATTGGTCGCGCATAAGGCTGCCGGAGGGAATGCCCAGGAGCAGCGTTGAGTCCTGCGCGTTCATCGGGTCGATGCAGAACCTGGCGCTGTACGGCGGCGTCGGCAGCGGCAAGACGCATATGGCGATCGCCTGCGGCACGGCCGCCTGCAACATGGGCCCCTCGGTGATGTTCACGACGATATCGGACCTCGTCGCGAGGATGCAGAAGGCGGAGGAGGGCGGCTCCCTCGGGCGCGTGTTCCGGGAAGTCGAGCGCGCCGACCTCGTCATACTCGACGAGCTGGGATACCTGCCGATAGACCGGCAGGGCGCCAGGCTGCTGTTCCAGGTGGTGTCGAAGTGCTACGAGCGGCGGAGCCTGATCGTGACGACCAACTTCGAGTTCTCCAGATGGGGCTCGGTGCTCACCGACGACCAGATGGCCGCAGCCATGATCGACAGGATAATCCACTACGGCCACCTGATCGTGTTCGAGGGTCCGACGAAGAGGATGGAGGCCTCGCCCATGGCGAGCAAGCGATAGGTGAGCGCCCAAGCGGCGTGCCTTGCCGAACATGAAAACTTGCAATGCCCGACCTGAAAGTTTTGGATGCCGCTCATGAAACTATGAGCTTGACGAAAACAGCCTACACTGGATAGCCGAAAGGGCGATTCATCAACAGCAAATAGCCATTGCTATCGCTAGCGAGCGGTCGCGTGTGGCTTGCTCGCGATGATGTTCTGGTTGGGCCCCGAGCCCTTGAGCCTTGTATGCACTCGTTCGCAGACCTACAAGCTATTCGGAGAAGTACTTTACGATCGTCGAAGTGGCCTTCCCTGGCGAGACCTCAAGCCAGTCGTTCTTGGCTCTTGAGAGTTGGCTTGCGAACCTTCGATTGGAGAACACACTTCGAAGCCTGCTTGCGATATCGCCATAACTTCGCTCGCGCATGGAAGTGTCGTTGAACACGAGGGCATCTAGGGCATCGTCGAGTTTCTCCGAGTCCACGCCTCTGACGACGAGCAGATAGTAGACGTCGAAGACATCCTTGTAGCGGGTCGACGCGGCTCCGATACGGAGGAGCGAGCGCAGCTTTTCAGCAACCATCTGCTCGTTGCTGTCCGCTAGCAAGGTCACTGATTCGTCGAGCTTGGAAAGATCAAAGCAGACGTCCTCGAGCTCGGGAGAAACGAGAGTGTGGACCCCTATGTCCACCTTGCTTTCGATGGAGTTGCCTGAGCTATCCGATATGATCACGTGGATGCGCTTCCCGCTGTAGTCTTGGTGCTTGAGCTCCTCGATGCTCCCAGTGAGCTTGACGGAGAAGGCAGAGCCCCCTGCATTGAGAGCATCGATGAACTTCCTGATCGAGGCGTCCGCTATCGGATAGCGTACGAAGTCGAGATCGAAGTCCGTCGTGGCACGGCGCGCATCCTTGGAAACATGCTGCATGAGCACGCCGCCCTTGATGGTAATGTTGTCGATGAGCGTCGACTTGGCGACGAGGTCAAGCATCGCATCCTGAGCGCATCTAGCCTCCGCCTGTGCGTAGCTCATGCCGTCGTTTATGTAGGAGTCCCTGATCCTTGCGAGGCCTTCCACCTAGAGCACCTCCCTTTGCAGTATGTCGAACATCGCGTCTTGCCTCTTGAACAGTGCCATGTAGTCCTCCACGAGCCTCACATCCAAGTCTTCGGATATGCGCCTGTAGGAGGCTATGACCTCCCTATAGTAGTCGAGCGGGAGCGTCGCCTGACGGCGCATCACCTCGACGAGCAGGCGCTCCCGATCGTATATGCGAATGGTGCCATGCCCCATGTCCTTCTCGACCGCCCCTGGATCGAGGAGCTCTCGCTCTGTGAAGTACTGACGATAACCCGGGCGCGAAATCCTCGTCGCGTCACGAGCGGTTGCAAGGTGCACCTTGTCGGGAGGGACATCGGTCATCCCGTACGATGCGAGCGCGCTGTCCATGGTAATGACCGCATCCGGGTAGAGGGCATGGGCAACGACAAGAGGATCGGGATGCTCGCTTGAAGCGTAGATTCCGCGGCCAATCTTGAAGAGGTCCCCGTTTCTGACTTTGATCTCGAGTGCACCCCTCGATCCAGCTTCCTCCAGGGCACTTTCGTATGTAAGCACTACGTCTCTCATAGAGCAGATGATAGCACAAACATACACACTAACTCGATTCGTGTGTATGTTTGTGCTAATGCCACCGGTTGAAGCAGCCAACCGATTCGTCACCTTTCGCAGAAATCCATCACCGCACTTTCCCACTCATCAAACAACGGCACAACCTCCGTCTCTCCATGCCCCGCCACCAACGCCGTCGCATCACCGATAGGCCGACCGCTGCGATACAGGCTCATGGTATCGAGGAACCAGAAACTCTCGCCTGATTCAGCCTCGTAGCTCGATGCTGTCTCGATTGGCGTATGCCCTACAATCTGAGATAGGCCAGGGAACGGATCACACAGCAACTCGCGTCGATCAGCCCACAACGGTCCCGGCAAGCCCCAACCGTGGCGTGCCGGGCCGCAGGAAATAAGCGATCGCCACTGCGCTCGATCGACATACATGTCGTTCAAGTGCGCGGCAATGCCCCCCGCCTCTGTGTCTTCCTCAATGCCGGCACGATGCGCCCACGCACCTGTAAGACCCGCATGGGTTACCAAACGGCCACCTACGACTGCGGCCACCCTTACACCCAGCCCATCGGAAAGCAGCGCTGCAACTTCTTCGCGCACGTCTTCGTTGGTGAAGCCATAGCTCGCAAGCCCCAGATAGGCCGCATCATGGTTCCCCATGAGCACGGTCGCCCGCAGCTTCAAGGCCTCTGCCTTCGCCTTCCATTCCGCTGCATATTCCAGCTGCCGCACCATGGCTCGGCCGTCCACGCCCCAGTCGTCGCACAGGTCGCCTGACAGCACAATGGAGTCGCAGCAATGGCTCAGTGCCGTATCTGTCACCCGCGGCAGCACCAACGACATCTTGCAGTGCAGGTCACCTACCACCAACGTTTTTCCCATAGTCACCCCTATTTCTCTCGCAACAAGTAGTCGTTGTTAATGACCTTCATGGAAAGCGGACCTTGAGCGATCTGGCTGTAAACGGGCTCCTGCGAACGCACTACGATGCCTTCCTTGGGCACACCGCTCGAATAACATCCCCGCGCCCGTTCAAGCAGTTCGTCCACGGTAGCATAGGGCAGGCCATCGCCCGTCTCTTCAATTGGGGCCATTTCCAGACCCAGATCATCACTTGCATTCCCAATCGCCGGCGGGCCTCGATGTCATACTGCAATCGGCTCCCTCAATTGGCGCGACATCGTGGACGTATTGAACCGAAGCCAGCTTTCTTTCAGCCATGCCCTCTCCTTCATATGCAGTTGTCCCTAGATGTTTCGCGCAAAACGTGCTTCGAGGTTACTGCGTATTACAGGCCAGAACAATAGTCGCATTAGTCTGATTTTTAGGAGAATTGAAAAACGCATAAATAGCAAGGCCTGCCGGTTTGTCCTCGGCAGGCCTTCTTCTGGTCAGATATGCGGCTTACGGCACGCTTGCCCTAGGCGGGCTTTACGGGGATGCGGAGAACCGTTTTCAGGCGCTCGGGGGCAACCCGTCGCGGATCCGAGAGGTAGATCTCGTGGTGGAGGCGCTTTCCGTTCTGGTCGAACCGCAGGCCCTCCGACTCGGCATAGCTTCTCAGCGCATCGATCGTCGCAGGTTCGTCGTCGTAGGACCCGAGGTGCATGCACTGTACGCAGAGCCCTTCGTCCACCGTGATCATCTCCGCCTTCGAGAAATCTGCCATCTTCTTGCGCGTGGCCTCCTGCACCGCCCAGTCGAACACGTCGGGCGTTACGAACTCGGGCAGCCGGATGCAGCTTATCCACCCAAGCTCGGCCTTGCGCTTCGGGTCCAGCCGATCGATGGGCTCCGGAAAAGTCCAGAAGCCTTCCAGCGGCGGAACGACGTAGGGCGCATACCCCTCGATGTCGTGGCCCGACTTGGACGACATCTTGATGGTGAAGGAAATGCCGTAGAGCATCTGGAGGGCACGCTGATATTCGCCGCCTTCTTCGTTCGGATCCCCTTTACCGCGCACCGCCACATAGTTGATCGGCGGCATCTCTATGAGAGCCGGCTTCTTCGACGGCTGATAGATGTCCTTGCACTCTTTCTTGTAATCAAACGGCATGGGTTCCTTGCTCCTTACGTGATGGTTGCTGCTGGCTATCAGCTCGCCGTCGGCGAACGCGGCCAGGGGCCTTAGGCCTTGACCACGGGAAGCCAGACCTCGCTCCTGCTGTCCGGCGCGGTCATGACCGGCGTGAAGTATCTCTCGACGTCGGTGCCCGAAGCCCACGTGTACCCAGAGGCCGGCAGCCACTCGGCGAGGACGCGATGCCACAGCTCGTTCATGGCATCGGGCATCGGCCCAACGCACTCGAAGACCGCGTAGGTGGCCGCCTCGACGACGCGCTCCCCCATGCCCTCGGGACACGGCTGGCCTGTGGCCACGCAGGCCATGTAGCAGTCGAACTCGCCGTCGTCGCAGAACTGGACGCCCAGCAGGCCCGCAGGCTCGCTGCCGTCCATCAGGTCCAGCACCTTGTGGATGTCCGCCCCGATCTTAGCCCAGTACTCGGTGGCCTTCGCCCCGGCGCTCTCGACGTCCCATGTCCCGTTGTCGGACGGTATCCCGACCACGCGGAAAGACGGCTGCTCGATGATCTTGTAGTCCATTGCCTCTTCTCCCTTCACGGATAGCGTGAACGCGAGGCGTGGGTGGAGTTTGAGCTTGGTGCCGGGCAGGCGCGCCTCGCTCGGCGACGCGCCGTGCACGTTTCGAAACGCCCTGCTGAACGACGTCGGAGAGTCGTACCCGTATCTCAGGGCCACGTCTATCACCTTCGCATCGGTTGACGCAAGATCGTATGCGGCGCTCGTCATCGCCCGGTGCCTGACGTACTCCGAAAGCGTCACGCCCGCCAGGTAGGGGAACATCCGCTGGAGCTGGTACTGGGAGCATCCGGCGATGCGGGAGAGCTCCTCCAGGTCGAGCGTCCCGTCCAGGTGCTCCTCAACGTAGCCCATGGCTCGGTTCAAGTTCTCAAGCTGGCTCATCCACGCCTCCTTTCGCATCCAGGTTACCGGGCAGGAGAAGGCGCGTCCTCTCATACCCCGTGCGAGTATTGGCTGGCCGCGACCACGCATCGCGCCCGAACCGGCAGCATAGTTTAACATTGCAAAGCATGCAGAAGAAACCCTGGGCATCGCGCTCCAAAGGACATATCCTTGCGCGATGGTTATACTTAAGGGAGTCTAATCTGTTCGGAAGGGGAGGAAGATGAGCGTAGCCAGAAGTCAACGAGTAAGCTCGATCGCCTTCTGCGCACTGTGCCTGGCCCTCTATGCTTATGGTGTCGCCTCTGCTCCATGCATACCGAGCCACATCGAGGGCATCGCCCTGCCGCTTGATTTCATGGTGGGGATACCGCTTTGCTTCTATCTTCTCGTAGTTAGGCCGAGAAGGCTCACGCCGCTCTCGGTCATTCCCGTTATTTGGATCGGCTATGCGCTGAGCGCGCTTGCACTCGGGTCGCCGGATGCGGGCATCCTGCCGGCCCTGCTCTCCGCGCTGATTCCTGTGGAGGTCGCCATCGCCGCGCGAGAGTGCTTAAAGATCGTCCGCACGTTCAAAACCGCCAAGGCGATGGGCCCCGACCCCATGGCCTGGTTCAAGGAGACAATGCTCTACCTCGTCCGCAAGGATGCTGCCGCCAGCATGACAGCGGCCGAGCTGAGTGTTTGGTACTACGCGCTCCTCTCGTGGCGCAAGAAGCCCTATGTCCTACCAAGCGAGCGGGCGTTCAGCTACCACAACGCCGGCGGCTACATGAACATGATGCTCGGACTTGCGCTCGCGCTCCCCGTGGAGATCGTCGCGGTGCACCTCCTGGTGTCGCAATGGAACGTTCCGGCCGCCATCGTCGTTACGGCGCTTTCCGTCTATGCAGCCGTCTGGCTCGTGGGCGACGCGCGTGCCCGCATACTGCGCCCCATTGTGGTCGGGGAAGGCTCTGTGCGCCTGGAATGCGGCATTCAGATGGAGGCCATCATCCCCGTCTCCAATATCGAGACAGTCGCGCTTTCGGATGGCGAGATTGGGCGTATTGAGGAGTCGGACAGACTCAACTACGGCACATTCTATCGCCCGGATGCATGGTTGGTGATGCAAAGTCCCGTTGAAGTTCGAACGCTTCTGGGCACGAAGCACGTGCGCGCCATCGGTGTGAGCGTTGACGACCCGAAGGCATTCGCCGCCGCGATTAAAGAGGCTGCGGCAAGCGAGAGCCGATTGACTTTGCCCTCCGTCAAGTCAACCGTCGGTTGACTGCCAAGCCCCTCTGAACGAGAGCCGCAAAAACCGATTGGCAGAGGTGAGGGGCCTGAAGCATCTGCAACAATGATCCCTCTCTTGCGCCATTGCCTCCGCCCTCCCTGCATCTGAAAGCCCGGAATACTCCAAAAGTGCTTGCAGCCACCGGTTCCGGTCATAGAACATCCCTATAGACGCTATTAAATCTTGGCCTATGGGATTACTTTCACACTGATTTCAGGATAGAATATCCGTATGAAAGTTAGTATTTACACGGAACGGCTCGATAAGCTGCTCGATGAGGGGGCTGGGATCCTCACGACATCTGCCGCAATCAGATCAGGGATTCCAAAGGATGCTTTCTATCGCTATGTGCGCAATCGCAACCTTGAAAGGGAATCCCATGGAGTGTATATGACGGAAGACGCCTTCCCAGATGAGTTCGCGCTGCTGCAGGCGCGCTTTCCGAAGGCGATCTTCTCGCACGACGCCGCACTATTTTTGCACGGAATGAGCGAGCGCGAGCCCATTCCGCTCTCGGTCAGCGTGGAGTCGGGCTACAACTCGCGAGCGCTCAAAGAACAGGGAGTGAAGATATACTACGTGAAGCCCGAGTGGCATGCCCTTGGTGTGTGCAGTGCGGACACACCGGAGGGCAACGCGGTCAAAGCTTACGACAAAGAGCGCACGATCTGCGACATTATCCGCAAGAGGGCTTCCCTCGACGTGGCTGAATTTAACCATGCCGTCAAGTCCTATATCTCTTCGAAGGACAAGAACCTCGCTCGACTGTCGGACTACGCAAGGACGATGAACATGGAGTCGCGCGTCTGGGACGCAATGGGGGTGCTTCTATGATCGACAATCCCGGGAAGGTAAAGGATCTCATCAAGAATCTCGCCAAGGGCGACAGCGGCAAGGCACAACTTCTGCAGCGTCGCTATGCCATGGAGCGAAATCATGACTGCATAATCTGAACTGTAAGCTTTAGCTTTTGTAGGTGATCATCTTGTCTCTTCAGCAAATTGCTTTCTTGGTACCTCCTGAGCTTGATCTTGGTCTAGCAACTGGCAAACTCATTCGTTATGGTGGCGTTGTGCGCAATCAAGCAGGCGAGATCGTTGCGCACCTTGAAGAGGTGGATATCTCACTTGGCGATGCTGTTAGTGAAGCTGTTAGCAAAGCAGTTGCAGTTGCTCGCGACAACAAGGGTAAGGTAATTATCGCTGGGGCTGCTGTGGCTGCTGTTACTAGAGCGATCGCCTATGCTTCATACAAACGCATGGCAAAGCGTCAAGTGTGCCAAATCGAATTAGCAGAACGGTTCCAAGAAACAATGAACTAGTATTTTCAAGCCATTTCCAATGGTGCTCTGGATGAGGCTGTCGTCGATGAAGCTATTGCCGTCATCGACGAGGCTAATTCCCACTTGCGCGGAAAGAGCGGCGAGGTTTCTCTGTCTGGACCATCTACGGCTTCATGAAGCCCCAGCGCGACATCCCCATCATCGTCGCCAACATCCCCGGCATCATCCTCGGGCTCGTCACCTTCATCACCGCCATCGTGCACTAACGCTGATTCGCGGCGGGGAAGCGGGCGAACCTGCGCGACGCAGAGAGCCGTCCCCGTGTTGGGCTGGTGAAACCCACGTTGATCATGCACTACAATTCCAGTTTGGCCCCTGCGCACCGCGCGACGTGAAGAAGGAAATCTGTCGCCCGCGCAGGCGGCGCCCCTATCATGGGCGGAATAGCGTATTATCTCGTGGGCAGGAGACGGGCGTGAGCGAGGACACGGGGTGGCATCATGAGCAAGGTTTTGATCGTTGAGGACGAGCGGGAACTGGCGCAGCTCATGGCCCGCGCGTTTGAGGCGGACGGCATCGCGGCCGTTATCGCTGGAAGCGCCGAGGAGGCGTACGACCTTCTGACCAGCGCCATTTTCGACTGCCTGATGGTGGACGTGAACCTCCCGGGCGACGACGGCTACGCCCTCTGCCGCAACCTGCGCGAGCGCAGCGGAGTGCCCGTGGTGTTCGCCTCGGCGCGCATCGAGCCTGATGCGCGCATCCGCGCCCTGGAAGAAGGGGGCGACGCCTACCTTTCCAAGCCGTTCAGCCTGCGGGAAATGCTCGCCCAGGCGAAGGCGCTCATGATGAGGCCCGAGCGGAAAACCGGCGCCGACGAGGCCGTGCTCTCCGCCGGCCCGTTTCAGCTTGACGGCAGGGCCAAGACCATCCGGAAGGGCGGCCGGCCGATCGCCCTGTCGCCGCGGGAATTCCAGCTTGCATCCGCCCTCATGGGCAACGCCGGCCAAAGCCTCAGCCGCGACGCCCTTCTAGCGAAGGTATGGGGCGCCTTTGCCGAGGTGGAGCCGCAGACGGTTTCCGTCCACATGAGCTGGCTTCGCGCCAAGCTTGAGGACGATCCGGCCCACCCCGTCTACTTCAAAACCGTTCGCGGCGAGGGCTACCGTTTCGATCTTCCCGAGGGCGACCGCTGATGGCGAAGCAGGGAGAGTGCCTGACGAGGCGGCTTGCCGGTGCGGCCCTTGCCTCCGCACTCGCCGTGGCCGTTGCCGCCTGCGTGGGCATCGCGATTGTGGCCAACGGCGGCGAGGATACGCTACGCAACCAGGTGGTCGAGCTCAACGATGCCCAGCAGGAAATCGCGGAAGGCGCGCCCGACAGCTCCGGCGGCCCTCTCCAGGCGGCCGACCAGGCGCTCGCACGCGCCCAGGACGCGTTGCGGAACGCCGCCGAGTCCCGCAACGGCGCGGCGGTCGGCGCCGTAACGCTCACCGCGCTCATCTCCGTCGCCGCCCTCGCCTTCATGACCATCTACCTGCATCGCGCGGTAGTGCGGCCCTTCACGCGGCTGGAGGGCTTCGCCGAGGAGGTGGCATCTGGCAACCTGAATGCGCCGCTCGCCTATGAGCGATCCAACCCCTTCGGCAAGTTCACCTGGGCATTCGACCACCTTCGCAAGGAACTCGACCGTGCCCGAAAGGACGAGGAGCGCGCGAGGGAGGACCACAAGACCGCGCTCGCCTCGCTCTCCCACGACCTGCGTACCCCGCTCGCATCCCTGCGCGCCTATGCGGAGGCTCTGGACATGGGACTGGCAAACTCAGAGCAGGAGCGGGCGGAATACGAGCGCGCGATCATTCGAAAATGCGACGAGGTATCGTCTCTGGTGGAAGACCTGTTCCAGCATGCGCTCTCGGACATGGATCGCATCGCGGTGGCGTGCAAGCCCGTGCAGGCCGCCCCGATCGTGAGGCGGTGCGCCGCCGATTCGTCCGGCCTGGCCCGAATTTCCTGCGAGCGCACAGACAATGCCCGCGTGGAAGCCGACGAGGCACGGCTTGCCCAGGCCATCGGCAACCTCATCGGGAACGCTATCAAGTACGCGCGCGGTTCAGCTATCGACATCCAGGCCACGGCCGAGGACGGGCTGTACACGATAGCGATACGCGACTTCGGGCCGGGCATGCCACCTGAAGATCTGCCGTTTGCCACCGAGCGCTTCTATCGAGGCGCGAACGCATCGGGTAGGCCGGGTTCGGGGCTGGGGCTCTACATCTCGGCCTATCTGGTAGAGCGCATGGGCGGCCGCCTGCATCTGGCCAATGCCCACCCTGGGCTCAAGGCCACCATAGAGCTTCCCCTCCTACCCTGAGCCGCACATGCCGTACGCCTTAATGATTCCTTAATGGCCGTCTCTCTATGATGAATGCCGACGGCGCACAAGGGAAAGGATCAACCATGCGCGAAACCATACTCTCGACGCGAAGGCTGTCGAAGACCTACGTCGCGGACGGCGTGCAGACCCACGTTTTGGGAAGCGTCGACCTTGAACTCTATCAAGGGGACTTCACCTCGGTTATGGGCCCCTCGGGCTCGGGAAAATCCACGCTGCTCTACTGCCTCTCGGGCATGGACGCCCCCACCTCGGGCGAGGTCATCTTCGAAGGCGAGGACATCGCCCGCCTTGGGCAGGGCCGGCTCTCCGAGCTGAGGGCGCAGCGCTTCGGGTTCGTCTTCCAGGCGGCGAACCTCGTGAGCAACCTCACCCTGTACGAGAACATTGCCGTGCCCGGCTACCTGAAGCAGGGGCGCGGCGCTTCCGAGACGAGGCGTGCCGCCGACAAGCTGATTGCGCGCATGGGGCTCTCCGAAGTCGCCGCTCACCTTCCCAGCCAAGCGTCCGGCGGTCAGAAGCAGCGCTGCGCCGTGGCGCGTGCGGTGGTGAACGAGCCGGCAATTGTGTTCGCCGACGAGCCCACCGGTGCGCTCAACCGCGCGAATAGCCTGGAGGTGCTCGGCCTTTTAGGCGAACTCAACCGCGACGGCATCAGCGTCCTCATGGTGACCCACGATGTGCGCAGCGCTATTCGCGGCAACCGCGTACTCTATTTCGAGGATGGCGACATCCGCGGCGAGCTGGAGCTGGCACCCTGGGACCCGGCGGCATCTGGCGACGAAGCCTACGTTCGCGAGCGCGAGGCCATGGCGAATGCCTGGCTTGCGTCGCTTTCCTGGTAGGAGGTGCGCCATGGAACCGTTGCGCACGCTCGTGTTCGCAGGGCTGCGGAAGGACAAGGGGACGTTCATCGGCCTTGCGCTGCTTCTGTCCCTCGCCACCCTCGCGCTGACGCTGACTACCAGCCTCTTCGTCGACCTCTCCAATCGCGAGGAGGCCTTGCTCGACGAGGTCGGGTCGGGGGATGTTGCCGCCAATGACCTTGTCTCGAACCTCACCGATGAGGACGTTGACGAGATAGAGGCGCTTCCCGCAGTGGAGGAGGTGGAGGTGACAGAAGCCTTCGCAGCTCCGACACGGGTTGAAGACGCCCGAGGAAGCGAGATCGTCAAGAGCGCTCCACCGTCATCGAGCGTCTATGAAGCCTGGGGTGCGTCCCTCGATTTCAACGTCCTCGATGATGACCTCTCGTCGTATCGAGACGCCAAAGGCGGGCCGGCCGACGACGAGGCCTACGTCCGTGTTGCGGAACATGCCCTGCATAACATACAGATAGGCGACTTCCTCGTACTCGATATCGGTGGGCGCGAGACCTCTCTACGCGTCGCGGGATTCTACGAAGATCCGCAGATGGGAACGCCCTTCATGGAAACAAAGCGTTACCTCCTGTCTGCCGGCACCTTTGAGAAGTTGCTGGCGGAAATCGAGATGACGGGCGCATCGGGCGCGGGCGTCTCCAGCGGTGCCGTGGCCATGGAGAAGGAGGCGTACCCCATCAGGGAAATCAACGTGATGCTGACGCCTGAGGCACGCTCCCAGGGCATCGATGGGCACGATCTAACGCAGATGATCGACGAGGGGACCTCGCGGGGCGCATCCGCGCACACGCTCTTCTCCCGGCAGACCCTTTCCGGCTACACCCTCATGGTCGTGCAGGTCATCACTGTGGTGCTCGCCGCCTTCGCGTTGATCCTGTTCGTGGTGGCCCTCATCCTGTGCCTGCATACGGCGTCCTCAAGCATACAGAGCAGCTATGCCGACTGGGGTGTACTGAAAGGAGTGGGGCTTCCGCGCAACGGGCTGCGCAGGGCCCTTGTCATGCAATACGCGCTCTCTGCGCTCATCGGCCTCGCTCTCGGCTTCCTCGCCGGCTGCCTTCTGGAACCGCTTTTCTGGCCGGCGTTCTTGCCCATCACGGGCATCCTCGTGGTCGAGGCATCCTTTCCTTGGGCGGCCATCGGCTGCTGCGCCGCTCTGTTGGCGGCCCTCATGGCATGCGTTGCCGTGATGGCGCGCAAGATAGGACGCATCACACCTTTGGCGGCACTCCGGCAAGGCGACGGCGACATCCGCTTCTCTCCTCGCGGGGCGAGCGCGATATCGGGCCGTCGCTTGAAGACGTCGCTGGCATGGCGCGCGATCATATCTGAGAAGGGGCGCTATGCGGGCATTGGCATCTGCTCGCTGCTGCTGTGCGCTTTCGTTGCGTTGTGCTTCGGAATCGGCGGTGCGGTTGCTGGCGACGACGCGGTATACAAGGCTTTCGGTGTGTGGAAGAGCGACGGCTCGGTTCGCTTCGACGGGCAGGAGGTGAGCCTTGACGAGGTGCGCGAGACCATTGAGGGTATCTCCCCTATAACGCACGAGTGGGAAGAGGGCGCTGCGGTGCTCAACCTGAACGGCGAGGCCTGCACCTTCGTCGGGCTTTCCGACACGGGCGTTTTGGAAGAGGCGTCCATCGTCTCGGGACGCGCGCCCAAGCATGACAACGAGGCGCTCGTGGGATTGAGCCTCGCCCGCACCAAGGGTCTTTCAGTGGGCGATGAGCTGGAGGTGGAGAAGGGCGACGGCGAGGAGCGAACCTACATTGTGAGCGGGTTACTGTCATCGGTGCTCAACAGCGGCAATAGCGTTGTCCTCACCTATGAGGGGCTTCAGGAGTTGGCGGCGCCGGAATCGGAAGGCGCCGATGTTTCGCGCCAGTATCAGCTGGCCGACCCCGACAAGGCCGACGAGGTGGCAGAAGCGCTTGCAAGCCGCTTCGGGGACAGCGTTGACACCGAGTCGACCGGGTTGTTCGGATCGGCAACGAATATGCTCTTGCTCGTCAGGGACATGCTTACGGTCATAGGCTACGCGATGTCTGCCTTCGCGTTGGTTCTTGCCTGCGTTGCCGTGATGCTGACAAGCAGACGGACGCTTCTCTCTGAGCGCCGCGATATGGGCATCTATCGCGCCATGGGGTTCACGGCGGCCTCGCTGCGCGCCTCGTTCGCACTGCGCTTCCTCGTCGTGTCGGCGGTGGGCGCCTTGGCGGGATCGGCCCTCACGATGGCAGCCGGGGGTGCCCTGATCAGCACGCTGTTCAGCCTGTTCGGTGTCGGCGCGTTCAGCCTCGCCCTGCCGGCCTGGGAGGCGCTTGCCATCAGCGCGGCCTTCGCTCTGGCCTTCGCGCTTTCGGCCTTCGGGATGTCGAGGAGAATCAAGGAGGTGAGCGTCCGCGAGCTTGTGGTGGAGTAATGCCACTGCATATGCGGAAAGCTTCTCTGCCCGGCGGCCTGAGAGCCGACGGGGAGGCCCGTTCCCCGCCTGCGAAAGCTCGAACAGCGCCATCGAGCTTTCGCCGCCGAGCTAGCGGAAATCACCCGCGGCACCTGGGTAGGCGTCTGCAGGCTTCCCGAATAACGGGGCCTCGCACGGCGCCTGCTCGACCACATCCGCACCGAGGCGTCCGCCATGGGCCGCAGCCACCTGTACCTGGCTACCGTCCTCGTAGGGCTCTACGAGAAATGCGGCTGGGAGCACGTTGGAGAAGTGAACGAGCTCGGCGGCGGCCCAATCCGCCTCTACGGCACCAACGCTCTTCTGCAATAAGAGGGAGGGAGTGCTCTCGGATACCCCCGCCATCGGTCGCTAATCGAGATCGTAATGGGCCAGAACGTACTGGTCGAAGAAGGGCAAGAGCAAGCGCACGTAGCCGCGTTCCTCCCCTGAAATAATGCCCTTGCGGATAAGGCGCTGGCGGTAGGGATTAAACTCGTTGGTGCTGAGCCCCAGCAGTGCACGTATGTCGCCAATGCAGCCCGACTTTACCTGGGCAATGCCGTAAAGCACCTCGCGATCTTTGCGCGAAAGTTCAGACCATACCTTGTCGTAGGCGTACTCGTCGAGGTACTGACGCGCAAGTTGCTGAGTTGTCCGGGCGTCGTCGGCGTTCTCCCAAGCGAAATAGCCGAGCACTTGAAACGCAAAGGAATACCCCTTGGTCAGCTTCGCAAGGGCCATCCCCTCTTGTTCATCCAGCCCAAGAACGGACTGGTAATCTTCGGCAATGGTTCCGACATTCAAAGGGCCAAGGTGGATTTTGGGCGCTCGGTAGAGGAAGGTCAGGCTCTTCTCATCCTGAAGGGCACTCACGTTCTCGTACAGCCCCGTCATCAGGAGGTAGACGGGGAGGTCTTGGCGGAGAAAAATCTGGAAGGCAGCGGCGAATGCCCTCATCTGAGGGGTGTTGGTAACCTCGTCAACGCTGATCAGCAGGCGCTTGCCCTTCTTTTTCAGGCTGAGCAGCATTTTCTGGAGAGCCGTCTCTATCTCGGTGATGGGAGCGGCGCCCTTGACCTCCAGACCGAACCCGAAGAACGAGAGGTTGATCTCGGCCGACTGGAAGAGGCGCGCGAGCTCGTTTTCGCTGGACAGCTTCGCGGCAAGGCTGGTCAGCAAGTCTCGCTCGGGATTGAGCTCAACACTTATCCAGTCCTTCTGGGAGGCGATTTTGCGAGCGGTTTCAGTCATGAACACCGTCTTGCCCGACCCGCGAATGCCGGTGACCATATACACTTGCTGAGTGCTTGGCTCACCGAGGAAGGCGTCAATGACCTGCTGAGACTGAGCTGCTCGCGCGATGAGTTGAGTGGGCTCCTTGCCGAATGTCAGGGTGTAAGGATTCTGCTTTCCCATAGCGCCTCCTCAAGTTTTACTGTTCTTCAAAGTTTTTACTGTCGTTTACTGTTTCTTGTATTTTTTACTGTCGTTTACTGTTTTGTCAAGAAGGGAGTGGAGGAGGCCGAAATCCCTACAAGTGCCGAAGGTTGGTGCGGTAGCTCCGCAGACGCTCCTCACCAATGTCAGCAATGACGGCGTCGAGAGCCGCGAGGAGCTCCTCCCCGCTGCTCGGGCAAACGACCCTGCAGCATCACCGGGTTGGAGGCGCCCAGCATGGCGAACTCGGTCGGCACGAAAGGAGGCCCGGTGACCATAGGCGATCAATCCCGAGGCGATATTGAGCAGCTTGGTACGTGGATTCGCGCGTGCACACCCGCGCGCATGGTGTTTAGGAAGCCGAGCAGATACGCAAAGCGCTGATGGGATTCGATCAGAATATCACACTTGGCACGCCCGCCGCCATCCCCTCCGACCCGGCGTCGATAGGCGCGGGCATATTGGGTAAGGCCCGCGCCATCAACCGTTCCGCCGTCGCTCCTTCGTCGTCCCCTTGTCACAGCGGCTACAGCTTGATGGCAACCCGGGCCTCTGCCGCACCGTGCCGCATTCGTCGCCTACGATACCCCGAAGCGCTCGAAAAACCGCTGAGACGGCACGAGGCGCGAGGTACCGAGGACGCGACCGCCGAGGCGGGGCGTCGGGTGAAAGGAGCTGTCATGGCCATTATTTCTGATCCGTTTGTCATGGAAGTGCCGCGGAAGCTGACCGATCAGGAGCTCATCAACGCGATCCGCCAGGACATCATCGGCGAGCTGGAAGCCATTCACGAGTACGATGCCCACGTGCAGGCGACAGACAACGAAGACGCGAAGAAGGTGCTCTCCGACATTCGCGACGAAGAACGTGAGCACATGGGCGAGCTGCTGGAACTGCTGGAGCGCCTGGCCCCCGACGAGAAGGGCCTCCACGATGAGGGCCGCGAAGAAGTGCGCGAGATGCTGGACAAGTAGCCCCATCCGCCGAATACCGCTGCGAGCCCCTTCGCCCGCAGCACGGAGAGGGCCCGGCACGTCATGACGACTGCCGGGCCCTTCCACAATTGTTGGAGAAACGGGGTGATTGCCCTCTCGCCGTGCACCTGTCGCTTCCCGAAGGCCGGCCGCGCCTCCGTTCTTGGCCTGCTCGCCCACCGCGGTTCGCCCACGAAGCGGGGGAGGCCTCCTACGCCCCCAGCCGGTCGGCCAGATCAGCCAGCGAGGCGCACTCGATGGAGGGGTGCTGCGCGGCAAGCTCGTCGGCGGGGAACATGCCCCACAGCGCCGCCACCGTGGGGCAGCCGGCAGCGTTGCCCGCCTGGATGTCATAGGGACTGTCGCCCACGTAGAGGCAGCGAGCCGGTGCCACGCCCAGCCGCTCGCACCCGTGCAGAATAGGGCCGGGCGCCGGTTTGTGCTCGGGCCAGTCGTCGTGGCCGATGAGGAACGAGAAGTACTCGGCGATACCGCTCATCTCCAGCCCACGCTGGGCCATGGCGTGGCGCTTCGACGTGACCACCCCCATGGGCAGTCCCGCCGCTCGCAAGCGCTCGAGAGCCGCCTTCGTGTCGTCGAAGGCGCTAATGTGCGCATCATGGACACCGTCGTTGTGATCGCGGTACATCTGCATGATTTCCGCCGCCCGCGCCTCATCGCCTTCGGTGAAGTGAAGCATCTGGTCGTACAGCGGCGTGCCCACACCAGCCATCAGCTCCCTGTCTGACAGCGAGCAACCGAGCCCGTCGTTCACCGCATAGCGCATCGACGTCAGAATGATGTCATAGGTGTCAATCAACGTCCCATCCGCATCAAACAAGATGCCTTCGATATGATTCACAGGCCAGCCTTTCTCGTAATCTCGTAAAACTATTCACCTGATGTTTTTGTCCACATCCAATATAGAGTCGCTCAAGACACCGCGCGCTCCATAACTATTGCCTAAATGGTCATTTGGCTGCGCAAGTTGCTCCAATCTGAGCCAAATGCCCTTATGTTAATCAGCACATCAGCGAAATAGCTCTACGTGAGAACTGGTTCTCTGGAGACAAGCGATCCCGCCGTCAACGCACCAGATGAGAAGCCAGTCTCCAACGTTGGCGACATGGCACTCGCTGCTTCCCTCCCATTTGCCTGAAAGCCGGTGCATGTTGTGCCGACGTTTCAATACCTCGATCGATTCGGCGCTGTTGCCCAAAATAAGATCGATCACGGACTCCAGATCGGAGAGATTCCAATTGCGCTTGGTGGCTTTCTTTTTTAGATCTCTGCTAAATGCTGGCGTGAATTTCGCCTCAAGACGGACGCTCATGCCAAAGCAGCCTGAATAAGATCATGACCGCTGCGATAACTTTCGCCTGATCCGCTCGCAATCATTTCCTTTGTCTCCCGAATGGCGATCAAACTTTCTTCATTGGGCTGCTCGTAATCAAACGAGAGAGGAAGTGCGTTAGTGTTCACAATCTGCGTTAGAAATGCCCGCATCGCAGTTGAAATATCAAGCCCATAATGCTCGACGACTCGCGAAGCCTCATCCTTAAGATCGCTATCAAGCCGGATGGTGAGAGTGCTGGCAGCCATAATTGCCTCCCTGTTTGCGTGCGTATGACCGTCTATATGATAACGTTTGTATGTACAAACGTCAATTTAGTTAATCATATCACAGCAAGGAAGTGTAAATACATGGTGCCTGGGACCGAGCTTTGGCACCGCGGCAGCCTCCGAAGGGAGGAGCCGAAGCTTTCGGCATGGGGCGGAATGGCCTCTGGCCTGTTCAAGAGCTAACGGTAAACGTCACGGCACAACCAACTACGAACTACGCGACAACGCCAACGCATCAACTCGAACGTTCCACTGAATCCCCAAGGGGAAAGTTGCCCCATGCCCGGAAAAGTTCACGAGCGCGAATCCGACGAGGAAGCGGCCGCTCTCCATCTGAGGGCCCGACATCCGTCGCCGCGCGACCGCTTTCTACAGTTCCACCTCGAACGTCTGGGTCTGGTTCGCCAGATCAAGCTCAAGCTGGATGGCGGCGATCTTCTCAGAGAGGGCCTCGTAATCCCGCTCGGCCTGGCGCACGTCGTAGTTGGCATAGCGGTATTCCACCGTCGTGGCACCACCGCCCACCAAGCGTTCGCCGAGGCGCATCTTGGGCTGCTGCGCCCGCAGTTCGGCCACACGGTCGCGCTCGTTGGATAACTGGGCCAGGGCAATCAGGGCCTCGTCGATGGTAAGCCCACACTGGGGAAGCACCGTTGCCATGTTGAACTGATGCAAGGCATGGCGCACGACCATCGTGGTGCGGTCGATTTCCGCCACCTTCGCCCGCGTCTCCTCATAGCTATACGCTGGAGGATCGGCCACTTCCTTATCGCCGAGTACGTAGGTGCTGCGCTCTGCCTCAATACCGAGAATGAAGTCCTTCTCATCTTGCAGCCGGCGCAGATACTTGTTAGCGCTTGCCGACGTGAATTCCATGGCAGCCCCCTTTCTTGGGCAGTCGCGGGTCGCCGCCCCTCGGGCAGAGCGACCGATGACAGCGCTCAGCATGCCCCAAACAATGCAGAAGTCGCAAGGGGCCGATTCTGCTCTGTTGGCAACTTGTAAGGCACCATGGCCCAAACTGCGCCCCTTGCAATACCGTCGCGCTTGGCGCTCACCCGATTGATGCCGTATCTCCGAGATGACATACGGCGTAGACGAACCGCGGCCGATCATCGAGCCGCTGGCGCAGAGCCAAGCGCCGGGCCAGGGCGTCGCGCTCCTTCCGGAGAGTCTCCAGCGCTGCTTCCAAGGCTGCCCGTTCGGCCCGATCATCGGCGGCACAAGCCCCCACGTCGCTACAGGATGCGGCAGGGCCGGCACGACCCGCAGCGCCACCCGCATCGGCTGCGGCCCGGCGACCCTGAACCACTACCGCCTTGAGATCCGCCCGGCGGTAGAGCGTGCTGCGGGCCACCCCTACGCGCTGGGCCACCTGGTAGAACGACGGAATCTTCCCCTCTGCCGCCAGGTCGTTCACCGCCGCCTGTACCCGCGCCTTCAACGACGATCCCCTTGCACCGGGCGTTACCTCAACGGCCCCCTTGTTCGTTCTCGCGCCCATAACTTCCCTCCAATTCCAAACATTTGTTCTTGTTTTGGAAGTTAGTGTAGCGCGAAAAAAGATTCCCCGTGACCCAAATTGAGGACACAGAACCTCGCGGAGGTCCCGTAGGCGATCTCCGCTGGACCATTGAGGGCCGCGACCGGACCAACAGCTAATAGAGAGCGGTTCGGAGCAGCGCGAACAAGGTTTCGTCGAGCGGCTTTTGATGGCGGGCAGCCTCCACCATGGTGTTCCAAATGAGGTTACAGAGAGGCTCGGGGGCAAGCGGGCCCACCAGCCGCTCGCGACGCACAGCCGCATCGCGCTCGAGCGCCACCTGCAAACCGCGCCGCACGTGGGCGAAGCTCGCGGCCTCCCGCCGACGGGCCACGGCAAGATCGTAGGCACCCATCGCCGTCAGCCCCTCGAGAAAATCACTACGAAACTCTTCGAGGGCCCGAGCCATCTCGCCAGCCAGCTGGCGGCAAAAGTTCACGAAATCGCATGAACCGAGAGCAGCCTCGCCGTCTTCCGCCGCACAGCACCCCATACGATCAGTGAACGCCCGCTGCCAGAAGCGACCCACCACATCGTTGACGAGATCGGACTTCGTGGGATATGAGTTGTACACCGTGCCCACGGCCACGCCGCACGCGCCAGCCACCGCGCGAATGCTCAGCGCCCCGAGCCCCCGGGTCGTGGCAATCTCGTAGGCCGCATCCAGAATCTGCTCTTTGCTGATGACGGGACGGTTGCCCATGGCCACCTTCTCTCTCGGACGATGAATCATGTTCATTATGAACGAACGCTCGGCAACGAAACTGTGGAAACCGTGCGAACTCGCCCGATTATCCTTGCCACAGGCGCCCTTCCTTTCTATTATGAACATCGTTCATTAATGAACAGTGTTCATAATAACGGCGCGCCCATTGCGCGCGACCTGCCACAGGAAGGATCCATATGTCTCCAGAACTGATTTTCGCCACCGTGACCATTTCCCTGGCGCTCGTCTTCTACACCTGGGGCGTTTTCGGCGAGCGCCGCCATGGCACTCTGAGCCTGAAATACGTGTTGCTGTTCTGGGCCGGCCTGGCCTGCGACACCACGGGCACCCTCACCATGAGCCACATTGCCAGCCAATCGGCGGCCACTGGCTTCAGCATTCACGCCCTCACCGGCGTCATCGCCATCGGGCTCATGCTCGTGCACGCCCTGTGGGCCACGATCACCTACCGCCGCGGCAGCCAGCGCGCCCAACAGCGCTTCCACACCTTCAGCACCGTGGTGTGGCTGGCGTGGCTCGTGCCCTACATTATCGGTATGCTCGTAGGCATTCCGGCCATCCACCTGCAAGCCGTCTGCGCCATCGGCACGAGCATCGTCGTCGTTTCGTTCCTGGCCCTCTTCCTGTTCACGAGGGACCGCCGCGGGAAAGATGGCGCGAGCGGCCACGCCCTCTCGCATTAGGGAAGGCAGCACTTCCCCCGTCGGGCGGTTTGGCGTATGCTGGCTTTTCCCGCTGTCTCCTTGAAAGGACCGTCATGGACATCGTCCTTGTGCAGAAGCGCACGCCAGAACTGATGAGCCGGCTGTTCGCCCTGTGGCGCCGCTCCGTGGAGGCGACCCACGATTTCCTCGGCCCCGCCGACATCGACCGCATCGCCACCTATGTGCCCGACGCCCTGCAGGGTGTGAGCCAGCTGGCCATAGCCACTGACGGGACTGGCGCGCCCCTCGGTTTCGCCGGCGTGGATGGCGAAACCCTGGAGATGCTCTTCGTGGATCCGTCCGCCCGGGGCCAAGGCATCGGCCGGACGCTCCTCACGTTCGCGGCACAGAGCCTGGGCGCACGCCTTCTGGACGTGAACGAGCAGAACCCCCAGGCCCGCGGCTTTTACGAGCACTGCGGCTGGCACGTTATCGGTCGATCGGAAACCGACGGCCAGGGCGAGCCCTACCCCTTGCTGCACCTGGAGCTACCGCCGAGCCCCGAGGAGCTGGCCAAGGCACGGCGCCAGATTGATTCCACCCTGCATAAGCTACGGGCCACCTTAGAGACCCTTGAGGCCAAGGACGATCCGAACCGCTACAAATCCCAAATCACCCTGGCGCGCCGACGCATCCAGGCCTTCGGCCTTGCGAATCGCCTCATTGAACGCGAAATCAACCGCGAGGATTAATCGTCGATGAGCGGGTTGTGCACCATGCGCAGGCCGCGATCGAGCCCGGCCACGATGCCCAGAACCCCGAGCGTCGTGTTCAACCATTCCGGCAGCGGCAGCGTCGGCACCGAGAAGCCCAGGGGGAATCCCAGCCACGCCGCCCCATTCGCCAGGCTGTTCAGCAGGTGGGGAAATTGCGTGACGAGCGCGATGGCGAGCACCGTCCAAGCCCCAACGGCAATGGCGCGGCTCGCCACGGGATGCTCGCGGTCGAAGGCGAACCGCAGTGCCTCGGCCGTACCCGGCAAGGGCAGCAGCGCCCGGGCCCGGCCACCCTCAACAAGGTGCGCCCGCTTCATGCCGTAAAGCGCCATGGCCGCCTCGATAACGGCCCCATCGCCCAGCGCGAATCGGGCCGGAGACTTCTGCTCGTCTACCAAGCGGCCATCGCGATAGAGGCGCACCTTCTCGCGAATATCGAAGAAGTCCACCTCTACCACGT
The DNA here is from genome assembly GCA_947649205.1 of uncultured Enterorhabdus sp. Lineage (GTDB taxonomy): Bacteria > Actinomycetota > Coriobacteriia > Coriobacteriales > Eggerthellaceae > Adlercreutzia. Next base: position 55,434 of record CANSQM010000004.1, read on the forward strand.
AGGACGAGCCGCCGTGGCCGATGCCGAACAGACCCCGCCAGAATACGTCGGCCCCCTTGGCTGGACGCAAAAAATCGCCCGACTTCTGCCCGTTCTCGCATACCGTTAACTCCATGGTGCCTCCGACTCTCTTTTATAATACGAATGTATTATATTACACTTGTATTAGAATGGAAGACCCTATCCGGCAACCGCGACGAACGCGCCGCGCCCTACCCCGAGGAGCACCCATGCCCAAGATCATCGACGAGCAGGCTCGCCGCGCATCCATTGCCGAAGCCGTGTTGGCCATTGCCGCCCGCAGCGGCCTCGAAGCTGCCACCGTGCGCGCCGTGGCGGCGGAATGCGGGCTGTCCACGGGGGCCATTCAGCACTCCTTCCCCACCCAAGCCGCCTTGCAGCAATTCGCCATGGAGCTGATTGTGCAACGAGTCACCGAGCGCATAACGGCCCTGGACGGGCTGCCGGAAGACAACGACGGCGACGAAGCCACAGAAGCCATTGCCGCAATGCTCTTCCAGCTGCTGCCCCTCGATGATGAGCGGGAGGCCGAGGCCCGTGTGTGGGCCGCGTTCTCCACCGCCGCCCTCGTCAATCCAGCTTTGGCCCCCTACGCCCGCAAGATGGATGAGCTTCTGGTATCCTTCTGCCGCCGCTGCGCCGAACAGCTGGCAGCCGCATCGAGCAGCCGCGGCATCGGCGCCAACAGCGCCGCCATAGCTGCCCCGGCATCGGCGCCCGCAATCGCCCCCGATGACCGCTCCCTTCAGGGCGCCCACCTGCACGCTCTGCTGGACGGCCTCACCCTGCACCTGCTCACCGACCCCGCTACCGACCGCCGTCGCCAGGCCGAGGCCCTCGTGCGCTCTTTCCTGCGGCAGCTCGCGGCCTAGGACTCCCGACCCGCGCCCCCGTGGTTGATAGTCGTGGCGAGGGAGTGGTTCTTCAGGAACAGCATCATAATCAGGCACGCCAGCATCAGCGGCACGAACCAGAGGAACAGGGGCAGCAACGCATCGGAGTAGCCCTGGGCAATGACCATCTGCGTGGCCGTCGGCAGCTTGTCCACCACTTGGGGCGTCAACGTGGCGAGGGACAGGTTATCCACGTGGGAGATGCTCGCGGCCACATCGGCCGTCAGACGCATGGTGAACAGCGCCCCCACGAGCGCCGTGCCCACCGAGGCCCCGATCTGCCGGAAAAAGTTGTTGGCCGCCGTAGCCGTTCCCACCATGACGTGGGGAAATTCGTTCTGCACCACGAGCACCAGCAGCTGCATCCCCAGCCCCATGCCGAAACCGAGCACGAAGAGGTACAGCACCGGCACCCACAGAGCCGTATGCACCTCCAGGCGCGACAGCAGGAACAGGCCGGCGGCGCTCACCACGCACATGGCGATGAGCATGGGCTTATAGCGACCCGTCTTCGAGGCGATCCAGCCGGTGGCCGTCGAGGTGATGAGGATGCCCGCGCTCGTCGCCGTGCACACGAGGCCGGCCACTTCCGGCGCGAGGTTGTCCACAATTTGGAAGTACGTGGGCAGGTAGTTGAGCGCCCCCATGAAGCTGATGTTCAGCAACAGCCCCGTGGCGGAGCAGAGTACGAAATTGCGATTGCGGAACAGACCCAGGGGAATGATGGGCTCGGCGGCGCGGCGCTCGATCAGCACGAACACCACCGCGGAACCGACGGCCAGGGCCACCAGGCCCATAAAGGGCAAACTGCCCCAGGGAACCAGCGTGCCGCCCCAGGCCATGGCCAACACCAGCGAGGTAACGGCCACGGTCATGGCCATCATGCCGGGCCAATCCAGGGGCGTGCGCCCGAAGGGCTTCTCGTCCTTGGGCAGCGTGAAGCCGAGCACCACCACGGCCAACAGGGCCACGGGCACCGTGAACCAGAAGATGCCGCGCCAACCCGTCACCTGCACGAACCAGCCGCCCATCACCGGCCCCAGCACATTCGACACGGCGAACACCGCGCCGATGATGCCCATGTACGTGCCCAGCTTGCGCGGGGGCACCACGTCGGAAAGAGCCGCCTGGGACAGGATGATGAGACCGCCACCGCCCAAGCCCGAGACGAGACGGCCGCCGATGAGCATCTCCATGTTCACGGCCAGCCCGCACAGCACCTTGCCCGCCGCGTACAGCCCAAGCGCGGTCATGAGCAGGCGCTTGCGCCCGATGAGATCCCCCAGCTTGCCATACACGGGCATGGTAAGCGTGGAAGTGAGAATGTAGGCGGTGGACACCCACTGCATGATCTCCACGCCATTGAGGTCGCCCACAATGGTGGGCAGAGCCGTGGAGGCAATGGTCTCGGACAGCGAGCTGATGAACATGGCCAGCAAAAGCCCGAAGAATACGAGAGCGAGCGCACGGCCATGCAGCCCGTGGGATACGGGGGATTGCGCAGCGGTCGCGGGGCGGTCCGAGGGCGATTCGACAGCGGTTGGAGCCGCGCAGGAGGCAGATTGCGCGGCAGTCGCGGAGCGGCTCGACGCCGACTGCGCGGCGGCAGCGCCCGAAGTGGCCAACGGTTGCGCGGCGGTCGGGGCCTCGGAAGGGGCAGTATGCGGAGCGGCCGAGGGACGGCTGGCCGCCGAGGCAGCGGGGGAAGACGGTTCGGCCATGGCGCGATCTTCTTTCGTGAGGGAGGGGCGGCAACTCCCTCGATTGTAGAAGACGGAAGGGCCCGCAACGCCTGGTCGCGGGCCCTTCCTCAACGGATCGTTGCCGTCACGTCGCCGATCTGCTCTTACGCCTGCTCCGCGCACCAGGCCACGAGCGCATCACGCAGAAACGCCGTCGCCCCCTCGCCCGCTGCGTCGTCATAATAGGCCGTGAAACGCGGGTCGGCGACGTAACCCTCGGCCAGGGCACTGTGGGCCGCCGGACTGTAGGTACCCGGCCCCCAGTGCATCTGCAACCAGCGGGCGTGCATGGCGCAGAGCCTCTGCGCCTCGGGGCCTTCCGCCTTGCCAGTGGCCATCGCAGCGCGCAGCTGCTCCAGAATGGCCGCGCCCAGGGCCTCGGCATCGTGCCATTCCGCCTCATCCATAGAGACCAGGCGCTCATTGGCCCCGTCCATGGCATCGTCCCCGTAGGCCTCGCGCACCTCGGCGCCGTAGCGCTCCTCGTTCTCGGCAATGGCACGCTGTTTCATGCCCTCGAATCGTTCTGCATCAGTCATCGTAGTTCTTCCTTCCAGGGACGCGATGGTCTTCTCCACCGTTCCCACCAGGGTTTCCAGTTCTCGTTGTCGTGCACGCAACGTGGCAAGGTGATCGGTGAGCGCACTGTGGAAGTCGAAGGCCTCGTCGGCCAAGGCCGCGCCGATCTCGCCCAAGGTGAGCCCGCAGGATCGCAGTAGCAAAACCTGCTGGAGCCGGGCGACATCCGCGGAGTTATAGCGTCGGTAGCCGCTGGCGGTGCGCGCAGGCTTGAGCAGGCCCGCATCCTCGTAGTGATGCAGCGCCCGCACAGTCACCCCGGCCAGTTTCGCCAGTTGCCCCACCGTATAGGTAACCGCTTCCACCGTTGCTCCTTCCGTTTCCGCCTTGCCAAGACCAAGGATAAACCCTCACGCAACGGAAGGGTCAAGAGGGAAATTCTTCCATCGCCCAAAAAAGAAGAGACAGCCCCAAAGGACTGTCTCTTCCGCATGGAGGAGACGGCGAGAACATTGGCGCCGAGGATTCCCTCTGCGAGAAAGCCCTCGGCGCTCGTGCTTCGCCCCAACGCCTTAAGCCGGCTACTTCCTTAGCAGCTTCTGGCACAGCACCGTGAAGGCGCACAGGCCCAGGGCGAAGATGCCCACCGTGAGCGCGATCTCGGGCACCGTGGGAGCATACACGCCCGCCGTCGCCCACATATCAGCCGCATTGGCCTGGGCCGCGGTCGTGCCGAGCGTGATGCCCGGACCCCCGGCGATGTTGGGCACCGCGAAGCCGGTGAACATGAGCCAGCAGCGCTTGCAGAACACACCCGTCACTACGAGCACCGAAGCCACGCCGACCACCTTCATGTTGCGGCGGTTCCTCTCGAATACCAGCAGGCAGAAGGGAATGGCTAGGCCGCAGATCACTTCGAACCAGAAGAACGGAGCGGTGCCGCCAAACAGCAGCGTGTTGATCACGGCCATGCCACCCTCGGTGCCGTTGTAGGCGGTCGTCAGAATCTCACAGCCGATGAAGTACGCGTCCACGGCAATGCACGTGCACAGAAGCCCCGCCAAGCTCGTGAGGAGTTCGTCCTTCGTTTCGAACACACCGCGAGAGCGCAGGCCAAGCAGAGCCAGCACCAGAAGCGCCAAGCCGGAATCGAGCGCGGAGGCCACGAAGATCGGCGCCAGGATGGCGGTATGCCACGCCTCGCGAGCCACTTCCAGACCGAAGATCCACGCCGTCACGGAGTGCACGAGGATGGCCACCGGCAGAGCGAAGCGCGACACCGCGGCCACTTTGGAAGGGTCGGCTTTGCTTGAAGTCATGAAGTACAGATACACCAGGTTGATCACCAGGTAGCACGTGATCACAATCATGTCCCAGGCCAGAGGCGACATGAAGTTCAGCCCCGTGAACATGCGCCAGATGCGCTGGATGCCGCCGAGATCCACGAGCACGCAGATGCCGGCGCAGCAGATGCACACGAGCGACAGAATAACGGCGGGCAGCGCCACGACCTTGTACTTCTTAATACCGAAGATGGAAGCCGAGGAGGCCACGATAAGGCCGCCGGCGGACAGGCCCACGAAGAACATGAAGCACGTGAGATACAAACCCCAGCTCGTGGAGTTGTTCATGCCCGTGATGCCGAGGCCGAACATCAGCTGATACACGTACACGCCGATGCCCACAAGAGCGATGGCGCCTGAGCCCACCACGAGCGGGTTTTTCATCAAAGAAGTCATAACTCGCCTCCCCTAGCGAACGTAAAAGACTTGCGGGCGCGTGCCCTTCTCTTCCAACAGCACCTCGGCGCTCTGCTCGCGACGCAGGCGCGACACGGCGGAATCCGGGTCGTCCAAATCGCCGAAGATGCGGGCATCGGCCGGGCAGCAGCGCACGCACATGGGCTCGTCGCCCTCGTCGGTGCGCTCCTTGCACAGCGTGCACTTCTCCATCACGCCGCGGCCGCGCTCGGGTACGCGGGCGTCTCCATAGGAAGCGCCGGTCGCGCGCACCGGCTCGTTCCAGTTGAACGTACGGGCGCTGTAGGGGCAGGCGGCCATGCACATGCGGCAGCCGATGCACTTGTCGTAGTCGATTTCCACGCGGCCCTTATCGTCCTTATAAGTGGCACCCGTGGGGCACACGCGCTCGCACGCCGGGTTCTCGCAGTGCTGGCATGCCAACGGCAGATACGTGCGCGAAAGGTTCGGATAGGTGCCCTCGGCACTATCGAAGCGCTCGCACCCCTCGGTGAGCACGCGGTTCCACAGCATGCCGTCGGACACGTTGTTCTGCATCTTGCACGCCACGGCACAGGTGTTGCAGCCGATGCAACGGTGCAGGTTAATGCCAATAGCAAGTTTCGTCATGGCTATTCACCAGCCTTCTTGATCTCGATGAGCGTGTCGTTGAAGGGAATCATGGGGCCGAAGGGCATCACATAGCCGCGCTCGTTTAGCTGGTCATTGGAGACAGACTGCATAATGGTGCCGTCCAAATACTGGCGGTAGGTGCTCTCCACCATGAAGGCGCTATCGGGACGCACGGCCTCGTTCAGGTGCAGCACCGTGCGGAAGGAGCCGCGATCGTTGAAGACCTCCACCGCATCGCCGTCTTCCAGACCGCGGGTGGCGGCATCGGCCGGGTTCAGCTCGATGCAGGGCTCGGCCACTTCCTGAATCCATTTCGCGCCCGAGTAGGCCGAGTGCACGCGGAAGCGGGAGCGGGCCTGATTGAACTGCAGCGGGTATTTCTCGCGCAGCGGGTTCTCCGGATAGGCCTCGCAAGGCGCCTCCCAAGCGGGGAAGGCCTGGCCGAACTCCAGCATGTTCTCGTAGTAAGGCTCTTGGCGGCCTGAGGGGGTGGTGTATTCGAAACCGATTTCCGGCACTCGGAGCTCCTCCGACCCAATCAGTCGCTGGGCGCCGTTGTTCTCCTTCAAAGTCTCCAGCGTAAAGCCAGCCATCTGGGGATCGTCGCTCGACAGGAGCGCCCGGGCGTACTCTTCGCCATCGGCCGGGAACAAATCGCCCAGCCCCATGGCCTCGGCGATGCCCTTCTCGATGTAGAAGTCCGACTTGCTCTCGAACAGCGGATCGAGCACCTTCAAATTGGCCAAGATATGAGCGTTGGCGCACTTTACGCCGCCCACCTCATCAGCACACTCGAATTTGCTGCACACCGGCAGGACCAGATCAACGAAGTCGGCCACTGAGCTGTGATAGATATCGGCCAAGGCCACGAAGTCCAGGGAATCAATCCATTCCAAAGTCTTATTCCAGTTCGCAGCCTTCTGGGTGGGAATATCGCCGAAGAACATCGCGCCGTGAACGGCGTTGTCCTTCACCACATCGAAGAAGCCCTGAGTGCTCACCGGCGCCATGCCCTCGGGCAGCACCCAAGCGCCCAGCGCCGCCTCGTAGGGGGTCACATGGTAGCCGTAGATGCCGCAACCCGTGCCGCGCTTGCCGTAGTTCCCCGTCAACGAGGCAATGAGCACGTAGCAGTGGCCGGCCACATCGTTGTTATAGAACTTGTCTATACCGCCGACGCTGTTGCAAATAATGGAGGGGCCCTTCGCGTACTGGGTAGCCACGTCGACTATAACCTCAACCGGAACATCGCAGGTCGCGGAAGCCCATTCCAGCGTATAGGGCTCCATGTCCTTCCGCAAGCGCGTGAACTGAGTAACGTAGCGCTTGCCGTTCACAGTGAACTCGCCTTCCAATGCCGGAGTCGCACCCTCGGTGGTGTGGGGCACCGCCGCGTTCGTCGCTTCGTCCCACATATAGAAAGTCTTCACTTCCACCGGTTCGCCGGTTTCCGGATCCACCGCTTCGGCCACATCGGCCAGGCAGAGTCCCGTTTCGGGATCAATCAAGAACGGCAGCGCGGTGTGAGCCAGCACATGCTCGCGGTCGTACAGCTCTTCATCCAAGATGTACTTAGTCATGCCGAGGAAGAACGCCGGATCGGTACCAGCGCGCAGGCCAACCCACTGATCCGCCTTGCTGGCCGTCGGACTAAAACGCGGATCGAGGCAAATGATCTTCGTACCCGCTTCCTGGGCATTCATCATGGCGCGAGCCCAAGTCAAGCTCGTCTCAACCAGATTGCAATTTGCCATCAGCACCACCGCAGCCTCATCCCACTGCCAGATGGTGTTTTGAGCGAACAGACCGATCCATGGAGAAAATGCCTGAAACTGGCCGTTGCCCTGACCTAAATCATACCCATTCATGCTGCTCGTCTGAGCTCCCAGCACGCTCGGCAGCAGCGGTGGGAAGCGCTGGGAGGCCTCCGTGGAGAACTGGATCCACAGCGCCTCCTTGCCATACTTGTCCTGAATGGCCTTGAAATTCTCGGCGATCATTTGGAAGGCCTCGTCCCAGCTGATAGCCTCGAACTCGCCGCTTCCGCGCTCGCCCACGCGCTTCATGGGACGCTGGATGCGGGCGTCGCCGTAAATGTTCTGCACTTCGGAGATGCCCTTCAGGCATACGTTTTGGAAGCGCTTGTCCTCGTTCTCGCGCGGCTGGATCATGGCCAAACGCCCGTCGCGCACGGTGCATTGCAGCATGCAGTTGCACAGGCAGTGCTCATTGTGGTACGTGTAGCCGAGCGTCTCGCCGACGGCCTTTTCAGCCGGGGCCGCTCCTAGAGCCACACCCGTCAGACTCGTTCCGGCGAATCCGGCCGTGCCCACTGCCGCAGCTGTTTTCAGGAAGCTGCGACGGCTGAGCTTGGCGCCGTCAAATCTCTGCTCCATGATATCCTCCTGCTCCTAGGCTTCTCTCGTGCCTCCGCCCGCGCCTTCCCCGGGCAGGGCGGTTTCTGGGGTGCAGTCTACGGAGCGTCAACAGAGAAATCACTGCCCATTTACCAGGGCGCGTGGCTTATGCCGCACTTTCTGGAAAGTGGGCATAAACAGGTATGTTCCCCGAGGTGCGCAAGCCGTTAAGATACGGGGAGCCGAAAGAACACCGCAAGGAGGGGCCATGACGGACAAGAAGAGCGATCTGCGCGTCGTGCGCACGCGCAACGCCCTGCGCGGAGCCTTCGAGGAGCTGATCGCCGAGACGACCCTCGACAAGATCACCGTGAAGGCCCTCACCGACCGCGCCGGCATCAACCGCAAGACGTTCTATCTGCACTACGAGACCATCGAGGCGTTCTACGACGAGATCATGAACGGCATCATGGACGAGTTCTTCGCCTATTACGAGAAGACCCCCGACGATCCGTGGGACATGGACGGCCATGCGCGGCGCTTCTTCCGCTACCTGGCCGCCCAACCGCCCATGATCGAGCGGCTCGTGTGCTCGCCGAGCTTCTACGACTTCGGCGAGCGCATCTACGCCACCCAGATGGACCGCTACCGCGCCTTCGCCGACGAGCTGTTCTGGCGCGAGGGCATCGATTCCCATAGCGAGGAACTGGTGTGCGCCCTCATCCGCAATATGGCCTTGGAGTGCTACCGCCAGTGGGTACGAGCAGGGAAAGTGGTGCCGGTGGAAGATGCCGCCCAGCTGCTGGGATCCATGACACTCCACAGCGTCGAGCACCTCATGAGCCCGCGACCGGAATAGCAGGCGGCCCGGTTAGAACAGCGACATCTGATCGGGGTCGGCAGGCTGCTTCGGGGTCTTAACGGGCGCGGGCTCCTCGGTGGCGGTCAGGGGAATGGGGGCGCGGTTGAGCAGGGACCGCGCATCGGCGGCAGCGAGCCAAGCCAGAGCCTCGGGGGCCGTGAGCGACAGGGGCATGCGATGATGCACCGTTCCCACGACGACATCGGGCTCGCAGGTCACAAGCGCGAAGCGGTCGCCGATGCGCAGGCCGGCCAGCAACAGCGCCGTTCCACCCGCGGCCGCGAACCGGTACTGAGGACGCCGTCCGCGGGGGCGCGCACCGGCCGCCGGGGCGTCCTCCAGGCCCAGAATGCCCTGCTCGATGTCGGCCACCGCTCCGCGAGTTAGCTCGGGAGGGTCGTCGGCCGCACCCTGGACCGATGCCGCCGCGCCTTCCCCGACCGCCCCCGCGCCGGGAGTGCCCTCGCGGCTCCGGGTTTCGTAGAAGGCCCGCACGGGCACGATGCAGCGACCACGCTCCATGGCCTCATGCCACATACCCGAGCCCGACAGCGCCGATTCGATGCGAGCATTGAACACCGGTCCCCGCTTCCAGGGCACCTCGATGCCCCAGACCAGGCTCACCGTCGCGAAGTCGCTACCGCCGCCCCAGGCACGCGGAACATCCTTGCCATCAAGTGCCCCGTCGCCGTTGGCCCCCTCGCCCTCCGCCACAATGACCGGGCTTTCGCGCCCCGGATAGCAGTCGATGGCCTCCAAGGGCATCGCGGCTGGCCGCCCGAACACCGGAGGCATCACGGACGCGGCGCCCCGCCCCTCGGCGAGCGCCCGTCGTACCGCCCGCAGCCAGTCCACCACCGCACCGGCCTCTTCCCCGCTCAGCATCTCAAACCGATGGCACATGGGCGCCCCCTATATATCCAGTCCGTACACCGTCGACAGCAACTGCAGAGCCTCGCAAAGATCCATACCAAGGCCAAGCTGATCCACCCGCAGGCCGGAATCGCGCATATCGTCAACAAATGTCCTCAAGTCGGCGCGAATCCGCCCTCCCACCTCGACCGACATCCCGGCGGGAAGCAGCGACAGTAGCTGGAGTACATCCTTGCGATGCTTTTTCAAATCCCGTTCATTCACGTGATCGCCCCGTTGTTTGCGCTCGCTCAAATCAATGTGGGCTCTCACCTTAAGGGGAATGATATGGGCCGTATCGACAACGCTCAGCCCCTCAACGCGATCAAGGCCATCCGCAAGAAAGCCGAAGTAGTCGTCATCCAAAATAATGGCCGATAAGCTTGAGATGTCTTCTTCCAGAGGAAGAGGAGCAACGATTGCCCGCTCATCGTGCAAAGGGAAATCGGGATGGCGAGAAAATAACTCGATCATCGCGGGATAGGCGACGTTCTCCGGATCGGTAAAGCGATAGAAATGAACCCTCTCGCTGTTCCTCCACCCGCACGTATAGCCGGCCTTGAGAACAAAATCCCAAAACACTTCGCCGAACTCCCTACTCGGTCGATGGGAGAGCACGACGATATCCAAGTCCTTCGTTGCCCGAAACCTGAGTCCCTCGCGATCGAAGAGCAGGTCACAGGCGCTGCCGCCAATCAGAGCATAGGAAGTCGCAAACGGCTCGAAGGCCTCGCGGAAGAGCTCGATACCATGGACGCTCACAGACCAATTCTCCTCTCTAGAACTTCCAACGCTTCGTCCAAGCGGGGATCCTCTCCCTTCCTATCGCGGAGGGAAAGAAACAGCGGCACATCGCGAACGAACCCATCTACGGTCTCCACGTCATGGGACCACAGCTCAATAAGCGCATCGGGGCCATCCCCTTCATCGACTCGCACAACTCCAGCAGCCTCAAGGCGATCTAGCGCATCGGAGCCGTACATCGCATAGGTCGGCCACGGATCGTCGCCCAGCATCGTCAGGGAACTCAAAGCCGTCAAACCCGCTCGAGCGCAGCAGAGCTCCCCTAATGCCCCCGCCTCTTTGGGCCGCTTCACATAGAAGCGATCAAGACAGGGGGACGCAAGCGCCTCTTTAAGCTTGTCCCACACTTCGCGTTGCTGGGCGGCTGAGAGGGGAGAAATACGTCGCGTGCGACCCTCTATGACAAAAACTTCGGGGCTTCGAGCGGAAATTTCCGCAAAGTAATTCGAGACGCTCGGCAAGCTTTTTTCCATCAGCGCCGCCACATCACTCGTCGATTTACCCGCCCAGGACTGATCGAGAATACGGCCGGCCACCCGTTGGGCTTGGGGGCTCAGAATTCGAGTCTTCGGCCGATGCTTCTTCATGCTGCTCATCACAGCGAGCCCCAAAAATGGCACGAAGAAGCGCTCCGCTGAAGCAACCCAGGCGATGCGCTCCTCGGTCAGCCGCTGTATCTGGTACAGGCTCAGTTGGTCGGAGGCGACCACGCACGGCTTCAGAAAGTCAGATTGCAGCCGTTCCACTGCTTTCAAGAGCGGCGTAAGCTTTACTTCACCCCGCGGCATCACGAAAAGACATTCGGTCTCCCCCAGACTTCCTTCAACAATGGAAAACAGCGTAGAGAAAAAGAACGGGAGTCCCTTCGCGTCAATAGGCTCTCCCTTTTTGAGGGGAAACCCGAGAATCTGTGCGGGCAATTCCATATTCGCCTCCTAACTTTATACAATTTTAACTAATTTTACTTTATGAGTAAAGTTAGAAAAAATGAATAAATACAGCAGGTGGCATTAAGGCGAATTACCGCATCGCCCGCTACAGTCCCCATCAAACGCACGGGCCCCGCTGGCTAACGGGGAAGCGCCAGCGGGGCCCGGAAGATTCGTTGGCAGGCAGGAGAGATGCCGTCGCCTCGGGGCTTTACGCCGTGGGCAGGTACTCGTTCACGGCATGCTCGGCCGCCCAGTAGCCGGACACGCGGGCCCACAGCTGGGTGGAGCCGGGGGCGCAGGATACGTCGTAGTAGGGGCCGAACAGACCGCCGGCATCGGAACCGCCGGCATACAGACCGAGAATGGGCTTGAAGTCCCGACGGATGACGCGGGCGTACTCGTCCACCTTCAGGCCGCCCACGGTGCCGTAGAAGGCCAACAGGCAGCGGAAGCCGTAGAAGGGCGGCGTGTCCATCTTGCGCAGGAACTCCGGCGCCTTCAGGAAGTCGTGGTCAGCGCCCTCGTCGCAGTAGCCGTTGTACTTGTCCATCTCGGCCTTGAGGGCCGTCGGATCGATGCCCAGCATCTCGCCGAGCTCCTCGATGGTGTCGGCCTTGAACACGCGGGGGTTGTCGCGCTGGGTAGCCGCATCCAGTTCGTCCTGGAATCCCGGCACCGGCTCGCCCGGCTCGTAGTAGTTGGCACGGCGGGTCGTCACGCCCTCAGTCTTGATCTTCTCCACGAAGGCCTGGTCGATGATGGCATAGACATGCTGTTGCTGGGAGCCGATGTTGCCGGACAGCGTCCAGTCCTTGATGACGCTCTCATCGCAGAAGCGGCGCCCCTCCTGGTTCAGGAACACCTCGTCGGCCTGATTCACGCCGCACACGGTGAGCGCGCTCTTGTTGTAGTGGCCGGGCAGGATCCAGCTGCAGTAGTTCACCGCCTCCGGATGGTGCAGCAGGGCGTCGAGCTCAAGGCCCATGGTGATGCCGTCACCGCGCTGGGTGCCCATGGAGCCGCGGGGAATCACGCACTCGTAGGGCACGTTGGTGTAGCGCTCGAACATCTCCTTGTTGGCTGCGAAACCGCCGGTGCACAGATCCACGGCCTTGGCGTTCACCTGGATGATCTCTCCGGTGCGGCTCTTGCACAGCACGCCGGCCACCGCGCCCGCGTCATCCACGAGCAGCTGATAGGCCCGGGCGTCGAAGAGGAACTGCACGCCCTGGTCCTGGGCCAGCTGGTACATCTTCATGATGGCGGTCATACCGCCCGAGGTGCCATCCTCGCCGTGGTCGTACTTGCCCTTCTTGTTGTAGGTGATGCCCTGGAAGTCCGTCGTCCAGGCGCGCACCTTCTCGCCATCGTTGGCATAGCGGCGCGTCACCGTGGTGCTCGAGGCGTAGCGATGGTAGCTGGCCAGACCGTCGTAGTAATGGTCGGCCGCGCCCACGTTCTCCAGGGCGTTGTCAGTGCCCATAGCCACGTTGCCGATGTTCTCGACGTAGCGGGAATTGCCGCCCACGCCGTTCTCGGTGTTCACGTCCACGAGAATGACCTTGGCCCCCAATTCAGCCGCGCGGTTGGCGGCGCACAGGCCCGCCGTGCCCGAGCCGCACACGACGAAGTCGCAGTCATAGGTGGCAGACACCTCTGCCGGCGCCTCGGCGTCATCGGCCTCGTCGGCGTGAGCCATCTGGGGAGCGAGCCCCAGGGTGCTTGCAGCCAGGGCAGCGGCGCCCAGGGTAGTGGAGCCGAGCAGGAAGCTGCGGCGAGAAAGTTCTTGCGTCATGATAGTTCCCTTCCTTCCGTAATTCCTACTCGAATCCGTCCCAACCCTCGGGCAGATCCATGTAATGGCACTGCACGCAGTTCAGCGTCGGCTGGCCGTGCATGGAATGGCACTGGCCGCAATCCACGTCGCCGCGGTGGTTGTCGTGCACGTTGTAGAGGCCCTCGGGGTTGTAGACGGTCTTGTCGCCATCGAGAATGGTGGTGTCCACGATCTTCTCCCAGCTGTGGCAGCCGTCGTTCAGGCAGAACTCGCGCGTGGCGATGGTCTCCTCCGACGGGCCCACCAGCTCGGTGAAGTTGCCCACCTCGTCCACAACGGCGTCATCGTGGCAGCTCTCGCAGGTGTTGCCCAGCTTCTTGTGCATGGTGATGAGCGTCGCCGGATCCTCGGCCTCATAGCTGGCCACGTAGGGATCATCGGGGTGCTCGGCCATGACGGCCTCCCAGTCGCCCCCGCCCGTCTCGCTCATCTCCTGCCCGCTGGGGCTGCACGCGGCAGCCACGCACGCCATGGCGCCCATCAGCGCCAGCGTCGCAACCGCAACCACCATTTTCCTTGCTTTCATGATGCGTCCCTTCCTTTCCCCTCATTGGTTCGTTTCGGGTTCTCTTCTGTGCCGTGCCCCGTTCGCCCATGAATTGGAACTTGTTCGCGGCACAGTCCCGATTGTTTCACCGCACAATCCGGAAAGCACCTCATGTTTCATGGTGAATTTCCCGCCACCCCGTCCCCTACAGGCCCCATAAAAGCAGGGGGTTGACAAAGAATTGCCTGATCGCACTCTCAAACCGTCCTCTTTCCTCTCCGAGAAGTCCCTTTCCCTCACCTTTGCCGCCCCGTTTCCCCACCCCGTGGTTTCGGGTAGAATGGAGGGGCAGAATCCCCGGGCGCAGGGGATGCGGAGCCGCAGGGTTTGAGCCCGGACTTCCGCGCAAGAGCGCCATGGTTGCTATCGAGGGGTTGGGGTGTTGGTCACATTAAGGAAGCGTCAGTTCGCGCTGGCCCTCATAGGGCTCGTCTTCAGTTGGGTGTTTTTCCCGCCGGTCATGATGGCGGGGTTCTTTCCCGAGGCCCGGGCCTATTCCTACGCCAATGAGACCATCCTCGGCTTCTGCTTCCTGCTGTTCTTAGCCGCCGCCGTGGCCCGACGTCCCGTCGAGCGATTCATCGCCCAGCATCGTCCAGTCGTGTTGGGGCTCGTGCTTTTGGGATTGGCAGGCTATGGGGCGCTGCTTGCTGGATTCACCGTAGGGTACTCGCTGCCCCTGGCGCTGACGGCGACGTTCCTTCTGTCGGTCAGCTACGTGAGCCTCATGCTCGGCTGGATTATCCGGCTCGCCACCCTGGTTCCGCGCCAGACCATGGTGCTCCTGTTCGCTTCGGCCATTGGCTACGCTGCCCTCACCATGGGGAACTTCCTGCCCATGGAGGGGCGCATGGCCCTCTGCGGCCTGTCGGCGGCCCTGTCGGGCATCTGCTGGTTCGCGGTCTCGAAGGTGTCGGCCGACCACGCTCTGCCCCGGTTCAGCCACGATCTCAGCGCCTTGGGCCATGCCCCCTTCGTGCTATTGGGACTTCTCGCCGTGCTGCTCATCGGCGGCCGCATCGTCACCGGCCTGTACTTCAACCTGGATAAGGACGTGCCCTTCGGCGAACTGCTCGCCCGCTGCGCGAGCATTGCCTGCGTCATGGCCTACTGCCTCATATCGGCCCGGCGCGGCGCGTCGCTCGAGCAGGGCTACCGCAACACCTGGATACCAGCCGCCGGCCTGTTCCTGCTCGGCGCCATGATGATCATAGGCCTTCAGGGAGCCGCCACCTACGCCGGTCTGGGCATTGCCCACGGCGCCTTGAACTGCTTCGAGGTGCTCGCCTACCTCATCCTGTTCCAATTCGTGAAGAACGACCGCGTCTCACCCGTCTTGGTAGTGGGGCTGGGCATGGTCGTGTTCAAGGTGCTGCCTATCGCCCTGCAGCGACTCGTGTTCCCGCGCATCATCGCCTCCCTCGGCCTGACCGAGGTGGATGTGGTGCCGGCGGTTATCCTCATGTCCATGGTCGTGCTCGTCTCCGTGCTCGCCTTCGCCAACCACCGCCTCACCGCCAGCGAGTTGCACGCCCTTGCTCAAACCGACGAATCTGAGAGCGAGCGGGAGGATGACGAGAGCGATCACCCCAGCTTCGAGGATGCCTGCGCCGCCCTGGCCGCCGAGGCGGATCTCTCGGCCCGCGAGGCGGAGATCATGGCCCTCATCGCCCATGGCAACAGCCAGAAGCACATATCGGAAGTGCTGTTCCTGGCGCTCGGCACCGTGCAATGGTACGCAAAGACCATCTACCGCAAGCTGGGCATTCACTCCAAGCAGGAGCTCATCAACCTCGTGAACGAGCGCACCGGCGGCGCCTAGGCGAAATGCTCTTCCACACGGGCCGCATCTCCGCTACCATGAAGACGGGCGCGATCGTCGTCGCAGGAACCGCACCCGATCCGCAGTCTGCGCAGCACCGTCCCGCAGCCGCGCTGAGCGCCGCGCCTCACGTAACGACATCCCGCGCCATTCACGCATCCCGACGAAGGAGAACCCCATGACCACGAGCGTTTTGTTTTTGGAATACCCGAAGTGCTCCACCTGTCAGAAGGCGAAGCGATGGCTTGACGAGCGGGGCGCGGCCTACACCGACCGCCATATCGTGGAGGACAACCCCACGGCCGACGAGTTGCGCACCTGGCATGAGCGGAGCGGGCTGCCCCTCAAGCGCTTCTTCAATACGAGCGGCATGCTGTACCGCGAGATGGAGCTGTCGAAGAAGCTGCCCGCCCTGTCCGAGGCCGAGCAGTACGACCTGCTAGCCACCAACGGCATGCTCGTGAAGCGCCCGCTGCTGGTGACCGCCGCCACCGCCATCCCCGGCTTCAAGGAAGCCGCCTGGGCAGAGGCCCTGGAGGCTTAGGCCGCGAGCGCGTTTCGCGCTCCACTTCAACGAAAACTCAAATCGCCCAGGCTGGGAAGACCCGTCAGCTCACGCCAAATCAGCAAAAGACCTGACCACACCATGACGGGTCTTCAGCGTGTCGGTGCCTGAGTAAACGACTTCACGGGCCTCCGGAAGAACGCCAAGTACATCACCGAGCACATCAAGCGTTGCGAAAAACTTGGGGCTGTAAGTGGCCGAGGCCTTAATCTCAATGGCCCGTTGAATTGAACCGCCCTTTTCAACAATCACATCGATCTCGCGACCAGAAGAATCCCGCCAAAAATAGATGCTGGGAATCTTCCCCTGGGCATAGACCCCCTTCAACAACTCGGAAACCACAGCGTTTTCAAAAAGCGTCCCTTTGAAATAACTTGTCAAAAACTGCTCAGAGGTCTCAATCCCCAACAAGGAGCAGGCGAGACCGGTGTCGGCGAAATAGAGCTTCGGCGTTTTCACGAGTCGTTTGCCGAAATTGCGATGATAGGGGTGTAGCAGATGAATGATGAAGCTCTGCTCCAACACCGAAAGCCAATCCTTCGCCGTGCGCACGTTAATACCGCACTCCGTTGCGAGAGACTGAATGTTCACGAGGTTGCCAATACGCGATGCGCATAAGGCGATGAAACGGTTGAATTCTGTGAGTTTAACAACTCCGAGCTCACGACGGACATCGCGATCCAAATAGGTTTGAATATAGCTTGGGAAGTACTCGTCAGGATTCAACGCTACATCATACAGACGCGGATAGCCGCCCTTCACCACCCACTCCTCAACAGTCGGCGGCTGGCCGCCCGTCCCTCTCACTTCGCCATAGGACAAGGGTGGCAGATGCCGCACGGCAACACGACCCGCGAGAGATTGAGATATTGCCTCCATAAGAAGAAAGTTCTGAGAGCCGGAGATGATGTACTGTCCCGGTGCCCCCGATTCGTCCACCTTTCCTTGAAGATAGGAAAAAAGCTCCGGAACCCGTTGAGCCTCGTCGAAGATGGCATGGGAGTCGTACAGCGAGAGAAAGGAGCGCGGATCGTCTTGAGCCAACGCGCGAGCATCAGGATCCTCGAGCGAGACGTAGGCGTATTCGGGAAACTCGTACCGCAAGAGCGTAGTCTTGCCACTTTGACGGGGGCCCGTAAGCGATACCAGGGGAAACTGCCTCAGATTGCGTCGCAACGTCGCAGAAATTGATCGCGGGATCATAGCATCACCTAGCTCTTCGAAGAACACAGACTTTGTCGCGATGGACCATGCTGATAGACTACCAGAATATTCGATACCTTACTACAAGATTATCCGTCCTATGACTACCAGATTAGCGCAAATAACTCCCGCATCGGAGCAATACAAATCCACGACAAAGCCTGACTGTGACGAGGCCACAGCGAGCCTCTACACAGGGTAATCACCCAAAAGCTCCTGCAATTCCTGACGGTTGGCCACGCCGACCTTTCGATAGATATGGCGCGAGTGAGTTTTCATGGTCGACTCCGCTACATACAACTCGGAGGCGATGCGGGAAAACGTATAGCCGCGCATCATGAACAGCAGAATCTCCTCCTCGCGACGGGTGAGGCCATAGCGCTTCGCCACTTTTGCGCATCGCCGCGCCTCTCGCTCCTCCTCCGCCAAGACCGAAATTGCCGTGTCTGCCGCCCCTTCTCGCGGCATCACGCCCCAGGTGGTCTCGAAGTCGCGATCCGAAACCAACAGCATGGAAAGGGCCACCAGCACCACGACAAGGACGGCGACGGCAGCAGCGGTAGCCTCCTCTGGCACGGCGAGTAGCGACGCGCCCTCGGGAAGCACGGCGCCCAAAAACGAGCCGGCGGTCAACGCCGCTTGGGTGATGCCAAACAGCCAGAGCGCATTCACACCATAGCGAAACGCGATGGCGCAAAACACCGTCGCTATGAAAATGGAAAACAACGTAAACGCCGCATTGGAACAGAAAGCGGCCGCCACCGACACGCCCGTTCCTCCCAGTTCGCCGCCTTCAACACCGACAATGCGCGCATGATGGGCATTGAGGACGTCGATACCACCGAGCTGGTGAACGAGATGATGATCCAATGCGGCCATCGCGCCGACTTCCGCGTACTCAAGCGCTGGGCCGACCATTGCGGCGAGGCCTTCGACTAGTACGCCGGCGCCTACGACGGCCTTCTGTGGGAGGTGCCCGGCGGCGATAAGCTCGATCAGGAAACCCAGTACTACGTGGGGAACAACAACATCTATGCGCCCTATCGCTACGGCGTCGACCATGAGCGCGTGTTCACGGGAACCCTCTCGTTCCGCACTCCCGAAAAGGGCCACAAGCCCATCATGATGGCCAATTTCCAGAAGGCCTTAGATACGGGCAATGTCGAGGCCATTTTCAACGCTCGCGCCCGCCAACTGGTAAAAGATGACGCGGGACGCATTGTCGGCGTCATCTTCGAGGACGTGACCACGGGCGAATATACCCAGGTTAACGGTACACGCGGCGTGGTATTGGCCACCGGCGGCTACGTGCGCAATGACGAGCTTTTGGCCCACTATATGCCGTGGATCTACAACCTGAAGGAGAAGTTCACCTTCACCTACCCCCATGCTGACGTGAATGGCGAATACAGCGATCAGGGCGATGGCATGCTCATGGGGCACTGGGCCGGCGGCCACATCGAAGAAGGGCCGCACTGCGCCATGGCCCACGGCGATCTGGGCAAGATGGGCGTGGCGGCATTCCTGCAACTCAACGCCAACGGTGAGCGCTATATCAACGAAGACCTCACCAACGACCACTTCGGTTCGGCCGTGCTGCGCCAGCCCGGCACCCTGGTCTACCAGATTTTCGATGGCGACTTCGCCGAGCAGGCGACCCACATGCAGTCGGGTTTGGGCTCTTATACCAAACTCGCACCTGAAGTCGTGGAATCGGTGGACGAGTGGACCTCGGCCAAAGGTGATACCCTTGATGAGCTAATCGCCAACCTGGGGGTTGACGAGACCGTCGCCGCCACGATGAAGGCCGAGATCGAGCGTTACAACGAGCTGGCCGAAGCGGGCAGCGATGAAGACTTCGGCAAAACCGCCGAGCGTATGTTCGCCCTGAAGAAGGCGCCGTTCTACGCTATCAAGTGGGAGGTCACGGACGGTGAGGGTGGCGATCTGCACGATTCTCTGCGCTGCCTGGTGACCATGAGCGGTCTTTCTACGAATAAGAACGCCCAGGTTCTCGATGAGAACTTCAACGTGCTGCCCGGATTGTATGCCATCGGCAACACCCAGGGCGGCCGTTTCCTCGGCGATTACCCGGCCACTCTGGCAGGGGCGAGCCATTCCATCGCTATGACCTACGGTTACCTGACCGGCAAGTTCATCGCAGGCAACGCCTAAACGCCATTCCCGCTGTCGGCCGGCCTGCCAGCTTCCCTCCCCTCGCAGGCCGCCGGCCTATTGAGCCGAGAGCCCACCCTGCGCGGGCTCTCGGCGTTTCACGAGCGGAGCGCCCCCCTCGGGGCCATAGAGCCCACTGCGGACGCAGTGCCCCATTCCTGAGGAGCCTCCTGCCCCCGCTCGGGCGAAACTCCGATAGGATCCTGTTAGCGCCCCTCGCTACAATGACCAGGCAAAACCAGCTGCAGCAACTGATGGTGCCGGGACGGCAGGACTCGGGTGCCCTCCCCAACGAAAACTCAAATCGCCCAGGCGGGGAAGGCCCAGGCGCGCTCGTTCACGGGGAACGTGTCGTCGGCCATACACACAAGCGACCCCGTTCCCACCTCGCGCTTGAACGAGGTCAACGCTGAATCAGCCGGAACTTTCGCGGCATCGAGGACCGAGAACGCGCGAACGTCTTTCGCCTGCGGCATCGCCGACTTCTTCACCTCAATGGGGAACAAGCACCCGTCGCGCTCGAGAAGCAGATCAATCTCCTGCCTGTCATTGGTCTTGAAGAAGAAAAGCGGTGCAGTCATACCGTTGTTGCAGTAGCTTTTGTATATCTCCCCGAACACGAACGACTCGAACACGAGGCCCCCCATCGCTCCTGTTTCCAGGGACCGCGCGCTACTCCATCCGGCGAGGTGAGCCGCCAGCCCTGTGTCGGTGAAATGCATGACGGGCTGCTTGCTCAACCGCTTGATAAGGTTGTTCGCGTAAGGTTCCACGATTTTGACCAGATAAGAACTCACGAGGAGGGAGAGCCACGCCTTGGCCGTCTTCTGGTCGATATCGGCGATGCGCGCCAACTCGGCATACACCACCGGCTTCGAAGTAAGCGACGCGCAGGCGGCCATAAAGCGCCGGAATTTCAGCTCGTCGGCCACTTGAGACAGATCGCGAATATCGCGCATGAGGTAGGTGTCGATGTAGGAATCGTAAGCGGCGGCACGCATGTCGAGCGGAAGAGTGCAAATGCCTGGGAAAGAGCCGGCACTGATGCGGTCGAACACCTCAGTCACCGTTCGCTCAGGCATGGCCTTTACGCGCTCGGTGAAGTAGTCGGGCGACGGAAGGAAAGGGGCCGAGGGACGGCCTTGAAGTTCCGCATCCGACAGCCCCAGCATCTCGATGATGCCCGCGCGCCCCGCCAGAGATTCGGAAACGTGGCGCATGAGGTGGAAGGGCTGCGATCCCGTGAGCCAAAACCCCCCGTTCTCACTTGCGTTATCGGCGGCGATCTTGATGAACGGCAGCAGCTCGGGGGCGTATTGAATCTCATCGATGAGGACGGGAGGCTCGTAGCGTTGCAAGAAGAGCGCTGGATCCTCTCTCGCCAACTGGCGCACGGCGGTGTTGTCCAGCGTCACGTAGTTGCGCCTGCGACCAGCGATCTCGTCCTCTTCCATAAGGTGGCGAAGCATTGTCGTCTTCCCAACCTGGCGCGGACCGGTGACGACGACGACTTTGAAAAAGTCGGAGTAGCGGCGAACGACAGATTCAAGGGCACGAGGGATGTACATGAAAATCCTCTCAAATCTGGAATATAATTCCATTTTTGAGAGGATTATAACAGATTGACCCTTGCTGCGAACAGGTTTCCCGGAATGCATCGGGGGAGTCCTTATCTGCCTTCGAGGCACATTTGAACGTGCCGGGAAATCTCGCGGCACTCCCTTGGGTGTTCTGAGGCGCCTCGGTCGGCCGAAGATGGCTAGCAGCTAGGAAATCGTCGGAGGTTCGGGAGGTGTCGGGGCTGCGGGAATGCCGCAGGTATCGCCGGGTATTCCGGGAAAGCGCAACAGGTCCGCCACGGCCTGCCAGCTGGGATTCTCGAGGCCGGCTACGGTGAGGCCGACGATAGCCGTGCCCACCGTGAGGATGACGGCCCCGACCGCAATGCAGGCCACGGCCACCAGGTGGACGTTCTTCCACGTCAGCCAGGGGAATTTCTCGCTAAGATTCATGGACGGGCTCCTTTCCGACAAACGCAGCTGCACCCTCTTCTTTCACCTTCACGAAAGGCTCCTTGGCCTTCGCGATCCACTGGCGTGACACCTGCATGAGCGTTTTGCTGGCCGCCACGGCCCCGTGCAAGCAGAACAGCCCCAGGCCGAAGCAGAGAAGGCCCGATCCCAGCTCGAACACACCATAGGCCGGCTGCCCCATGACTAACGCCCACAGGCACACGCCGATGCCGAGCGGACCGCCGGCCAGCAATCCCGCCGCCAACAGCCACAACCCCAGGATGAGGCACCAGATGGTCAGCAGCCCCGCCAGCACCAGCATACCGGCAGCTAGCAGCAGCGTGAGCCACAGAGGCGACCCCAGAATGACGAGCGTCCAGTACAACGCGCGGTTCTTCTGCTTGGTGCGCACCACCGTCCGCGGCACCACAGGCAAATCGGCGATGATGGCCCGCGCGGCGGTCTTCGGGTCGTCCAGCTGGGCTGTGGCCTCTTCCTCGGTGAGGCCGTCGGCGACGCGATCGTCGATCATCTCGGTGTAGAAGGCCACCGACTCCTCGATTTCGCTCTCGGGCAGGCAGGCCAGGGCTGCCCGCAACGAGGCGAGATATTCCTGCTTGTTCATGATGCAGCTCCTTCAGTTCGGAGGGTTTTCGTCGATGGCGCAGCAGCCGGGGCAGCTGGGACGGTCGCTGCTGGCGCAGCAGCCGCAGGCGCGACCGTCGCAGACGCGCCACCGACCGCGGCTTCCCGCACAAAGCGATAGATGGCCTCCACCTCGTTCCACTCCTCCACAAAGGCCTCCACGCGGGCGCGGCCCTCCTTCGTGACGCGATAGTACTTGCGCAGCCGCCCGTTGTGCTCGGCGGAGCGCACGGCAATGCAGCCCGCGCCCTCCAGCCGCTTGAGCAGCGGATACAGCGTCGACTCCGTGAGGCCCAGCGACGGCGGCACGTCTTTGATGATCTGGTAACCGTAGGATTCCCCCCGGCTCAGCACCGCCAACACGCAGGCCTCCAGAAACCCACGCTTCATTTGAGCGTCCACCATACCTCCTTTCGCATGATACTATGTATTGCATAGTATAAAAGCCGCACCGCTTCGTCAAGGGGCCGAGACCTTAAATTTTGTTGAAGAAGGAGCGGCACACCAACGCGAACTCCAGCGAAACGGCCGAACACGAGACCATCCCCTCGCACAAACGGTCGGCGACAAAGCGGGCACAGCGACTCTCCCCGAATAGCGCCATGCTACAATGGCCAGAGAATGCCCCGCTAGAAAGGATGATCATGAGCGCCGAGCCGGACTACGAACGCTACGAGGAGCCGTACTCCTACCGCGTGCGCGACCAGCGCGTTCGCTCCGCCCGGGGCCTGCAAGCCGTCGACGGCCTTACCACCAGCGCTGCCTTCGACGAGCCCGCCGCCCGCTATGTGGCCGGCGACATCAGCGCCAGCCAGCTCAGCGACATGGTGGATGAGTACTACAACCAGAAGGTCGAGCGCGGCATCAACCGCTACTCCCAGGAGGCCGACCTCGTGAGCGCACGCATCTGCAATGCGCTCGATTCAAACGGCTTCACGTTCTCCCCCGCCACGCTGCGCTCCATTCACGGACGTTTATTTCGGGGCCTCATGGAAGACTCGCGATACGAGCAGCACTACCGCGACTACAATCTCTCAAAACGTGAGTTCGTCCTCGCCCGAGAATCAGTGGCCTACGGCGACTACGTATCCATTGAAGACGATCTAGCGGCCGCGTTCGCCGAGTTCAAACCCGCAATGGCAGCCCTCGGCGACTACCGTGCCTATGCCGCTTCCGTGGGCAGCTTCATAACGCGCATTTGGCAAATCCACCCCTTTGCGGAGGGGAACACCCGTACCGTGGCTGTCTTTCTCCAGCAGCTGCTGCGCTCCCACGGTTTTCCCCATGATTGTAGTGAGGCTTTCGACCGATCGTCCCTGCAATTCCGCAACGCGCTCGTGCGGGCAAGTTACCGCAACGTGCCCCTTGGCGTGGAACCCGATGCGACGTTCCTCAACGAGTTCGTGCTCTGCCTTATCGAAGGAAAGCCCTTCCCCCACCGCAATCGCGACATGGCCGTCCCCGAGCTCTTCCGCTCCAAAGGCCTCATCCCTCCCCAGGAAGAAGGCTCCCACCGTATCGGATAAAAGGCAGGGGGATGTCGCCACAGCCATCACACGGGTCAACCAGCGAGCCACCGCATGAGCCGGGCGCCTACGCTTCCGGCAGTTTGCAGACGTCCACCCACTGACTGCTGGGCGTGTAGGCGGCCAGCTCGTCGGGGGTGAGAGCGATAGCGCTGTTGGAGCTGCCGCAGGCAGGATACACCACATCGAAACGACGGAGTGATTCGTCCAAATACACGTCGCAGCCCTCGTTCACAGCGAAGGGGCACACGCCGCCGACGGCGTGGCCGATGCGCGACTCGGCCTCCTCAGCGGGAAGCATGCGGGGCTTGGTGGCGAACTGGGCCTTGAACTTCGGGTTCGCGATGCGGGCATCGCCGGCACACACCACCAGCGCCACGCGATCGCCCACGGCAAACGACAGCGTCTTGGCAATACGGGCTGGCTCGCAGCCCACTGCGGCCGCCGCCAGTTCCACGGTAGCGCTGGACGTATCGAATTCCAGCACGTCCCCCGCGCGCCCAAGTTCCGCAAAGTACGTCTTCACCTTTTCGATAGCCATACTACACGCCTTTCGCTCGCCCATTCCGCAGCATCGCGCTTCATTATCGCCGCTTGCGTCGCCTGCGCTGCTGAGGCGCTGGGCATTCGGCTTCCCATTGACCGCAAAACCGTCGGAACGGCCCTTCACCATGGGTCGTGCTTGGAAAGTAAAGCATATAGTTTACATTCCAAGCACAATGGTCTGCCACCGAGCGTTGTTCTCACCGAACCGCCCTGGCGCCACCGCCGAGATCGCCTGAGGAGCCCCTATGATTTCTTTTGAGAACGACTATTCCACCGGTGCCCATCCGCGCGTGCTGGAGGCGCTGGCGGCCACGAACCTGGAGCCGGCTTCGGGCTACGGCAACGACCGGTTCTGCGCGAGCGCCGCGGAGCGCATCCGCACAGCCTGCGGCGACCCCGAGGCCGACGTGTTCTTCCTCGTAGGCGGCACCCAGGCCAACGCCGTGGTGATCTCGTCGCTGCTCGCCGGCTACGAGGGCGTCATCGCCGCCGACACCGGGCACATCGCGGCCCATGAGGCGGGCGCCATCGAGGCCACGGGCCACAAGGTGCTCACCATTCCCGAGCGCGACGGCAAGCTGCGCGCCGCCGATGTGGCCGCCTACCTGGATACCTTTTACGGCGACGCAAGCCACGACCACATGGTGTTCCCCGGTATGGTATTCATCGCGCATCCCTCCGAGCTGGGCACTGTGTACTCGCTGACCGAGCTGGAAGAGCTCTCGGCTTTGTGCCGCCGCTACGAGATTCCGCTGTACCTGGACGGTGCGCGCCTCGCCTACGGCCTGGCCGCCCACGACACCGACGTCACCCTGGCTGACATCGCGCGCCTCTGCGACGCCTTCTACATCGGCGGCACCAAGTGCGGAGCGCTCTGCGGCGAGGCCGTGGTGTTCCCGCGCGGCGGCATGCCCAAGCACTTCCTCACCCACGTGAAACAACAGGGGGCGCTGCTGGCGAAGGGGCGCCTGCTCGGCGTGCAATTCGACGCTCTGTTCACCGACGACCTCTACGGCGAGGTAGGGCGCACTGCCATCGATGCCGCCGCCGAGCTGCGCCGCATCCTGAGCGAGGCCGGCTGCACCTTCTTTCGCGAGTCCCCCACCAACCAGCAGTTCATCGTGTTGGAGAACGCCCAGATGGAGGCCTTGGCCGAGCGTATCCGCTTCAGCTTCTGGGAACGGGTCGATAAGACCCACACCGCCATCCGCCTCGTCACCAGCTGGTCCACCACCCCCGACGATCTGGCGGCCCTGGAAGAGGCCCTGGCCGCGATACTGTAGAGAATCGCCCGCCCCATCGGGCTCGGCCGCCCGAATCGGGCGCACTTGCAGCACTCGACACAAAAACGGCCCGGCAGCGAACTGTCGGGCCGTTGGGGCTTCGCACTTAGAGGGCCACGGGGGGGTGCGGCGCGCGAAGATCGCCGCGAACCCATTCCGGCCGCCGAGTAGCCTGCGACCACCCGGAAGCGTCTCGCGCCCTACCCGAGGTTGATCTGACGGTGGAGCACCTTCGTCAGCACCAGGTAATAGGCAACGCCGATGAGGATGAACACCACGCCGACGACAAGGGCCACGGTACCCACGGACATCAGGATGCCGAAGCAGACGAGCGCGCCGAGCACCGGGAAGACCAGGTGCATGACTACGGCCTTGGCCCCCGTGCGTTCCTTCAGCTGGAACCAGCAGAACACGATGACCGACACGTTCAGCATCACATAGGTGGACAGCGCACCGAAGTTCGAGATCTTCACCACGGTGTTCATGTCGATGTTGCTGAAATGGAAGACCAGGGTCAGCACCACTGACAGGGCGATGATGAAGATAACGGCGTTCAGCGGGGAATTCGTGCGCTTGTTCATCTTGGCCATGAACTTCGGCAGGCAGCCGCCGTTGGCCATGGTGAACATGACGAAGGCGATGGAGTTCTGCTGCGCGATGGCGGTGAACACGCCCTGGGCCAGGGCCACGCCCACGGCGCACACCACCATGAGCCAGGGACCGGCGGCCATCTTGGCCACCAGGTAGAAGGCGTTGTCGGTGTTGCCGGCGAAAGCGGCGCCCGACGGATCGATGGAGGTGGCGATGAAGCACTGCAGCGCGTACAGCACGCACAGCACAATGGCCATCACCATCATGGCGCGCGACGGTCCGTGCTGGGGATCCTTCGCCTCTTGGGTCAGGGTGGCAATCGCGCCGAAGCCCACGTAGGACATGACGGCCAACGACACGGCGGACATGGTGCCGCCGAACTCGAACTTCGCGGGGTTGAACAGGTTGGTCGGCGAGAAGTTCGCGCTCTCAGGATGCTGCACGACGAACATCACGCCGCACACCACGAACAGCGCCAGAATCACCAGCTGGGCCACAAGGGCCACCTTGTTCACCACCATGGCCGTCTTCATGCCGATGAGCGACACGATGGCCACAATGATAAGGAAGCCGAAGCACAGGGCCAGAATCGGCACATCCGGCAGCATGGAATGGATGGCGATGGCGGCGATGAGGTACACCATAGCCGGGCTGACCAGGTACTGCAGAAGCATGAGCCAGCCGGCGATGAAGCCGGGAAGCTTGCCGAACACGTGGCTCACATAGGTGAAGATAGAGCCCGAAGAGGGGAAATGCTGGATCATGATGCCGAAGGAGAACACCGAGAACAGCACGGCCACGAACCCGATAAGGAAGGCCAGGGTGGGCATGCCGCCGGAATCGGCGAATACGCCGCCGTAGACGGCCATGGGGGAAATGGGCACCATGGTGATCAGGCCCCACACCACCATATCCTTCACGGTGAGGGTCGCCTTGAAGTCGCCGCCGGCGTTCTGCTTCGTGGCCACCGTCGGCTTCGTCACCTTCTCGCCGTTGTTCTCGGGCATCGAGAGGCGGGCGGCCTTGCCTGGATCCGCCGCCCTGACCGATGCCGCGCCGCCTACGGCGGCCGCGACCGATGCGGAGGCCTTCGGCGGGGCGCCCGCGGTCGTCTTTGCGTTGTTGCTCATGGAGAACACCTCTATCCTGGGCGGGCCGCGCCCCGCGCCCGGGGCGCGGCCCGCTTCGTTACTGGCTACTTATCGTCGGTCGCCTTCGGGGCCGCATCGGCAGCGCCGGCCGCACCCTCGGCACCCGTCGTCCCCGTGGCCGCGGCGCCCTCGGCGGCCGCCGTGGGATGGCCCACCTCGCGCTTGGCCTGATCAGCAGCCGCCTTGGCCTCCTTCACCTCGCGGCGGGCAGATGCCAGGTCGCTATCGGCTTCCACCTGCTGCTCCAGGGCCTCGGCCTCCACCTCGTAGGCATAGGCCTTCTCCTGGGAGGCCTTCGCCGCCGCGCGGGCAGCCTGCTCGGTCTCGGTGGCCCGCTGGGCATCGGTCACCGGGTCGCGGGGCACCGATTCGGCGGCCACCTCGTCGGCAGGGGCGGCGGGCACCTCGGCATCCAGCCGCACCGGCTCGGTTCCCTCCACCGGCGTCGGCACCGCAGGAGCCTTCTTCAGCCCCACCGTGGCGGCCGTGCCGATACCGGCCTTCTTCGAAATCACCGTCGGCTGGCTCATGGGGATGGCACCCAGCGCGCCAATGGACGTGCCGCTGGTCTTCACCGGATGGTTCATGGCCGCCGGGTCGTCGCCAGCCTCAATGGCCGGAGAGGACGGATGGTGCTTGCCGTGCACGTACTCGTCGGGCAGCACGATTTGCTCGTTGGGGTTCCACAGCTTCTTGATGGGCATGCCCATGGGGTTCTGGCCCTCGCTCATCAGCTCGGACGGCACATTGGACAGCACCTTCTGGGGCTTCTTCAAACCCTCGAGCTGCCAGGTGAACGGGGCGAACACGTTGTTCTCGTCCACCCAGTTATGGCGCTTGGAGGCCTGGTACACGCCGAAGCAGATGGCGAAGGTGACGACGATGATGGCCACGATAACCACCACGTAGGTCACCGGGCTGCCCACTTCCTCGGCCACCTGGGCCGGCGGGATGATGGCCAGCACGATGCCGAACAAGCAGGCCAAAAGGCCAAGGCCAGCCACGAGCCACGCGCCCACGTTGCCGCCGGGCACCTTGAACAGGCGCGGACGGTTCGGCTGATCGCGGCGCAGCTTCAAGAACGAGACGAACATGAGCACGTAGTACATCATGTACAGGATGGTAATGGCCTGGGTGATGAGCACGACGAAGCCCTCGATGTTCGGAATGAGGAAGCACAGAAACGCGATGAGGGTCATGAACGTCATCTGCAGGTACATAAGCCGGCTCGGCATGCCGTGCTTGTTGGAGTTCTGCAGCACCTTCGGCAGGAAGCCGGAACGGCCAGCCTGGCCGAGCATGAACGAGGGGCCGGCCATGTTGGTGACGAGCGATGCCATGGAGGCACCGAGGCCGACCCACACGAAGGCCACGTAAATCCACGGGCAGTTGAAGGTGGCGCCGAGAATCTTATAGGTCTGGTACAGGCCGTAGACCAGGTTCATGTCGGATTTCGGCGTGACGATGGCGATGCACACCGTACCGGCGATGAAGATGATCAGCGTCAGGATCATGGCGATGAAGATGGACAGCGGGAATTCCTTCTGCGGCTTCTTCAGCTGCTTGATGTGGGCGGCGTTCATGTCGATGCCCGCGAAGCTGAAGAACACGCCGGCGGCCAAGGCCAGGTTGGTGAGGCTGAAGCCGTCGCCGAAGGGATTGAACGCCTCGGGCGTGGGGGTCACATTGGACACGTTGCCCTGGGCAAGCCATACCACCGTGAAGACGACGATGAAGGCCAGCGGGATGAACGTGCCGATGATGACGCCGTACTTGGTCAGGCGGGCGAAGGCCTTCACGCCCTTGGTAGCCAGGAAGGTCAGGCCCCAATAGTAGGCCAGCCACGCCAGAATGATGAAGAACTGGTTCTCCGGATGGTTCATGAACTGCACGGCCCAGTCCCAATCGGGCGTGTAGAAGCCGATGGTGGCCGATGCCGATGCAACACCCATGCCGAAGTTGATGGAGGTCTGGAACCAGAGGATCAAAAGGCAGGTGAATGCCAGGCCGGGGCCTAAGGCCTCGCCGACCCAACGGAAGATGCCGCCGCGCTGGCCCCAGCCGGAGGCCAACTCTGCGGCCACGAGGCCGGTGGGCAGGAAGAATACGAGAGCGCCGATGATAAAGAGCGTGACGGAGGACAGCCCGTAATAAGCCTGCTGGACGTCATTGGCAACGCTGCCGATGATGGTCACGTTCATCATGACCAATGCCATGAGGCTAATATAGGCTCCACTGCTGGCCTTCGCTGCGCCCTTCGCCGGCGCCTTCGCCGGATGAGATGCGGTTTGGGAGCTCATTGTTACCCCTCACGAAAGGGTCCGGCGGAACGGTCGCGTCCCGATCCGCCGGACAGCGGATAGTGTGTGCGGGCCTTGAGATGCCCGCGGAGCCGGCCGCACGATGGGCGCGCAGCCGGCGGGTGCCCTTAGGCGGACACCGGGTTGAAGGTGTTCCAGAACGGCCAGACGATCGGGTCGGAATCCAGGGCCTTCTGCAGCTCGGGGGTCAGGCGGTCCTTGCGGATGGCCACCTCGTAGACGAAGTTGTCGAACCACTCGTCGCTGCACACGAAGTAGCCGTTGTTGCCGGTCTTCTTGCCGCCGTTCTCGGTGCCCCAGCTGTTCTCGATCTTCCACTTGGTGGGCTTGCCGTCCTTGATATCCACGCCGGCGATGGTCATGGCGTGGGTGGGCAGGCTCTCGTGGGTGGCGAAGCGCTCGGCCTTGTCCATGGTGAACTTCACGCCGAACAGCGACTCCAGATCGAACAGATCGAAGTCCATGACGCCGGCCTCGCGATCGCAATGCTGCAGCACGTCGGAGCCGAACCAGACGGGCTCGCCGTCCTTGAGCGACTCGATGACGTAGCCCTTCAGCTCGTCCATGGGCACGTTCAGGTACAGGTTGCGGCGCTCGGGAATCTGGTCGGAGTCCTGCACGGCGTACAGGCGGCCGTAGGGATTCGCCTCGCCCGGCACGTTGATGATGCCCACGTAGTCGTCCAGGTTAATGGGCACGTACTTCTTCAGGAACTCCAACGGGGTGAGGCCCAAATCGGCGTGGTACTTACCCTTGGCGTCGTTGTAGGTGAAGTCGAACTTCTCCGGGGGCTCGCCGAAGCAGACGGCCAGGATGCGGTACACCTCGGTGAGCATTTCCTCCTGGACGGCCTTGGTGTCCTTGCCCTCCTGGGCCATGGTGCGCAGCTTCAGACCGTTCTGGCGCAGCAGATGCGAGAGCACCGTGTTCAGCTCGGCGGTGTTATTGGTGCAGTGGGTTTCGCTCATGGCGGAATGGGGCATCACGCCGTACTTCTTCACCAGGGCGCAGACCATGTCCCAGTCGCCGCCATCCTGCATAGGGGCGCTGAACAGCCAGTCCACCTCGCGGTCGTCGAGGGCCTTGTCGGCGGTGGCCACCACGTGCTCCATGAACCAGGCCGCACGCTCCAGCTTGCTGAAGAACGCCAGGTAGGCCTGGGAAAGCTCGAAGGTGCCCCGGGGCAAGTCCAGTTCCTTCTCGATATGGAAGCGCAGCACGTTCAGGCAGGCGAACATCCAGCAACGGCCGGACATCTTCTGGTTGGCCACGGCCTGGTCGTCCACGTCGATGGAGAACGCGAAGTTCTTGGGGCTCATGGATTCGAGCACCTCCACGCTCTCGGCCGACGCCAGAATGCCGTTCTTGGTAACGGCGCGCTGGGCCACGTGCTGGGTTTCGGCCTTCTTATAGGCCTGAGCCATCTTCGCAAGTTGTTCCTTTGAGATTTCCATAATCTATGCTCCTTTATTCTCGATAGGCTGATGCGGTGTATGGAAAGGACGCGAGCGCCGTGGAGAGGCGCGGCATCCGGGTTCCCGGTTTTCTAGTCGAACAGGGTCCAGGGCTGGGTGGGACGATCCTGGAGGTAGCCGTCCATCCACTTCCACAGCGGATGCTGGTCCATGAAGTCCTTCGCCACGAACTCCACCCCGTCGGCGCGGCCGTAGCGGCCCCACATCTTCATATGCTTCACGTCGTCGGGGCCGGCGGCCTTGGCGTCGCAGGAGCCGGCCGGGTAGAACGGGATGTTCCACACAGCATCGGGGTCATCGGCGTAGTACTGCGGGTCCACGTCGTAGTGGGCGCAGATGTTGCGGCTCGACGGGCAGTTGTAGCCGAGGTACACGTCGTAGGTGTCGGCCAGCATCTTCTTCACGACTTCCAGATCGATCTTCCCGTAGTACGCATCGATCAGCTCCATCCAGCGCTGGCGCCGGGCGCCGGTCTGCTGGCGCGGGTCGTTGAAGCCGTTGTCCTTGCACTCCAGGTTGCGGATGCGCGGGTCGAACACGGCGTTGCAGCCGAAGTAGGCGCCGTCCATGGTGCGCTCCAGGCTCGTGAAGGCCAGGCCCTGCTCGAAGCGGGCGATCTCGCCGGTGTTGTGGTCGGCGATGAGCCAGGCGTTGGCATAGCCGCCGTTGTTCTGCTTGTTCAGGCGCTCGACGAACTGGTCGATGGCGGCCGAGAACTGCACGGCGTCGCGGATGCGCACCCACTCGGGCATGCCGGCATCGTCGTAGCGGTCGAAGCCGGCCAGGGTGGTCTCGGTGATGTTCAGGCCGGCGGCGGTCACGTAGAAGTCAGTCATGGAGGACAGCATGCACGGGGCCGAGGCCTGCATGATGAAGGCGTAGCCCTCGTCGGGTTCCACGCGCTTGCACACGTTGAAGTACTGACCGCTCCAGAACTCGTCGAAGCTCTCGTGGCCCAGGTAGGGCTTGCCGTCCACGGTGGCCGAACCCGTGGCCACGATGGCGGAGCAGTGCTCCTTGCGGTGGGTCTTCATGAGCGGGCGGCTCATGACCTTCCCGGCGTTCTGGGGCCACCAGTAGCCAGTGATCTCCATCCAGTCGTTCCAGGCGATCATGTCGTCGGTGGTGGTGGGCACGCCGGCGGCCGTCAGGCCCTCGGCCATGCCGCGCAGCTCTTCCAGCCAGCGGGCGGGAATCATGTCCCGGTGCAGCTTCAGCGCCTGCTCGGCGAACCACTCGTAGGTCATGCCGAAAGATTCCAAAGTCATGAACTTATAGACGCGCAGGGCGTCTTTGTACTCGTCAACGAGCAGGTAGCCCTCTTGGAAGCCGCACTCGTAGGGAGTGCCCTTCACCTTGAGGTGCTGCCAGCCGTTCACCTGTTGCAGCTGGGCGCGGTCGATGATCTTTTGCTGCTCGGCGGTAACCATTGTCTGCTCCTTTCCTGCGCGTCTCGCGGACGCGACGCCATCACGCTCTCGGATGGGGAAGCCACCGACGCGGCGGTCGCCCGGCACAACCGAGACGCTCCCGCGCTAGCGAGCCCCGCTCGACCCTGCGGACGGCGGCGGACTTCCTCATGGGAAATGCTGCCCTCATGATGCGCTCGGCGGTGATTGATTAGGTTTCGGCTGGTATTTCCGTTTCTGCGCCGTTACGGGTTAGTTTCCCCGTGCTTGCCTTGGGTTTCTTCCCGCCAGCGCCCTACTTCACAAATCGGTTTCGGCTTCGCCGAGAGCGGGCGCACCGCGCTGGCCAGTGGCATCATGGACTCGCATCTGCAAGCACCGTCGGCGACCGGCGCGTCGCCCGCAACCTCGAAAGAGAGGCGTTCCCATGGACAAGTACATCTGCGATGTGTGCGGCTACATCTACGACCCCGAGATCGGCGATCCCGATGGCGGCATCGAGCCCGGCACCGCCTTCGCCGACATTCCCGAGGACTGGGTCTGCCCCGTCTGCGGCGTCGGCAAGGACGACTTCTCGCTGTACGAGGAGTAAGCACGACGCCGTTCGCGGATGCGCGGCCGCACCGTGCGCAAGCCGGCGCGGCGCTGCGTTCCCCTCAACTGAATAGAGCGCCACAAACGACCCCCAGAGCGCTCAGCGCGTAAATCCGATCACGGCACAGGCGCATGCCCTGTCATGGCGTATTTACCGCCGAGCGCTCTTCTCTTGCCGCAACCCAAAACCGATGCTGTGGAAAGAAAGAGCGCACGCAGCAACCACCGCCCGCCCGTCCAGCGAAAGCCTCCCAAAATCCTGAATCTTATTTGCTTCTTATTTGCTCCGTTGGGATGAAAATTGGCATATCCTGGATGAAAAATTGAGAATCCCCAGTTCATAAGCCCGTCGATAGCGAAAATCTTATTTGCTTCTTATTTGCTTCGTTGGGACAAATGGGCGTCTTGGGAAAGATCACCTGCAGAATTGCCCCAAGCCCAACGTAGCGCATTCCAAGGCCATTCGACGCCGATGTCCAAGGGCGGGGCAACCGACAACGATGCGGGCGCCCCTTTCGTGGAGCGCCCGCGTTTCGTTTCGGCAATGGGAAGACGAGTACCCTGCGAAAGGTTACCGGTCCTTGTTCGAGCACAGCAGCAGGATGCCGGCCACGAGTGAGCAGAAGATGAGCGTGCACACACCGAAGGCCACGGTGTTGGCCTTCGTGCCCTTGTAGATGCCCCAGGAGATCACCGACATGGGGATCATCCACGCCAGCGGGATGATGAGCCAGCAGGAGCCCACGAGCGACAGGATGCAGAAGATGAACGCCACCAGGCGCAGGTTGCGGTCGGTGTCGGTCATGGGATACAGGGTCGCCGGCGCCGCCGGGGCCACGGGCTGGGCGTACACCTGCTGGTAGGATACCGCCGGCTGCTCGTAGCTGGCCTGGTAGGGCTGCTGGGCCTGGCTCGCGCCATAGGGCTGTTGCGGCTGTGCGCCGTGGCCGTAGGGCTGCTGGGCCTGATAGGGATCGTAGGCACCCTGCACGGGAGCCGGGTCGCTCGCCGCGGCAGTTCCACCGGGCGCAGCAGAGCCGTCGGCCGGTACGGCATCGCAGGACCGGTAGGGCTCGGCCGTTGCGGCCTGGTCATTGGGGTTCAGCTGAGAATTGGTCATGGTAGATACCTCCTGTATCGAAATGGTCTGCGACCAGTATAGCCCCTTCTTCCCTTCCCATCCTTACACGACGGCTTTCAATGTCGTAAGAAAGCGAAGGCCCGCCGAAAGCGGGCCTTCGCCAAGGGGAGGGTGAGGAAATGCCGGCTACAGAGCCGCCACGTGCTTGCCAGCGACATAGCCACCGGTGATGGCACGGCCGATGGAGAGCCCCAGCACGTCCATGGGATAGTCCACGCCGCCGTAGAAACAGCCGGACACATTGCCCACGGCGAACAGGCCCTCGATGGGCGTGTGCTCGTCGGCTTTCAGCACCTGGTTGTCGGCATTGATGAGCAGGCCTCCGATGATGGCGGACAGGCCGTAGCCGAACTCGTGGGGCACCACGATGAACGGCGGCGTGTCCAGGGCGCGCAGGAAGGTGGGGTTCTTGCCGAAGTCGTCGTCGGCACCCTTGGCGCACAGTTCGTTGTAGCGATCCACCGTGGCCTGCACGGCAGCCGCATCCAGCTTATAGGCGCCGCTCTCGGTGTCGGCGGCCATGGCAGCGCAGGCCTCCTCGATGGTGTTGCCCTCGTAGAACCACTTGCAGTTCGAGGCGTCGATCTCCGGGTCGATGGCTTTCCATTCCGCAATCTGGTCCTGCCACTTCGCATCCACGATGGTGTACAGGTTGCCCGCCGTGGGGTCGCCCTCGGCCTCGTGGATGTAATCGCGGATGTAGTTGTTCAGATAGCCCTGCATGGGACCCTCGCACATGAAGCGCTCGCCCTTGGCATTCACCAGCAGATGCGGGGTGTCCACACGGCCCACGCGGGCATCGTGGATCATCTTCGTGTGGGTGGTCGGCTCAATCTCGCCACCAGCCCATACGCCCATCTTGTGCCCGTCGCCGGTGCGATTGATCTGGCACGGCGGGAACTCCTTGATGTCGGGGCAGTAGTAGGCCACCATCTCGGGATCGCACTGGTAGTCACCTGTAGCCAGGATAACGCCCTTGCTAGCGGTGAACAGCACGTGCTTGCCGCCCTCTTCGCACACCACGCCAGTCACGCGGCCCGACTCGTCGGCAACGAGCTGCTGGGCCGGGCAGCTGAAGAAGAACTCCACACCTGCGGCCTCGGCCCCCGGGGCAATGGCCTTCACCACTTCATCGTGACCGATGCGGAAGTAGGTGTTGGCGTGCAGGTACACGTCATAGCCGTTGATATGCAGCACGCGGTCGGCCTGGGGCTCGTCGGGGTTCACATCGATGCCGCCGGCCGACGCGGCCTCCTTGAACCAGGCCAGGGCCTCAAAGGAGTTGTCGGCCCAAACCTCCAAGAGCGCCCGGTTGCTGCGATGGTCGGCCAACTTGATGAGGTAGCTGATAAGCGCCTGTTTGCCAGCCTCGCTCGTCTGGCTCAGATCGACGCCAGCGGCCATGTTGCCCTGGGAAGAGGGCGTGGCCTCGCGCTGCACGCAGGCAATCTTCGCACCGGCCTCGGCGGCAGACAGCGCGGCGGCCATGCCGGAGACACCGGCGCCCACGACCACAACCTCGTAGTCGCGGGTCTCGTCGAACTCGGTGATGGGCGCAGGGGCCACCAGGAAGCTCGGAGTGCCGTCGGCCGCCGCTGCGGAGCCTTCGCCCGTGGCGGCCGTCGGGGTGCTAGACGTCTGCGGGGCACACCCCGCAAGCGAGGCACCGGCCACGGCAGCCGTGGCAAGGCCGCCGATCTTGAAGAGGCTACGACGGCTGATGGAACCGACGGTAGCGCTGGGCATGGTTTCGTTGTTCATGGGAACCCTCCTGTAGTTTCCGCTTCCCTTCCCGCCCCGGCCCGTCTGCGGCGACGGCATCCGAAGCGGCTCTTGGGCTCCCACTATGGCTCGCCGAGGGGCCGCGCACATCCCCCATCGGCCCCTTTGGCTGTTTATCTTTGTAAACAGGCGCTATAAACACCCGATTTACCAGGGAATACGCCCCAAGGCCACTGAGAGCTTTCAGGCAAAACCGTAACCGTCCCGCGCGAGGCGCCCGCTATAATGGAAGGTAGCCTCAGGGGATACGGCACGGGAGGGGGACAAACGTGGCTCACAGCGACAACGACGACGGGCGCCCGCGGACGATCGGGCGTCTGCTCGACATGCCCCTGGCCTTCTTGGGCTTCGCCCTGTGGCGGGCCTGGGTTTCGCTCACCTACGCGAACCCCACCATTCCCATGCCCGTGAACACCCTGGCGGGGCAGATCTCCTACGATGTCGTGCTCGCCATCTGCGCCATTGCCATCGCCCTGTTGTCGCGCCGCATCACTCCCCTAGCCGCCAAACGGGCCGTATACCCTGCCATTACCGTACTGCTCGCGTTTTCCGTGGCGGCGAATATCATAGCCGTGGCCTCTCCCGAAATGGCGAACGCCCTTGCTCTTCCGGCTACGGTGGCCGGAGGCGCGGGGTCGGCTCTGCTCATTCTCCTCTGGTGCGAGATTTACAGCTGCCTGGCCGCGCCGCGCGTGGCGCTGTACTATGCGCTTGCCATCATCGGAGGCGTCGTGCTCACCTTCGTGCTCCAGGGTTTTCGCGACGATTACCTCTACGGCGCGCTCGTCGTGCTGCCCGGGCTATCGGCGGCGCTCGCCTACCGTTCCTACCAACGGTACATTCCCGCGGAAGACCGGCCCACAGCTACGAGCCGGCGCCTCATTCCCTGGAAGTTCTTCCTTATTCTGGCCCTCTTCGAACTGGTGGCCAGCTACAGTTCGGCCCATATCCGCGAGGCATACCCCTCGCTCATTGGCTCCCATTCCACCTGGACGACCCTCGTCGGCGGCTTGGTGCTCTTCGCGTGGGTATGGTGGTTCTCGAATCGGCTGCCGCTGTCGGCCATCTACCGAGCCCCGGCCATCCTGCTATGCTGCGGCCTGCTCATCGTGCCGCTGTTCGGCATCGGCGGCGGCGTGGCGGGCAGCTTTTGCACGGCTCTCGGCGTCATGCTGTTCAATGCGCTCGTCCTGCTGTTCCTGTGCGACATTTCCAAGCGCTTCGGCGTGAGCGCCCTGCTGTTGTTCGGTATCGAGGAGGCCCTGCTGCTGGTGGGATGGGTCGGCAAGGGCGCCGCAGTGGCCCTCGATGGCCAGGGCTGGTTCGGGGCTTCGGGGCCCGCCATCGGAGCGGTGGCGGCCGTAGCGGTCATCACCGCGGTAACGGCCCTGGTGCTGAATCGCCGCGAGATAGACGAGCGCTGGGGCATCGCCTTCATGGGGAAGCGGCCGCCCGAGGAGAACGAGCGCACGCGCCTGGCCCGCCGCTGCGCCGCCGTGGCCGAACAGGGGCGCCTGACCCCACGCGAGCGGGAGGTGATGGAGCTTTTGGCCCAGGGCAAGTCGCTGTCGGGCGTAGCCGGCGAGCTCATCATCGCCGAGGGCACCGCAAAAGCCCACACCCGCCACATCTACGAGAAACTCGGCATCAACACCCGCCAGGAACTGTTGGATCTGCTGCTCGCGGAAGCGTAGGGCAGGCTTTGGCCGAGAAGTAGCCGCGCTATCTCAACAGCGCCGTCACCTTGCCCGGCAGAGGCCC
The DNA here is from genome assembly GCA_947649205.1 of uncultured Enterorhabdus sp. Lineage (GTDB taxonomy): Bacteria > Actinomycetota > Coriobacteriia > Coriobacteriales > Eggerthellaceae > Adlercreutzia. The sequence goes on from CANSQM010000004.1 coordinate 93,234, forward strand.
GAAGCTCGCGCTGCGGATCTCACCCCTGCCTCGGAGGGCTTGGGAACCCAGTACGCCACAGATACCGGCCACACTACCAATCGATCTCCTCGTAGACGAAGCCCCGCTCTTCCAGTTTTGCGAACAATTCCTCGGGTGCAACGGCTTCCACCTTGGAAGCGACGAAATCCTTCACGTTGCGCGTGACGATATAGTCGGCGCCTATCTTCTCGGCACAGCGGGCCACCAGGCAGTCCTCGAAGTCGCTCCATCGGGCGCGAAGGGCTACCTGGGCATCCTCGGGCGTCACGCTCACGAGCTTCAAGAACGACAGATTGTTCTCCAGCATGGCCTGGGCACCATCGCTTCCGAAGTCCTTGCGCAGCAGATAGAACAGATCCGTCAGCATGTTCACGCTGATGTACGTGTTCGCCTCCCCCACAATGCCGAGCAGGCACGTGCGCCGCGACAGTTCGTAGAAGGGCTCGCGTCGCTGGATGTGGTCGAGCACGATGTTATTATCGAGCATCAATTCCATAGCGCTCCCCCAATCGCTGAGCACGAACCTCGTCGTCGGAGAGCGCGGGCCCTGTCGTATGGCAGGCATCGAACGCGGCGATGCGCCGGCGGATTTCCTCGCGAGAAGGCTTTTCCTGGGCCTCGAAAGGCAGCGCATCGTGGCGTACCGCGTAATCGAACAGCCGCCGCACTGCCGATGAGGGCGTGTACCCGCATCGTTGCATAACGGCAGCGCCCTGCTCTTTCACGGCTCCATCGAGCCGCACTGTCAGCACCGATTCCATAGCAACCACCTTCTGTATGACATGTCATACATTCTAGATGGCAGAAGAACCGCTGTCAAGGAAGAGGAGCTGTGTCAATCACCATGCAGCCCCTCTTCCTCATCTTCTCGTATTTAGCCGAGAAGGGCCGTGACCTTGCCCAGGAGGGGCTCGAAGCTGACGCCGCGGGCCTCGAAGTCGGGCTGTTTGGCGGACACCACCATGGCATCGGCCGTGAAGTCGGCGGCAAAGGCCGTGGCCTCGGCCAGGTTGCGGCCGGCCATGACCGCGGCCAGCAGCGTGCTGGCGAACACGTCGCCGGTGCCGTGGAGCATGTAGGGCAGCTTCGCGTTGGTGGTCTCGGTGAAGTCCACCGAGTCGCCCCACACGTAGTTGTGGATGAGGCCGTCGCCGTGCTCGATGCCCTTCAGCACCACGTTCTTCGCGCCGCGCTCGCGCAGGGCCCCCATGATGGACCGCACGGTTTCCTCATCTACATCGGCTCCTTCCCACGCCCGGCCCAGGATGATAGCGGCCTCGGTGAGGTTCGGCGTGAGGATATCGGCCCCGTTGGCCAGGGTGCCCATGGCGGCCACGAGCTCGGGGGTGTAGGTGGGGTACACCTTGCCGTGATCGGCCATGACCGGGTCCACCACGCGCAGGGCGCCCGGGTGGCTCTCCCACACCTGCTTGATGATGTCCACCTGCTCGGGGGCGCCGAGGAAACCGGAGTACACCGCATCCAGTTCCACGCCGATGCCGGCCCAGGCGGCCAGGTAGTCGTTCAGAATCTCGGTCGTGTCGTGCATGTACCAGCCGGGGAACGCCGTGTGGCTGGAGAACAGGCCCGTGGGCACCGGGCACACATCGCAGCCTGCGGCCGACAGCACGGGAATGGCCACGCCGAGCGAGCACTTGCCGTAGCCGCACAGGTCGTGAATGGCCGCTACGCGGGGAATGTAGCCCTCGCGGCGTTCGTAGAGGGCCGTTGCCTGCGGTGCATGGGTCATGGGGGATGCTCCTTTCGTTGAGTGGTCGCAACCGATTCTACTCTTTGGCGCAGCCCCCGCACCCTAGGTTTTTCCGAATGCCAACAACGCGCGGACGGCCCGATGGCGAGAGTTTGGCTGCATGGCAGCCGTCGCGGCACCGCCTCCAGGCCCCTAGCGGTTCTCGATGGCGCCGATGTTCTTGAGGGCGATCTCGATGCGGCCGTCCGGCGTGCTGAAGAACTCGATGAAGTCGGGGTTCTCGCCGTACTCGGCGGGGAAGGTCAGCTCGATGCCCGTATCGGTGCGGATCTTGTGGTTCTTAGTCACCCGCTTCGCCACGGCCTTCTCCACCACCACGCGCTCGGGAATGGCCCCGGCGTCCACGGCGCGATCGAAGCGCTCCTGGAGCACCGGCTCGTCGGCGAACACCTCGCGGCCCAGCTCGTGGGCGTCCACCTCGTCGGACTCCTCGGCGTTCCCGGCCACGTAGGACTTCGCGCGGGCCAGCGCCCGGGCCGTGTTCGCCCCGTACTCCTCGGCCACTTCCTCCACCACCGTGGTCACCGCTTGCAGCACCTCCTTGCTGGAGGCCTCCATGGAGCACTGCAGCAGACCGTCGGGAATGAGCCAGCGCTTCTCGCCGGCGATCTCGCGCTCCTTGTCCACGAACCACACGGTCATGGCGTCGCCGTCGATGAGCGCGAACGACGCCACCTTCTGGGACGGGTTCGGCAGGATGGCGTGGTGCCGCGCGATGGTGGTGGCCGTGTCGCCGAAATCGTTGGAGCCCACCTCGTGCATGTAGGCCTGGCGGGCCTCCAGCAGGATGATGGCGAAGTAACGGGTGCCGCGGCCCTTGAAGGCGGCCTCGGCCTCCTCGTCGGTCATCTCGCGCACGGTCTCGTCCAGGTCGCCCTCGAAGTCGATAATGAGCAAGTCGGTGGACGGGGTCTTCTCCATGCGGGACAACTCGCCCACGAAGAACTCGCCGATCTGCTGGGTGAGCCCCACGAAGTCGCGCTCGCCGCGGAAGTAGGCCCGCAGCTCTTCGGCGAACAGGCTGTTCTCGGCGAAGGTGCCGCGCTTGCTGTCCAAGTTCCCCACGGCCCGCTTGGCCTGGCTCGTCACGTAGCGCTTCGCCGTCTTGTTGCCCAAGTCCATCTCCGCCTGGGCGAACACGTTCACGCAGGACACGAAATCGAATACATGGAGAATGGCCTTGTTGATGTTCATGGAGCTCCTTCTATTGAGTTTTCTTCTAGCGGGTCTCGAGCCAGATGTTCAGGTCGGCGTCGGTGTCTATGCCGGGCACCGTGCCCTTGTTGGTGTACTGCCAAATGGCGAAGTTGAAGGTCACCGTGGGGTCGTCGATGCCGTACTCGGCGAGCCAGAGCGGATACTCGACCCGCTCCTCCACCGACAGGCGCATGAGATCCTGCTGATTGCCGTAGATCATGGGCGAGAAGCCGGCCTTCTGAATATGCTCGCAGAAGGCCCGCGCGTTGGCGGCGAACTGGTCGGGCGGCAGATCGTTGGCCCGGGCGCCCTCGATTTCCACGGGCTCGTGGTCGTAGGCCACCATGTGGAAGGTCACGCCCTCGTGCTCGGCCTCGCGCAGCTGCTCGATGGCGAAGGCGGCCTCTTCGCGGGCCTCCGCCTCGTCCAAGGACTGGGAGAAGAAATAAGCGCTCACGGGAATGCCCGCCGCCTGGGCCCCGATGGCGTTGGTCAGGAAGAACTCGTCCACGTCCAGCTTGCCCTCGGTGGCGCCGCGGTTGCCGATGCGCACGAAGGCGAACTGCGCCCCGGCCCCGGCCACGGCCTCCCAATCCACGGTGTGCTGGTGCTCGGAAACGTCCACGCCCCACTGGGAGCAAATCTGGTCGTTCTCGTAATAGACGGGCCGGCCGCCGTCCCAAATGAGGTTGTCCCAGTTGTACGGGCAGGGAACTTCGGCGATCTGACGGGCCTGCACGCCGGCTTCCGAGTTGCCGCAGCCCGTCAGCAGGGCCGCCACGACGCAGGCGCTCGCGCCCAGAAACGTCCGGCGCGTGAGCAGCGCCGCGACCGGTGCGATCTCGGGTGCCGTCTCCCCTCCCTGCGCGGGGACGCAGGAGTGCGGAGCCATGGTTCGTGCCGGCACGGTGGAGCCTTCTTTCCCAAAGAACTTAAAAACTGACGGCGCCTATTGTAAACCACCTCAAGGCCCCGTGGGCCCCTCCACGCCGATCACAGACGGGAATCACCCGCTCAGCGCCACGGCCCTTAGGAGAAAGGCCATACCGGCGAAGGTGTCGGTGCCCGACGTAGAGCCGTGGGCGAGCAGGGCCGCAACGGGTGCCGGGCACGGCTCTTGAAGAGAGGAGGCACCCGAAGGCGCACCGGCGATGCGGGGAAGGAACTGGGCTGCGCGGACTTCCCGCGACGACGGTCGCTCTCCCCGTGCGACCCCTTAGCCCTGGGAGCCGATATCGTCGCGCAGGGCCGGATCGAGGAAGTAACCCTCGGCCGAGAAGCGCTTCTTGTAGGCGAGGAAGCACATGACGACGATGGACAGCGTCGTGGCCGCCGACACCATGAGCAGCACGACGATCTGGTACTTCGCCGCGATGATGGGGTCGGCTCCGGCAAGGATCTGGCCCGACATCATGCCGGGAATCTGCACGATGCCCGCGGCCGACAGCTGGGCGAGCGTGGGGGTCATGCCCGCGCCCACGGCCGCCTTGATGGAGGGGAACGCCGCCTCCCGCGGCGTGGCGCCCAGGGCCACCATGGTGTAGATCTCGCTCGCGCGCGAATCCATGGAAGCCAGCAGCCGGTCGGTGGCCACGGCCGAGGCGGACAGCGTATTACCGAGCATCATGCCCGTTATGGGCACGAGCTGCATGGCGTTGTACCAGGGATCAGCGTGGATGACGGCCTCCACTACGATGAACGAGACGACGAGCGACGATACCGTGATGGACACGAAGGTGTCGGCCCACAGGCCGCCCATGACGCGCTTGGTGCGCCCCGTGGCGATCTGCGTGGCCGCGATGCACATGCCCACGAGCACGATGCCCACAAGCCACCAGGTCTGGTACTGGAAGAGGTACACGAGCAGAAGCCCCATGGCCAGAAGCTGCACGAAGGCCCGCACCGTGGAGACGGCAATGCGCCGGGTCTGACCGAGTCGCAGCCGCCACGACACGATACCAGCCACCAGCATGAGCAGGCTCGCCCCTACCAGCTCCACATAACCGATGTTCACCACACCGCCGGTCATCGGGAACGCTCCCGAGGGGCAGGGGCCGCGACCCCTTCCCCCGTTACAGGGGCATTGGAGACAGTCGCGGGATGGGCCTCGTAGCTGATCGCACCATCGGCCAGGGTGAACGTCCCGCAGGCGTAGCCGTCGTCGGCCCGATGGCGAATGCGCAGGCAGGTGGTGCCGCCGGTCAGCAGCGCCCGGGTCAGGCGGCTCACCGCCACGGCAGATTCCTCATCGAGGGCCGCCTCCACCTCGTCGAGCAGCATCACGGTCGGACGCGTGGCAAAGGCCCGCAGCAGCGCCACCCGGGCCTGTTGGCCGCCCGAGAGCTGGGCCGCGCTGTGGTCGAGGGTCACCCCGTTAAGTTGCGCGAGAGCCAGCAGTTCCTCCAGGGCCCCGTCACTCGGCGGTTGCGTGCCGGCATTCACCTTGAGCGTCCAGGGAAACCGCAGGTTATCGCGTACTGTGCCCGGCACAAGGGCCGCGGCTTGGGGCACGAGGCACACGCGACGGCGCCACTCCGTGGGATGGAAGCGATCGAAGGGAACACCGTTCAGGACGAGAGAACCGCCCGAACGCGGCAACATGAGGGCGCAGGCCGCCAGCAGCGTGGACTTCCCCGACCCCGACGGCCCCGTGAGGTTGTACAGCCGCCCGCCTTCCAAGGCGAAGCTCACGTCCGAGAAGGGCGCGAAGGGTTTCCCGCTGCGCTGGTACTGCACGCCGATATGTTGGGCTTCAAACACTGTCATGGTCCCATGCTACCCGACCCCGCGCGCCGCCGAGGCCGCGCGCCGCCAACCGTGACCGCCCCGGCAACTGACGGCATCGCGCACGCCGGTCCACGACCCCACCAACCAGCGACACACCGCGAGCAGCCCCGCAACGCCGCTCGCGGCTTTCGATGACGAAGCGAGAACCGACCAGCCAGCCAATCGCTCGACTGGGCGCAAGCGCAACCCCCCGAAAGCGCAAGCAAGTCGACAGCAGGGCGCCGGCGCGCGCCCAAGCCCCTCGCCAGTCAGCAGAGGTATCAGTTCTCGGCCGGCCCTTCCGAGGGTAGCGGGGGCAGGCAGCCGTCGAGCACCTCGTTGAACTCCTGGCGGTTGTGCACGGCGAACTTCGCGTAGATCCGGCTCGCGTGGGCCCGAGCCGCGCTCTTCGAGATGAACAGCTCATCGCTGATGGCGGCGATGTCACGCCCGCTGGCCATGAGCATGAACACCGTCGTCTCCCGCTTCGAGAGCCCCCGATCAGCGCTGAGCGATGCCAGCGCCTCACGCCGACGCGAGGCTGGGGACGATTGGGCGGCCCGTTCCAGCACGTGGCGTTCATCGATGCTGAACGGCGAGAGGCCCGCGCTCAGAAGGCTGATGGCCAGGATGATGGCCCCGACCAGCACTCCGTGGTCGATGACGAGATCGACGGAGCCCAGCTGCATGCCCGTCTCCGTCGTTGCGATGATGAGCAGCTTCACCACGGCGCAGGCCGGCAGGGCCGAGGTGCGGGTCGCATGGGCCCGCATGCAGGCCAGCGAGTAGGCGAACAGGCGGCAGCTGGCCGTGCCAGCCCCGGCGAACACCTGCACCCAGGCGTTTCCTCCGTCGAAGAACCCCACGAGCAGCAGGCCCGACACCATGAACACGAAGGCCACGTTCTTCAAGGTGCGCATATCGAAACGGCCCGGCAGCCCCCAGGCGAGTCCCACCACGGCGGCCCCGGGCACCATGTTCCCGAAATTGTCGAACACCGACAACTTCGGGAAATTCATGAGGGAACTCACGAGCCCGTAGGAAAAACAGTACACGCTCACCCACACCACCAGGCGCCACGAGACGATGGAGCGCACCTCCACGGGCGTGCGGCGGGCGGCCGACAGCGAGGGCGCACAGCCCTCCTCCACCATGCGGCGATAGGTCACCAGCAGCCCAAGGGACAGCATGAGCAGCAGCGGCATGCAGTAGATGGCCGTCTCCAAGCTCGCCCCCAGTATGATGACGAAAAACGAGTTGAGGCCCTCAGCGATTCCAATGACGAGAACAATGTGCTTGAGCGAGGTGGTGCCTACGAATTCGAGCCATTGCAGCATCATGGCCGCCGTTCCCAGGCCGAAGAGGAACATAGCCGCCGCCAGAACCGGCGCAGGAGGCGCCGAGAAATGGGCGAGCACAAACACGGCGCAGGCCGTAAGGGCCGCCAGCGCCGGAGCCACGAGCATCGCGAACGAGCGATGCTCCCCGTCGCGACCGTAGGCGAGCCCCACAAGCAGCACGAGCCCCACCACCTTGCCGGCATCGGCGCTCATGCTCAGGTCGCTCGGACCAACCCACTGAAACGAGAGATGGGACGCACAGCGGCAGAGGGCGTAGCCCGCTACGAGCACCGCGGCGCCCCGCTGACGCCCGAGCAGCCCCATGAGCCGCTCCAGCGCCGGGGGAAAGATCGTCTCGTGCGCCATTGTTTCTCCTCCCCTCGCGCCGACCTCGCAGCTCGGCGCACTCTCCTTCCCTCCATCCTAGCGCCTCGCCCCGCCACCCTCAAGACGCTTAAGCGCTTAAAGTCGCCACAAGGATATGACCTGGTCATTCATTTCCCATTCCTCTCCAGTATTTAAGCGGCGGCATCGCTGATTAAGCCGCCCGTAACGGCCCCAGCGGCCCCGAGCGTCTTAGGATGGGGCCACGGCATCGACCGCGATGCCCCCACCGCGGACCCGCTCCGCAGCAAGGAGGAGGAACCATGAAAGCACCGCAGACCCATTCCCTCGACCGCCGTCACTTCCTGAAGACGACCGGAGCCCTCGTCGCCGGCACCGTGGCTGCCGCCGGGCTCGCTGGCTGCGCCAGCGAGACGGCGCCCGCCGCGACCACCGACCAGTTCTGGCTTCCCGAAGCATGGAACGAGGAGCACGACATCGTCGTGGTCGGCTTCGGCGCCGCCGGCGTGTCGGCGGGCATTGCCGGCATGAAGGCCGGAGCCGATGTGGTGGTGCTGGAGGCGGCGCCCCGGGAACTGCGCGGCGGCAACAGCGGCGTGTGCGGCGGCGGCTGGATCTGCCCCACCGACGTGGAAGGCTACGCCGACTTCCTCTACCGCCTGAACCTCCAGCGCGACGACCGCCAGGAGCTGGTGGAATTCAGCCAGACCCTCTCGGGCATGGTGGACTGGATCGAAGAGCTCGGCATCGACTACATGGACACGAAGCGGGCCGGCTTCAACTTCTATCCCAAGGAGTTCCACGAGATGGCCCCCACCATGAACAACAGCCTGAAGGGCGTGGCCAAGACGGGCATGGAGCACCACGCCATGGCCGACGCCGACGGCAACCAGGCCATGGGCGGCAAGTACTTCTACGAGCCCATGGCGAAAATCTACGAGGGCATGGGCGGGGCCGTGCTCTACGAGACCCGCGGCCGCGAGCTCGTCCAAGACCCCCGCACGCGGGAAGTTCTCGGCGTGCGCGCCGAAGGACCCGACGGCGCGGACATCTTCATCAAGGCCCGCAAGGGCGTCATTTTGGCCTGCGGCGGCTACGAGGCCAGCCCCGAGCTCACCCAGGAGTATATCCGCGCCTGCATGGACATCGCCGTCACCGGCTCGCCCTTCAACCGCGGCGACGGCGTGCTCATGGCCCAGGCGGCCGGGGCGCGGCTCCACCACATGGACTGCATCGAGTGGCAGGGCTACGGCGCCCGCATCGAGCCCGATAGCGAGGTGAACGGCCGCGTGGGCACGAGCACCAACTGGCACAGCGAGCCGGCCATCATCATGGTGAATAAGTACGGCCACCGCTTCTTCCGCGAGGACATGCGCATGGGCCACACCCGCCAGTTCCCCGGCGTGGAATTCCTCGGCTTCGCCGACAGCACCGACACCATCAACGACTGGGCCGGCGCCCCGGCCTACGTCATCTTCGACCAGACGCGCTTCGCCGAGGGCGCGGGCAACTTCTACGGCGGCAAGGACAAGCTGGCCATGGGCTGGTTCGGGCAGCACGAGCTGTACCAGTGGAGCGACGACAACTCCCAGGAGCTGGCCAGCGGCATCATCAAGAAAGGCGAGACCTTGGAAGAGCTGGCCGAGACCCTCGGCTTCATCGGCGTGACCGAGTTCGCCGAGGAGGTGGCCCGCTACAACGGCTTCGTGGACGCCGGCCGCGACGAGGACTTCGGTCGCGATCCGGAGAAGATGGTGAAGATCGAGACCGGCCCCTTCTACGGCATCGAGGTGTGGCCGAGCCTGCTGAACACCCAGGGCGGCCCGAAGCGCAACAACACCACCTGCCGCGTGGTGGACTACGACGGCAACGAGATTCCGCGACTGTACTCCAGCGGCGAGCTGGGATCCCAGTTCGGCCTGGTCTACCACGGGTCGGGGAATACCACCGAGGCCGTCATGACCGGCAAGGTGGCCGCCGAGGACGCCGCCGCCCTGGAACCCTGGGACGCAGCTTAGGCGCCGAGGCGCGGTCCCACCATCATCTCACGGGAAGCGAGGAACCACCATGGAAGCACTGCAGAGAGTGCGGAGCCGTCTCGGCCGCTCCGCACGGAACCGAAAGCCGTCCTGGCGCCGGGGGTTGGCCATTCTGGCCGTGGCGGGACTGGTCGCCCTGGCCGCCGGGTGCGCCCCCACCGGCACGGCCACCGCACCAGAAGCGGAAGTGCCCGGCGCAGCAGAGAACGCGGCGGCCGAGGGCGCGGGCGCCCCGTGGAGCCCCTCGGCGGACTGCGGCCCCTGCCACGAGCGAGCCGTGGCCTCCCGGGAAGATACGGACTGTCTGGCGGCCCTGCACCGCGATATCCCCTGTGCCACCTGCCACAGCGACGAGACCCTGGCCGACGTCCACGAGGGCGCCACGGCCGAAGGCGGCGCGAAGGCCACGCGCCTCAAGAAGACCGCCATCGACGCCACAGCCTGCACCGGCTGCCACGGCGAGGGCGCTGACCTGGCCGCCCTCACGGCCGAGACCGAGGCCTGCACCGACAAGAACGGCCTGGTGGTGAACCCCCACGACCTGCCGACGAACGTGGAGCACGAGGATATCGACTGCGCTTCCTGCCACATCATGCACGACGACCGTACCGCTGCCGAGCAGGCCGAGAGCCTGTGCACCTCCTGCCACCACGAGAACGTCTACGAGTGCTTCACCTGCCACGCCTGATCGCTTCGACGTTTGATTGCTCCGGCGTTTGATCGCCCCGACGCTCGATCTCCCCCAGCCCCTTCCGTCCTCCCTCCCCGGGCCCCGCGCCACTCCTCGCGCGGGGCCCGCTCCATCATTTCACGGCGCTGGCATTAGTTTCCACTTTCGCACAGACACCCTGCAGTATGCGATGGTATAAAATGAGTGCAAGTGGTATAAAATGGGTGCAAGTGGTGCAACGCATGAAACCTGGAGGAGGCGCATCCATGAATCCCTTTAAGCCCACTGCCGGCAAGATGCCCCCGGTTCTCGTTGGACGACAGAATATCATCGAGGACTTCCAAGAGGCGCTTGATAACGGAGCCGGCGCCCCTGGCCGTCTCATGCTCATCATGGGACAACGCGGCTATGGGAAAACCGTCATGCTCACCGAGTTGCGCCGTCTCGCAGAGCAGCACGGCTGGATGACCATTTCCGAAACAGCCTCCGAAGGCCTCACCGCGCGTCTTATAAGCGCCCTCACACCCAAGGGCTGGCACATGGAAAGCGCTACCGTCAGCCCGTCCGTAGGCATTGCCGGTATTGCCTCCGCAAGTCTGGGTAACGCTTCTATCTCCTTCGATGACACAGCTGCGCTCACGCTACGGCGGGCCATCGACGAAGCTCTGGGCAACCGCAAATTGAAGAAGGGCGGCGGAATCCTCTTCACCATCGATGAGACCCAAGCGGCCACACCCGAGGATCTCGTTGCCATCGCCACCGCCGTGCAGCACGTCATCACCGACCAAGATCTTTCCAATCTGCCAGACAGCCAGAAAAAGGGCGTTGCCTTCGCTTTCGCAGGGCTGCCATCCCTCGTGGACGAGCTGGTGAACAACAAGGTGCTCACCTTCCTGCGCCGATCCCTGCAGCGACATGTGGGCGACGTCCCCCTCCCCGATGTGAAGAACGCCCTTATCGAGTCCTTCGCTTCCTCGGGCAAGGAGCTGAACGAGGAGGCTGCCACTCGCTGCGCCCGGCTCACATCGGGCTATCCCTATATGATCCAGCTGGTGGGCTACTACGTTTGGCAGTCGGCGCAGCGAGACAAGCGGGACGTCGTCACCGATGCCGACATAGAGCGGGGCTTCGCCGACGCGCTCCAGGCCTTCGGCGATGCAGTCTGCGCGCCGGCATTCGATGCCCTTCCATCGGCAGCTAAAAAGTTTGCCTGCGCTATGGCGGAAGACGGCACCGAACCGTCAAGGGTTGCCGACATTGGCGACCGTGTGGGAAAAAGCCGCAGCTGGGCCAACAAATATCGGGAATTACTCATCGCCGAGCGGTTCGTGGAGCAAGCTGATTACGGCTACGTCCGCTTCACCATCCCCCATATGGCCCGATACCTGTCTCAACATCGCAACGGATAAGGGGTTTCCATGCACGACCTGAACAAGACCATGTTCTACAAAACCGCCTTCGACATTCGCACGACGGATGAGGGCGACGATGCCCTGTGGAGCCTTCTGTGCAGCCTGCGGGCGTGGGCCACGCGCAAGTACCCGGCCCTTCCCCGGGAAGCGGCTTTCTGGAGTGCGCTCAAGCGAACCGGCCACGCGCCCTTCCAAGAGGGCTGCCCCGTCCGCTTCCGTTCGGAACTGTGCTTGGAAGACGGCGGGAACCACTGGGCCCTCACCATCGAAGAGATCACCGAGGTACCGGGTGCGGCCCCGCGCCATTGGACGACCGAGATCTCCTTCGCTTGGTCGGCCATGGATGCGGGCGCGGTGGCCATCGCCCTGTCCTATGGCGACACGCCGGGCTTCCTCGGCCCCTGTCAGCCCGAACCCACGCTCACCCTCCCTGGCTTCATCCGCACCATCCTGGAAAACGACCGCCTCGTCTGCACCGCTTCAGGGCGCCCTCTCTCCCTCGGGCCCGCGGAGTTGTCGGTGGGACAGTTCCGGGAGCTGTGGCGCTTCATCGCCGATGGCGAGCGGGAGACGCCCCTCGTGTACATCAGCCCCCGCTTCGAGCCCGGCAGCGACGCGGCCTCCTTCTCCGTCGATCCGGAACAGGTGGCCGCCGCCCTGGGCCCCTCGGCCTTCGTGTGCTATTCCCAGGATTCGGCATTCACCCAGGAGATGCGGGAGTGCATTCCCGACCTGGCGTTTCGCTGCTGCCATGGTACCGTGCGCGTATACGCCAGCCGCCCGCGCGTGGAAGAGCCCGGCGATGCGGGACGCCACCGCTTCTTCACGGCCCGCGACATCGAGACCCTGGGCGAGGAGGCCTTCGTCGGCATCCTGCGCCGGGCGCTCGCCCAAGATGTGCACTTCTACGAGACCATGCTGCGGGCCGACGGGGTGAAGCGGCGCCGCGCCTGGCTCATCCACACGAAGCAGGTGAAGGATGAGTCCGTCTCGGAAGCCCTGGACATGGTGGAGGCGGCCGAAGAGGAGAAGGCGGTGGCCGTCGATCTTCTGGAAGAGCTGCATCACGAGAACGACCAGCTGAAGGCCCGCAACGACGAACTGGAGTCCGAGCTGTACCTGGCCCAGGCGAAGGCGACGACCCTCGAGAGCCAACTCAACCGGACCGGTCGGCCGATGGAAAGCTCAAATGACCTGGATTGCTGGCCCTTACCCTACGAAGGCATACTCCGGCTCTTCCGCGAACACCACGGCGACCGCATCGACTTCACCGATCGCGCCCATCAGTCCCTGGGCGAGTGCATCACCGAGCCGAGCCTGGTCTGGAACGCCCTGCACGACCTGTGCGCCATCGCCCACCCGCTCTTCGCCTCCCGCGATGCCGGCGACTACGCCAAGAAGTTCAACGCTCAATCGGCCTTCGAGCTGAAGCGCGGCGCCGGGAAGATGACCCGCAAGGACAGCCGGCTCATGGCCCAGTATCAGGACATCTACCAGGGCCGCGCCATCAACGCAGAGGCCCACCTCGCCAAGGGCAACGACGACGCCAGCCCCAACAGCCTGCGCCTCTACTTCGCCTTCGACGAGGAAACCGACCGCATCATCGTCTCGCACATCGGCAAGCACCTCGACAACTACTCAACCCGCTACTTGAAGTAGGAGGGACGGCCCCAAGAATCGCGCCGCATTCGAGCCAATCGCGCCATAATCGCGCCAATCGCGCCATGGCACGAATCTGAAAGGGCGGTCATCATGAACGCGGACCAGTTGCAGCGCATCATTGAAGAGGGCGAGAACGACCGTGTCGAACGAACGGCCCATCGACGCAACCTTCATTGTCATCCAAACCTTCCGCACAAGCACGCTGCAGCCATCTTGACTTGTTCGCGGCTTTAGACTTTTTACTTTCGCAAAAATGCAGGATGAAAATTTGTAAAAATGTTAGATTCACTAATTTGAAAATGCTAGAAAATGCTAAAATCGGCAAAATAAAGATGCCAGAAAATGCATTCTAAGCCTTAATCGGCTCTTTTTGAAAGGCTATCCATGTTCAAGCGCAAAGCCTATAATCAGCTCGAGCGCTGGCGTACTCGCGCCGGGCGAACAGCCCTTCTGGTGACCGGCGCCCGGCAAATCGGGAAGAGCTATCTCGTCGAGCATCTAGGGCGCAATACGTTCGCCCATATGGTTGAGATCAATCTCTACGAAGATAAGATAGCCAAACAGGCCCTCGCTGAGGCCACCGACGCCGATGACCTCATCACGCGTATCGCCCTCTTCGCCGATTCGCCCCTTGTTCCTGGGAAAACCCTTATTTTCATCGACGAGATTCAAGAGCTCCCCGATCTTATGACCATGGTCAAATTCCTCGTGCAAGACGGCCGTTATGCCTATGCGTTCTCCGGATCAATGCTGGGCGTTGAACTCAAGCACGTGCGTTCATACCCCGTCGGGTTCGTCACCGAAATCACCATGTATCCCATGGACTTCGAGGAATTCTGCTGGGCGGCTAACGTGAACGAGGAGGCCTTGGATACAGCACGACGTTGCTGCATTGTGCACGAGGCCGTGCCAGACTTTTTGCACGAGCAGCTCCTCACTTATTTCCGCACGTACATGGCTGTCGGAGGTATGCCCGCAGCTATTCAGGCTTTTCTCGATTCCCAAGGCGATCTGCTAAGGGTGCGCGACACGCAGATCGAACTCGTCACCGCCTACGTGAACGACATCACGAAATACGCTGGCACCGATGCCCCGAACGTAAGGGCCATTTTCGAACAACTCCCGCTTCAGCTCGACGCGAAGTCGGTTCGCTTCATGCTGAACGACTTGGCGCCGAATGCCCGCTACGAGAAATTCCGCCTCGATTTCAACTGGCTCGTATCGGCCCATGTGGCCATGAAATGCAACATCGTTCAAGACCCGAGGTCACCCCTTCAAATGACCGAGAAGGCTTCCAGCTTCAAGCTGTACGAATCCGATACGGGCATGCTGGCCAGCCGCTATCCGTTCTCCCTCGCGCGAGATCTTTATCTCGATCGGCGCGAACCCAACTTAGGGCCCCTCTTCGAGAACGTGTTCGCCCAGGCCATCACCAGTTGCGGACGTCCACTTTTCTACTACATGAATCGCAAACGCGGGGAAGTGGATTTTCTCACCGAGGACGGCTTGGGAACCGTCATCCCCATCGAGATAAAATCAGGCCGGAACCCCCGCGCCCACGCTGCCTTAAACGGCCTTCTGGAGAACAGCGCCTACGACATCCCGCGAGGCTATGTTTTCTCGCGCCTTAATGTTGAGGTGCGGGGCAAAGTCGTCTACCTCCCCTGGTATGCCGCCCTATGCCTTCCCGAAGCGCTGAACCTCCCCGACGCCGACGAGCCCGGTACCTTTCGCATGGTGCTTCCTCCGCTGTAAGACAGAAGCTACCACCCATGTCGCACATAGTCGGCGCAAGCAACCTATGACACTCACCGCCCAGGCAGCGCGGCCACCAAGAATCGCGCCAATCGCGCCATGGCACGATTCTGAAAGGGCGGTCATCGCAGAAAGCGAAGCCACCGACGCCGCCAGCCCCTCTCTCCCTAGATGTCGCAGGCGAACGCCCATTGGGCTATCGTAGGGCACCGCTGTACGCTACCCTACGATTTAGAAGGTAATTGGCAAACACCCTCACAGCCCATGGGCACGCCGAGGACGAGGCGGTCACTATGGTTGCCATCAATGCAAGAATCCCCGCGATCATTGGCGCAAGAGCCCTAAAAACCACGGGCGCAAAGAGGACAGGGCTCGTATTCCTCACCCTGCTCCTCTCCTTGTCCTTATGCGGATGCTATCGATCGCCCCGCAACCCATCGCCAAATGAAGCCAAACAAAGCGAAAACTCCGCGAGCGCCTCAAACGCCTCAGAAGAGGGCGCTTATGGAGAAGAGCGCCTACGCGACCTGGAACGCGAACAAGAGGCCTATGAGGAAGAGATGCGGCGCCTCGAAGAATCGACGCCCGAGGCCATCGCCGACCGGCTTGGCATTCCCCAATCTCAACTGTGGTACAACGCCGGCCAATACGTAGGGGAAGTTTGCACTATCGCCGGCCCTGTTGCGAGCGTGCACCAAGCCACCGATGCCAACGGCATGCCCATCTTCGTGGACATCGGAGCCGCCTACCCCAGCGAGAACCGCGTCACCCTTGTCATCTGGACCGAGCATTACGACGATTATGCGGAGATGCTCTATGAAGTAGATCACGGGGGCGCATGGCTTTCCGTCAGCAGCTACCTCGATGTCTACGAGGGCTCCCTCCAAATGAACAGCGACAATGGCTGCGAATACACTTGGTGGACAGGGGTGGAATGAATGGCCAGGCCGTCCCTTAAGATCTTCTAGATGAACTCCGTTCTCGGAATAGCTACAGGGTTCACATTGCCGTCAGACCCAAGTGTGTAGGTGCAGGTAAGCAACCTTGGATTAGTGAAGTCGAGCTCGCAATCACTTTTCCAATAGGAACCCTCATCGCCAAACTTTTCCTCAAGGCCGCTCCATTCGGAGCCCGGGCCCAGCGCATAGGAGAATTCCCACACTCCCTCGGGAACGTAAGCCACCACCGTACCGCCCGAACGCACGTAGAACGAGAGCACCGTCTCAGCCGACAGGGGATC
>CANSQM010000005.1 GCA_947649205.1 uncultured Enterorhabdus sp.
CGAGGCCCTGGCCGCCCAGGGAGCCGACCTTAGCCTCATGGCCACCCTCGTCGTGGCCGAGCGCGATTCCCGACAGCAGGGCCCTACGACCGAGAACCCCTACTACGCGCCGGATACCATGATGGCCGCCGCCGGGGCGCTGCGTTCGGCTGGGGTGCAGTTCCTCCGCGCAGCGGGCGATGCCACGCCGGCCTATACCGGCGTCCTGGCCGCCGCCACGGCAGGGCAGGATGTGACCGTAGAAGGCTAGGCGCATCTGCCCATCCGAAAACGAACGCCGAGAGCGCTGCTGCCCGTCGCGGTGGTTCGCCCGTCTGCGGCGGGAGGTTTCCGTCTGCGCCGGCGAGCTCCGCATGCGCGGGGCTTGCTGACGCGCCGTCATCTCTCATCGAAAAAACTTCTGTAGTTTTCGGCCGCGTAAAAACACAACTTGTTCGGTTGATCTCGAACGGTTCGGCGAGTACTATATGTATCCGCCAAATGAACGAATAAACACAAGATATAGTGGTTCAGTTGGTTGATAACCGGTGGAAAGCCTGTGGGCAAAACAAGGCGAAACATCGGTTTACCTCTTAGGAAGCATCGAAGTCCGACGATGGGGAAAACATTGTCGGACTTCCGTATGTTGTGGTTGGCAAGGCGCGGCAACGCGGCACAAGAAAGGAAGTACAGCGGTTATGCTCAAGACCATTATCAAGCGCGACGGGCGCACGGCGGAGTTCCACCCCCAGAAGATCGCCGATGCGGTGGAGAAGTCGTTCCAGGCCTGTGCGGCCATGCAGGATCGCGCCACCGCCGAGCAGATCGCCGCGACGGTCGTCGAGAAGCTTGAGAGCGGCGCCATCGAGGGCACGCCCACGGTGGAAGGCGTGCAGGATCTCGTGGAGGAGACCCTCATCGAGTCCGGCTTCGTGCAGACCGCCAAGGCCTACATCCTGTACCGTGCCGAGCGCAGCCGCGTGCGCGACGTGAACTCCCGTCTCATCCAGACTTTGAAGGACATCACCTTCTCCAAGGCCGCCGACTCCGACATGAAGCGCGAGAACGCCAACATCGATGCTGACACCGCCATGGGTACCATGCTGAAGTACGGCTCGGAATCCGCCAAGCAGTTCTACGAGATGTGCGTCATCGACCCGCGCTACGCCAAGGCCCACCGCGAGGGCGACATCCACATCCACGACATGGACTTCTACACCCTGACCACCACCTGCTGCCAGATCGAGCTGCGCAAGCTGTTCAAGGGCGGATTCTCCACCGGCCACGGCGTGCTGCGCGAGCCCAACGACATCTCCAGCTACGCGGCCCTGGCCTGCATCGCCATCCAGTCGAACCAGAACGACCAGCACGGCGGCCAGTCCGTCTGCGACTTCGACTACGGCCTGGCCGTGGGTGTGGGCAAGACCTTCCGTCGCCTGTTCAAGAAGCACGCCGCCGAGGCCATCGACCTCTTGACCGACATCGAGGACGACCGTGCCTTCGCCGAGAACCTGCTGGCCTCCGTAGAGGCCGAGACCGGTACCACCGCCAGCCTGGAGATGGATCCGGCCTTCCGCGCCGCGGTCATCGCCGGCATCGTGGCCGCCGGGGCCGACGAGGCCACGGCCGAGCGCGTGGTGGCCTACGCCGAGAAGAACGCCTCTCGCGACACCGACCGCCAGACCTTCCAGGCCATGGAGGCCCTGGTGCACAACTTGAACACCATGCACTCCCGCGCCGGCGCCCAGACGCCCTTCAGCTCGGTGAACTACGGTATGGACACCAGCCCCGAGGGCCGCATGGTCATCAAGAACATGCTGCTGGCCACCGAGGAGGGCCTGGGCTCCGGCGAGACTCCCATCTTCCCCGTGCAGATCTTCCGCGTGAAGGAGGGTGTGAACTACAACCCGGAGGATCCGAACTACGACCTGTTCAAGCTGGCCATGCACTGCTCGGCCAAGCGCCTGTTCCCGAACTTCAGCTTCCTGGACGCGCCGTTCAACGCCCAGTACTACAAGGGCACGCCGGAGACTGAGATCGCCTACATGGGCTGCCGCACCCGCGTCATGGGCAACGTGTACGACCCCGACCGCGAGGTCACGCCCGGCCGCGGCAACCTGTCCTTCACCTCCATCAACCTGCCCCGCCTGGCCATTCGCGCCAAGGGCGACATCGACCTGTTCTTCGACCTGCTCGATTCCAAGCTGCAGCTGGTGACCGGCCAGCTCGACGAGCGCTTCGAGATTCAGGCCCGCAAGCACGTGTACAACGCGCCGTTCCTCATGGGCCAGGGCGTGTGGATCGATTCCGAGAAGCTCTCGCCCACCGACGTGCAGCGCGACGTGCTGAAGCACGGCACCCTGACCACCGGCTTCATCGGCCTGGCCGAGTGCCTGGTGGCCCTCACCGGCCAGCATCACGGCCAGTCGCCTGAGGCCCAGCGCCTCGGCCTGGAGATCGTGGGCCACATGCGCTCCTACTGCGACCGCATCTCCCAAGAGCGCGGCATGAACTACTCGCTCATCGCCACCCCGGCCGAGGGCCTGTCCGGCCGCTTCGTGCGCATCGACCGCGAGCGCTACGGCGTCATCCCCGGCGTGACCGATCGCGACTACTACACCAACGGCTTCCACGTGCCGGTGTACTACGACATCTCCGCCTACGACAAGATCGCCCTGGAGGCGCCCTACCACGCGCTCACCAACGGCGGCCACATCAGCTACATCGAGCTGGACGGCGACCCGTCGGACAACCTGGAGGCCTTCGAGAGCGTCATCCGCTACATGAAGGACTGCGGCATGGGCTACGGTTCGGTGAACCACCCCGTGGACCGCGACCCGGTGTGCGGCTACAACGGCATCATCGAGGACGTGTGCCCGAAGTGCGGCCGCTCCGAGGACGCCCACAACCAGCCCTTCGAGCGCATTCGCCGCATCACCGGCTACCTGGTGGGCACCCTGGATCGCTTCAACGACGCCAAGCGCGCCGAGGAAAGCCAGCGCGTGAAGCACGACGTGCCCGCCGGCGAGTAACGCGGCGCCGAACATCTCGCGCACCCCTGAGGGCCGTCATTATGACGGCCCTCTTTGTTTTTCCTCGAGAAAAGGCATAGTCGGCTGAGAATCGGGCATTTTAAGGGATTCTGCAATATGATAGGATAACCTATCAAAATGTTAAATCTAACAAAATGATAGGTTTATTGCCGAGGGAGCTACCGATGTACGAGAGGTCTATTGTCTCTGTTTTGTCGAAGCGCATGGAAGAGCCGCGTCGTTTTATCCAAATCGTGATAGGGCCGCGCCAAACGGGGAAGAGCACGGCGGTCTCTCAGGCACTCGCACGCGTGGGCGCTGCAAAAGTCTCGGCATCCTTCGATAGGCCACGCGACCGGACCGCAAGAAGGCTTGAGGGGGTCTGGAACGAGGCGCGCCGTTTTCTTCGTGATGAGCCCGAGGTGATCTTGTCCCTCGATGAGATCCAGAAGGTGCCTGATTGGTCATCAACAGTGAAGGCTCTTTGGGATGAGGATACGAGGGAGGGGCGCAATGTAAAGGTCGTTCTCACGGGCTCATCGGCTCTTACGCTCCAAAGCGGCATGGCCGAGTCTTTGAAGGGGAGGTTCGAGGAGATACCCTCGACACAATGGACCTATGCTGAGTGTCGCGAGGCGTTCGGCTTCTCGCTCGACCAGTTTCTCTTTTTCGGAGGCTACCCCGGGGCAGCGGCATTTATTGACGATGTGGACCGATGGTTCGCCTACATGCATAGCTCCATCATCGAGCCCACTATTACGCAAGACGTTCTGGAAATGGAAACGGTGAAGAAGCCCGCCCTCCTTCGTGCCCTTTTTGAAACGGGCGCCCTTTATTCTGCGCAGGAAATATCCTATCGGAAACTGCTCGGTCAACTAGATGACAAGGGGAACACCGAAACGGTGGCGCACTACCTGGATCTTCTCGATCATGCCGGCTTGTTGTCCGGTCTCAAGAAATACGATGAGAAGATTCTCCGCTCGAAAACGAGCTCGCCGCGGCTCCTCGTCCACGATACCTCCCTGATGACGGCAGCTTACGAGCAGGATTGGGAGCAGCTCATCTCGATGCCCGACCAGCGCGGTCATCTTGTCGAGACGGCAGTGGGGGCCTATCTTCTGGCCCGTTCCAAGACCGAACGTTTTGCGCTTCGTTGGTGGCGCGAGCGAAACGACGAGGTCGATTTCGTGATAACCAAGGGCACAAGGCGCACGGCCATCGAGGTGAAGAGCGGACGCCACCGTCGGGCCCTGGGGGTTGGCACATTCGTCGAGCGCTATCCGGGCACCTATGCGCTCGTGGTCGGAACCGACGGGTGCACGTTGGAGGACTTTCTGTCAGGAAACGTCTCCCTTTTCCAATAGCGCAGAAGCTTCAGGCAATGTGCAACTGCCTCGTGTCGGACAGATGGCCGCTTACAGGTTGTCGAAGGCGTCGCGAACGAGAGAGATAAGCTGGTCTCGTGAGTGCACATCAAGCTTCACGTATATCTTGTGGGTGTGAGTGCGAACCGTGCTCACGGTGATAGAAAGCTGGGAGGCGATCTCCTGCGGCGTGCGGTTGCGGGACAATTCAAGCAGCAGCTCCCTCTCTCGGTCGGAGAGCATCGCGCGCTTTCCGACGATCTCGCAGGCTTCCTCCCAGGGCCGCTCGCTTTTCCTCGTCTGAAGTTTGTTACGCTCGCGCATGAGGACATCACGAATATTGAGCTGATTTGCCCCCGAAGCCTCAAGAATCTCATCAAGGTCTTTCTCAGTGAACACCAACACGAAGCAGCCGAGTATGAGCGCGATCAGCAGGACAGCGAAGGGCGTTCCGATACCGTCGGGGTTTGCGCCCAGCTTATCGAACACGTTCCAATAGCCGTACAGGTAGCCCACGCCAAGCCCCATGTTGGCAAACCCTTCCCCCAGCCCAAATACGAGTACGGGCGAGAAGCCTCCCGATTTCGCTACGAAGGAGAGCAGGCACCACACGATAAGGCTGTTAACGCTGGAAAGGGCTGCTGTGAACACCAGGGGGAGGGCGGTGTGCAGGTTGAGGAGCGGAAGGGCGGCAACGACAAGGGCAAGAGCGGCCATGCACAGCAGATACAGCCGACCAAAGCCGACGCTTTTAAGAAAGAAGAGGGCGGCGCAAATAAGCAGGATTGCGAACGTGAGGCGCAGGAGCATGGCTTGCTGGGAGTTAAGTTGATGCACGTCAGGCGGTTGGTCGAGCATGAAGAAGTTGCGAACGATGGACGACACCGCCGAGAAGACGCATACAGCGACCATGAGCTTGATCATGAGGGGGAGCGCCTTGAAAAAGAGCGGCACGGTAAGAAGGTCGTTCCCGGGAGCAATGCTTTCCTTGCCAGCTTCTTCAGGAAGAGAGGCAAGACCGACGACTACCACGGGCAGCAAAACTACCGAGAGCAGATTGCTGAGCGGAGGGCCGTCGGGAACGGGAGTAAACCAGCTGTTGCCGATGACGAGGTAGAAGATAATGGCCACGAGTAGTTCGGAGAGCGCCGCGTAAAGGAAAACCTTGCTGGGCTCCAGATGGGCGTACAGCCTGGCAACGAACAAGGTGAGCAGTCCGAGCCCGATGCCGACGAAGATACTGCCGCCTTGGAACAGGATCGAGGAAGGGCCCCAGAGCGCGAGAAAGCGCGGCCCGCTTGCGATAAGCAGCAAAACGCCGACAACGCACATGCCCGCTATCAGCAAAGACGCGCGGCGCCATTGAAAGAAGCGAGCGAGCTTTTGCTGGAAGAAAGCACCAGCGATAAGCACTGCAGCCGAAACAAGATACACATGCATGGCTACATCAATGGCAGCCAGATTCCCGGCATCAGTGACGGTCATCCATGCTCCGAAGTCAACGACGAGGTAAGTCCAAGCGAGCAAAACTCCCAAGGAGAAATAGCGCAAGTTGGGCCAGAGGGTTACTAGGGATGTGCCAGCAGATGCTAGACATCTCTTTGCCCCAGTACTGGAATCTGCCACGGTCTCACCCTCCCTCGTTCGTAGCTCAATGATGGCCGTTCGGGCGTTTTGGCGCAATACACAAATCTTATGTACAGCAGATAGATGCAGGTGCAGAGCAGAAAAAGCGAAAAATCATATAGCTGTTCGTAGGGAGTGCCTGCCTGTCTTTTGTACTTTGCCGTTGTTGGTAGCTCGGCAAGGAGGCCTGGCGTGGAAGAGAGGGACTCAGCTATGGAGGAGCAGCGAAGAGGGAAAGCATTCGAAAGTAATGACGAAGAGCGTCGCGCGAAGGCCGACGTGCTGTTTCGCCATAACCCTGGGTACCGCCAAACATTCCTCGCTATTCTCAAGGCGTGCGAGCGCGAACCCCAGGCTCTATCCGATTTAGAGGAGATGGTGGCCGCCGGTCCCGGTTATGAGAAGCTCCGGCAGCCCCCGTTTTTCCCTATTTCCTGGTTGCACGAGGCGGGGTGTCTGGAGGAGCAATACCTTGATCACGAAGGCCGCCTTTATCGTGCTTCCGATGTGGAAGATCTCACCGAAGATGAGCTGGATGATCTGGTGGCCACTACGGCCTACGAAACGACAGAGGCAGGCTTGGCAGTGCGAGAGCTGTTCAGTCCCGCGCGCAAGCTCACGGCGCTGCTTGATGACGAGCCCGATCGTGCTGACCTGTATCAGGAGCTTCTTGACTATCTCCAGGAGAAGAAGAGCTTTGCCCAAATCGAGGTGCTCATTCGTGGTCGCGATGAGCTTATCACTACGGCACGCGATGGTGTGAAGCTGCAACCGAGCCTGTTCGTTGACAAGCTTGAGGCGGCCGGGGTCATTGCTTACGACGGTGGATGGCAAATCACCTCCGAGGGAAAGGAGCTTCTGAAGACAGCGTAAAGGCGAATCAAACGGAACGAAACGGACCTAGAGGAGAGGAAAACCCATGAGAGAAAAGTCCCTGTCCCGCCGTGGCTTCGTAGGGGCTGCGGCCGTTGCCGGGGCGGCCGCCGCTTTTGGCGGCGCGCTTTCAGGCTGCACGGCGAAGCAGGCGTCCAGCGAGGCGAACCTTTCGGAAACGGGGGGCGAGGAGGCCCTGAGCATTCCGAAGTACGACTTCTATACGACAAGCTGCCATGGCTGCATCACCACCTGCCCCATGAAGGTGTACATGGAAGACGGCGTGGTGCGTAAGATCGAGGGTCATCCCGCGGGGGCCGAGAACCAAGGTTCGGCCTGCGTAAAAGCGCTGAACCAAATTCACACGTGCTACAGTCCCCGCCGCGTTCTCTATCCCATGCGCCGCACGGGCGCTCGGGGCGCCGAGAACATGGCCTTCGAGCGTGTCACTTGGGATGAGGCCATTGAAGAAGCTAGTAGCAAGTGGCTTGAGATCTTCGAGAAGTACGGCACTTATTCTATGCTGTCCACCACCGGTGGCGGCGGCGCCTACGTACCGGCTCCCATGCTTCCGACGGTTTCCGCGTCGTGCTATTCTCCCAACGCCTTCGAGCCTGGCGCCGCACAGTGCTTTCTTCCCCGTGTGTGCGTTACGCAGCTCATGGGCTTCAAGATGAGCGACTCTATCGCCGACAATGAGGTGCGCGAGCCCTTCAAGGGGTTTAGCAAGGCCGACCGTGAGGCGGGCATCACCAACGACTGCGAGGTGCTGGTGCTGTGGGGCACGCAACCGTCCTCGTCTCAGACGGCCAAGGCCGGACGCGCCATGGCCGAGCTGCGCGCGAATGGCTGCAAGACCATCGTCGTCGATCCTATGCTCACCCCTGACGCGGCGAAGGCCACCATCCATCTGCCGCTGCGCCCCGGCTCCGATTGCGCTCTGGCGCTCTCGTGGTACCGCTATATCTTCGAGAACAAGCTGTACAACGAGGAGTTCACCAAGTATTGGACTAACCTGCCCTGTGTGATTGACCCCGACACGCTGCTGCCCCTCTTGGCCACTGACGTGTTCGACGGATATACGCCCACCACGCCCGAGGACACTCCGGTGTATGTGTGCATTGATGAGGCGACGGGGGAGGCAGCTCCGCTGCCGTATGGGATGCCGGAGGACGTGGGGGTAAACCCCAGCGTGTTCGGTGAGGTGCCCATCAACGGCAAAGCCTGCAAGACCGCCGGCCAGTACTACAAGGAGGAGGCCGAGCCCTGGACTTTGGAGAAGACGGCCCAGTTCTGCTGGCTTGATGCCAACAAGATCGAGGAGGCCATCAAGCTGTACGTGTCGCCGTACCAAAACGGATCCGATGGCGGTGGTGGCATCGGTCATGGTGTCGCGACCGACATGATGGAGTGCTCGAGCCAAGCGCCTCTTGGCACGGCGGGACTCGATTCCATCATGGGCTACGTGCAGAAGCCCGGCTGTGCCCTTACTCTCACCGGCATCGGCGCCGGTGGCCCAGGCGGCGGAATGGGCGGCGATCAGGCGACGCTCGATGCCACGAACAAATGGGGCAAGTGCATCGCCGATGGCGTTCAGCCGCGTCCCACTCAGGGCGAGACGACCGACTTCGGCATCGGCTACACCATGGGCGCCACCGAGGAGGCCAATCGTGCCAACTACGAGTCCTACGCCAGTCCGGAGCAGGACTGCTTCCAGCAAATCGTTCTCGATCGACTGGGAGTGTCGAATCATCGCGGTCTTGCCCATTGGTATCAGTCCCATATTCCGGCGGTGCGCCAGGCAGTTGAGACCGGCGAGCCGTGGCGCCCGCGCGCTTGGCTTGACACTTCGGGCAACAAGTTCGCCATGCTGGGCAGCGCCGGTGCTTGGTACAACGCGGCGCTGGAGAACGTGGAATACGTTGTGCACCAGTATCCGCATTTCACCTCCTTCGACGCCGAGCTGACCGACATGTTCTTCCCCACCGAGGAGTGGCTGGAAATGTGGAACCCCGGCAGCTCCCAGCTGAACATCGAGACTCCTTGCGGCTCCCTCATCCACCTCGGCGAGGCCGTGGACACGGGCCGCCCCTACTCTCGTTTCCTGGAGGCCTTCTACGAGAAAGCCAATCAGAAGCTCGACTCCATCGTGTTCAATGGCACGGGTCAGACCCTCGCTGAGATCGGCGTGCAGTTCCCGCTCGTACAGATCCGCTCCGGTTCCGACGAGTCTAACAAGCAGCAGCGCCTCCGGCAGGGTGCCTCCATACTGGGCATCGAGGTGGCCGAAGGCGAGTCTGTCACCGAGGATCAGTATCGCGAGGCTTGGAAAAACAATCCGGTCTACAAGGTGAGCACGCCCTCCGATGAGTACTGGACCTACGGCCATTACCTGGTGCTTGCCAACGACGGGCTCCCCTACGGCTTCCCTACGGTGTCTCGCAAGGTCGAGGTGTACTGTACGGCTATGGTGCGTCTGGGCCAGACCGGTTTCCCCTACAACTGGCCGAAGGGCTTCGATGCCCCCGTCGATTCGCGCATCGCGAATTTCCACGGCACCTATGCGCCCATCTGCGTGGTTCCGAAGGCCAAGGAAACGCCGGACGTGGGAGAGGGCTTCGAGGACTTCGTCATGGATCCCGACCCTGATTTCCCCTTGGCGCTCACCTCGGGCCGCCGCGTCTTCTTCCATCACGGCACCATGCGCCACGCGCCCTATTCCCGCGAGCTGTATCCGGTGCCCTTCGCTTACCTGAACCCCGAGACGGCGGCAGAGTACGGTATTGGGGACGGGGATTGGATCGAGGTTTCCTCTCGCCGCACCCAGGGCGCCGACTACGATCCGTCGAAGGCGGGCACCGAGCGTTCCTACGCGGGGGAGAAGGAGCAGAACACCAAGACGGCCGAGCCCATCCGCACGGTGGCCTATGTGACTCAGATGGTGGCGCCCAAGGTCATCTTCATGGAGCGCTTCTGGAACCCCGAGTGCTTCGACAACTCCCAAGAGACCAAGACCGGCGGCTGGGCCGAGTGCGGCGTGAACGTCATCACGAACGCCGTGGACGCCAACTTCAACGAGGCGTTTGGCTCTTACACCAACCGTGGTTTCGCCGTGAATATCAAGAAGTCGGAGCGCCCTGACCGCGTATGGGTGACCCCGGAGGAGTTCGAGCCCTTCATGCCCACCGCGGCAAATCAGGCTTCTAACGATGTGGGTGTCCTCATCGACAATCCCGCCATGCTCACCGCGGTGAGCAGCTTCGATCCGGTTGAGGTGGAGTCCGGCGGCATGGGAGGCGGCCCGAAATAGCCCCTTGAGGAACAATGAGAGCGAACAAGACACAGAAGGAGTCTGATAATGTCTAGGAGATGCCTAGTGGTGGACCTCGACCGTTGCTCGGGGTGCCATACCTGCACAGTGGCCTGCAAGTTTGAGAACGATCTGGGCCTGGGCAATTATCGGTGCGACGTGCTGGACGTGGGCCCGGTAGGCACCCATCCCAACGTAGAGATGTACTGGATGCCCATCATGTGCCAGCAGTGTGAGAACGCCCCGTGTGTGGAGGTGTGCCCGACCGGAGCCTCTTTCCGCGCTACGAACGGCGTGGTGACCGTAAACGAGGAGACGTGCATCGGCTGTATGTCGTGCCTTACGGCTTGCCCCTACTCCACCGCCGATGGGCAGTCTCGCCCCAGCGTGCGGTGGCTGCGCCCCGATACCAACACCGTGACGAAGTGCACGCTGTGCAACCACCTTACCCAGAACAGCGATGGTATTGAAAACGAGGACGACACCTACGACGAGGCCCATTGCGTGCCTCCCTGCGTGCACAATTGCTGCAACGGTGCCCGTTACTTCGGCGACCTCGATGACGAGAACTCCGTGGTTGCTCAGGCGGTGGCGGCCGCTGAGGCGGCCGGCCGCGGCGTGTACCATCTGGAGGTAGACGGTGCCCAGCCGGTGTGCTGTTACATTCTCTCCGAGGACGTGGCCACGTGGCAGGGCCTGGATAATTGCCAGGTTCTGTACGCGAAGGGCTAGTTCGAGGCTGATTCCCGAGGGCTGCCGGCGTCTCCTCCCTCCCGCCGGCAGCCCTTGCGGAGAAAAAAGGAGTTTCCCATGAATATGAAGGGCGAAGTGAAATCTGTGCTGGACGATAGGGCGGCAAGCTACCGCATGTTCTCTCGGCTGTTCCTCAAGCCGCTGACCGCCGAGGACATCGAGGGCCTGTCTGAGAGGTCGTTGGAAAGCCAGGGGGGCAGCTTGGCCGACACCTCGGAGGAAGTTTCCGCGGGCGTCGAGCTTTTATCGGCGGGCTTCAACGACATGGGCCGCGGGTTGCACCGCCGCCATACAGGCACCCAGCGTTTGCTGAGCACCGACTTCACGATGTGCTTCGACGGCGTGAGCAGTTTCGAGGGCCTTGTGGCCGTTCCTTATGCGAGCATTTACAACGGCAGCATTAAAGGCGATAAGGCCGTTTTCTTCCAGGAGCCCCGCGCCAACGACCTGGCTGCCTATCGGCGAGAGCACATTGCGGTGGATGCGAGCCTGCATTTGCCGGAAGACCATCTCAGCTTCGAGATGAGCTTCATGGCCGATTTGTCCGACAAAATGGGAGAGGCTCTCCAGAGGAACGAGGTAGAGGAGGCCTTGCGGCTCGTTGAGGTGTCGCAGACTTTCTTGAGCGACAACATCTTGAGCTGGTACGGATCCTTTTACGAGCGGGCGTTGAGCATCGTCCAAACACGGTTCTATCGGGGAGTGCTCAAGGCAACGTTCGGCTATTTGCTTCTCGATCAGGAGACCCTCGGCGATCTGAGAGACCTCATTTCTTGAGTTCTGCTCGATATTTTATCCGAAAGGATTCACCATGAGTTTTGTGGCCGTGATGCTTTGCGCCCTTGCGTTCACCTTGGCGTTCAAGGATCTTATCCGAAAGGCGCCGGTGCTGTTCTACGGGGCGGCCCTGGCGCTTTCCGCGCTTTATGCCATATCGGGCGTTGTGAGCTATCCCGTTGATTTCAAGCTGCTGCTCTTTTTCCTGACTCAGAAGGGGACGCTGGCCACAGCTTTGTTTATCGTGGTCATGTACATAGGTGTTTTTCGGGACGTCGATTTTGTTCGCCATCGTCTGCTGCCCGTGCGCGCGCCGTTGTCCATTGTTGCGTCAATTCTCATCCTCGGCCACGTCGTTAAGTACGCCTTTTCCTTTGCGACGTCGATGGGGATGCTCTCTCCGGTGCTTCAGATAGGCCTTGGGGCCGGGGTTGTGGCGTTTTGGCTGATGGTTCCCTTGGCAATTACGTCCGTTCAGGCCATCAAGAAGGCAATGAGCGCGGGCGTGTGGGTGGTGCTGCAGAAGTGGGCCTACCTCTTCTACGGCTTGGTGTATGCACATCTCGCCCTCCTCCTCGCCCCCTCGGCTCTGAGCGGTGTGGACGGCACGTCAGCCGAGGGGTTCGTTGTGTATACCGTGCTCTTCGGGGGGTACGCGGCGCTGCGTGTTGCTAAGGCCGTTTTAGATCGACGAAAGACCGTCGAACGGCAGCGGGATAAAGGCGACTCTCTGATCGACGAGGCTCCCGCGCCGTCCTCTCCCAATTCGCCCTTCGGAGTGTTCGGGAGGATCCCCAATAGCGAAAAATAGCGAAACTGGAGTTTCGCTAAGTGTTTAGTGCCAAGACGTTGTTTACATCCGGGTAGTGACAAATAGGGAGGCCTCCGTCAAGCTGTGAGTTGTCGAGATTCATAGCAGAGGGGGCCTCCCATGAGACAGCATCCTAACGCAAAGCTGACCCCGAGGGGGCGGGAAACCCTCGTTTCCCGCATAGAATCCGGCGTCGGCGTGGCCGACGCCGCCCGCCAGATGGGCGTCAGCCGCCAGACGGCCTCGAAGTGGCTTGCCCGCGCGGCCCGGGGCGGGGACGGCCTGCCTGCACGTCGCCGTCGACGACTTCAGCCGGGCCGCCTACGCCGAGCTGCTGCCCGACGAGAGGAAGGGCACGTGCGCGGCGTTCGTGGCCCGCTGCCTGGGATTCTTCGGGGAGATGGGCGTGGAGGTCGAGCGCGTGATGACCGACAACGGGCCGGGCTACAGGAGCGCCGAGTTCAACGCGCTGCCGGAGGGGCGGGGGATCCGCCACGTCTATACGAGGCCCTTCAGCCCCTGGCAGAACGGCAAGGCCGAGCGCATGAACCGCACGATCGCCCAGGAGTGGCAGTACGCCAGGGCGTGGGGGAGCGAGGCGGAGAGGGCCGCCGCCCTCCCCGCCTTCATCGAGCGCTATAATTGGGATCGGCCGCACAGCGCCTGCGGGGGCCTTCCGCCCATGTCGCGCATCGTCGGCGTAAACAACCTATTGGCACACAACACCTAGGGCCGTCCCAGCGACGGCCCTCTTCTTGCTTTTCCTCAGAAAATGCCAGTTCGACCCTGCTTTGGCAAGCGGCGGATTCTCCCTTCTGCTATACCTGCCTCCAACTGGCATTTTTCTGCCACTTCAGGCCCGTAATGGCAGAGGGTCTCTGCGTGCGGCGACCATTTCGACCCTTAACTGGCATTTTGAGCGATATTCGAAAAGCGGGCCCCTTCGAAATGCTGGACACATTCGAAATATCGAGAATCTTGCAGGCAAAAGGTGCTCACGCGCGCTTCTTGCGGAAACTGGCGGCGGCCAGGGTGAAGAATAGGGCACAGTATGGCGAGATCGAACCCTACGGCGGCGAGGTTCGCGCCACGCAGCATAATGGCTCGCAGGGCATCTACGCCGTAGGTCATGGGCATAAAGCTGCTCAAGGCCGAGCGCCACCCGAAGTCCCCATCGCGTTGCTCGCTGTCCTTTCAGAGAAGTGATGCTCATGTCTACGTACGCCTTTCCCCTCCAAGTTTTCCGGCCTTCCTGCAGCAAAAATACTGCTTGATGAGGCCGGAGCCGGGCCTCGCGAGAACTTACGAAAAGCACTCAAAGGTTTTCCTCACGGCTTACCGAAGCTTTACTGTGCCGATCTATCGTTGAGTTGTTCGCTGAACGATGAAACCCGAGAAAGGACTTCTCATGATAGATGATGCGATTCCGGATCTTGTATCCCGCCGCAACTTCCTGCGCGGGGCCGTGGGCCTGGCGGGAACGGTGTCCATGGGCGCGCTGCTCGGCTGCTCCTCGGACGAGCCAAGTTCGGTGGCCGTAGCTGCCACCGGCGAAGGCGGGGCGCAAGGGGGCTCTGCGGCCGCAACGCCGAAGTACGTGTTCCTCTTCATCGGCGACGGCATGAGCTACCCCCAAATTCAGGCAACAGCCTACTTCAACGGCACCCAGCAGGGCGGGGAAGAACCGACCATCGAGCGCGTGAGCTTCATGGACTTCCCGGCCATCGGCTCCCAGTACACCTACGACAGCACCTCGTTCTGCCCCGATTCCGCCTCCACGGCCACCTCCATTGCCTCTGGGCGCAAGACGGCCAGCGGGGTCATCAACGTGTCGCCGGACGCCTCCGAGCACTTCGAGACCATCGCCGAGAAACTGAAGCGCCAGCTCGGCTACAAGGTGGGCGTGCTCACCAGCGTGAATCTGAACCATGCGACGCCGGCGGCCTTCTACGCTCATCAGCAGTCGCGCAAGAACTATTACGAGATCGGTCAGGAGCTTATTGCGAGCGGGTTCGACTACTTTGCCGGCGGCGGCCTGCTCAACCCTACGGGCGCCAGTGATAACCGCATCGATCTGTACGAGGCGGCGCGTGATGCCGGCTACGTGGTGGCGCGCACCTACGACGAGGCCGCCCATGTCACGGCTGGTAGCAAGGCGCTGCTTGTGGCGGAGAAACTGGCCGACGAGGACGCGCTTTCCTACGCGATGGATGCGTCGGCCGACGAGTGGTCGCTGCGCGATTACGTGGCCAAGGGTATCGAGGTGCTGGGTGACGGCGACGCTGGCTTCTTCATGATGTGCGAGGGCGGCAAGATCGACTGGGCGTGCCATGCGAATGACTGCGCCGCCGCCATCCACGACGTGATGGCCTTGGAAGACTGCGTGGCTGAGGCAGTGGCGTTCTGCAAGGACCATCCCGACGAGACTCTGATCGTTGTGACGGGCGACCACGAGACGGGTGGCTTGACCATCGGCTATGCAGAAACCAACTACGACACTTTCCTGGCCAACATCGCGCGGCAGAAGATCTCCTATGCCAAATTCGACAGCGATTACGTGGCCGGCTATATTGATGCCGGAGCAACCTACGAGCAGGCGATGGAAGATGTGGCCCAACTGTTCGGGCTGGAAAGGCCGGCCTCGGCGCTGTCATCGGGCGCCGCCGCCGACGCGCAAGCGGCCGAGGCCGAGCCGGGCAGCCTGATGCTCACTGCCTACGAGGACGAGCAGCTGCGCGAGGCCTACGAGCGAACTGTGGCCGTCGGCGCCGGCGACCAGGAGGACATGACCCAGGAAGAGTACGTCCACTACGGCACCTACGAGCCCTTCACGGTGACTCTCACTCATCTGCTCAACCGTAAGTCGGGTGTCGATTTCTCCACCTACGCCCATTCGGGACTTACCGTGCCCGTGTTCGCCATGGGCGCTGGCGCCGAAGTTTTCGACGGCTTCTACGACAACACCGAAGTCTACGCGAAGTTAGCCGCGCTGACTGGCGTCGCCTAGATTGTTTTGTCGCCCTCGCCGTCTTGCTTGTCGAGCTTTCTCTCCTCCTCTTCGTGTCACCCTTCATCTGTTTTCTCCTCTCTGTCTGGCTGGAGCGCGTCCCCTCCCAAGCGCTCCGGCCTTCTTGCGGCGAGTCGCACCATTAAGTAACTTTCCGGCATCTGAAAAACGCCGGAGCGGCCGAAGAGATGTCAAAGGTGCCTGAAGGGCACGGAAATGCCACTTCGACCCCGAAATGGTAAGGCCGAACGGGGATGGTCTGCCATATCTGCCCTCAACTGGCATTTTTCTGCCACTCCAGGCTCGTAATGGCAGAGGCATTCGTCGGCCGCCGACCATTTCGGCCCTCAACTGGCATCTACTCGGCGAAAGCGCGGCGCCTGGAAATACGCCCGGACAGCTGCTCGGAGTTGCCATTGACGCGCGAGCCAAATGACAGTCAAGTAAGCGCTTCAGGCGTTTGGCGCTGGGGTTTTACCAAAGCTTTTCAAAACTGACGGGGACTCTTTACGGGTGTTGCTCGGTTCTTTTACGAAGTGGGGCCATCATGGATGCACAGAGGCGGCCCTTCCCTTGCGGGCCGCTTTCGAAAGTTGAATGGCCTTGCGGGGCGGCGGTTCTGGGATACTGCCCCGCGCACGTGAAAGGAACAATGGCATGAAAGTATCCTCTGGCACTTCTTGTTTGTCGCAGCGGTTGCGGCGCCTGGTGGCGTTCGTTGGAGCGGCGGCCCTATGCGGTGCGCTGGCACTGGCGCTTGCGGGTTGCGCGGCCGGCTCGGCCGGCGATGCGGCTGCAGCGGGTGACGCAGGCGGCGCGGCCAGCGCTCCCATCTCGGTGTATTCTCGCGAAGACGGCTCCGGCACCCGTGGCGCCTTCGTGGAGCTGCTCGGCATCGAGCAGAAGGACGCCAACGGCGACAAGGTGGACATGACCACGCCTACGGCCGCCATCACCAACTCCACGGCGGTTATGATGACGTCGGTTGCCGGCGACCCCAACGCTATCGGCTATATCTCCCTCGGCTCGCTCGATGACACGGTGAAGGCGGTGTCTATCGACGGCGTCGCGCCCACGGCCGCCGCGGTGAAAGACGGCTCCTATGCTATCGCGCGCCCTTTCAACATCGTGACCAAGGGTGAGCTCGCGGCCCCGGCCGCCGACTTCCTCGCGTTCATCATGAGCGCCGAGGGCCAGGCCGTGGTGAGCGACAACAACTATATCGCCATCGATGATGCGGCAGCTCCCTTCGCTTCCAACGGCGCTGCGGGCAAGGTGGTCGTGGCCGGATCCTCTTCGGTCACGCCCGTCATGGAGAAGCTGGCTGAGGCTTTCCAGGCCGCCAATCCCCAGGTGACGGTGGAGGTGCAGCAATCCGATTCCACCACGGGCGTGAACATGGCGCTCGATGGCACCTGCGACATTGGCATGGCCTCCCGTGAGCTGAAGGATTCCGAGACGGGTGTCGGCGCCACGGCCACGGCCATCGCTCTGGACGGCATCGCGGTCATCGTGGCGCCTTCGTCCTCGGTGAGCGATCTCACATCTCAGCAGGTGTGCGACATCTACACCGGTGCGGCTACCAGCTGGGCCGACGTCGCCTAGCGCCTAAGCGAGCCCGACCATGTTGTTCTCTCTGTTGAATGCGCCGGCGGTAACTGCCTCTGCGGATGACGGCCCCGGTGGCCCGGCCCTCGGCATGGCCCCTGCTGCGCGCTCCGGCGGCGCAGCTCTGGGTGGCGTGGCGCCCGGTGCGGCCCCTGGTGGCATGGCCCCTAGCGGCGCGGGCTCTGGCGACTCAGGCCCGGATGCTCCCGCAGCCGCTCGTGCGCCAAAGCGTCCGCATGCTCTCCGCGAGGGGGCCGCTCGCGCTCTGTTCGCCATGGCTGCGGCCCTCTCCATTGCCGCCGTGGCGCTGATCTGCCTGTTCCTTCTGGCCAACGGCGTGCCCGCTATGGCCAAGATCGGGCTGCCCGAGTTCCTCTTCGGCACCACGTGGCGCCCGGCCAACGACCTGTACGGCATCTTCCCCATGATTGTGGGCAGCCTGTACGTGACGGCTGGCGCCATGATCGTGGGCGTTCCTGCGGGCCTTCTCACGGCGGTGTATCTCTCGCGGTTCGCTCGCGGCCGCGTGGGCTCCTTCCTGCGCAGCGGCGTGGAGCTGCTCGCTGGTATTCCGTCGGTGGTCTACGGCTTCTTCGGCCTGGTCATCATTGTGCCTTTCGTGCGTCTGCTCGGGCCGGGCACGGGGCTTTCGGTGCTGGCGGCCAGCCTCATTTTGGGCATCATGATCCTGCCCACCATCATTACGGTGGCTCAAAGCGCCCTGGATGCCGTGCCCGCCCGCTACTACGAGGGGGCCCTGGCTCTTGGCGTCGACCACGAGCACGCCGTGTTCAAGGTGGTGGCTCCGGCGGCTGTCTCTGGCATCATGGCCGCCATTGTGCTGGGGCTGGGCCGTGCCATTGGTGAAACCATGGCTGTGGTCATGGTGGCCGGGAACATGCCGATTATTCCCGACTCGCTGCTTTCCGGTGTGCGCACCATGACAGCCAACATCGTGCTGGAAATGGGCTATGCCGCCGATTTGCACCGCGAGGCCCTCATCGCCACGGGGGTCGTCCTGTTCGTATTCGTCCTGCTAACCACGCTGCTGCTCAGCGTCATTCGGAAGAGAGGCGAGGCGCGATGAGCATCGCTTTCAACCTGCGTTTCCTGCGTTTTCGCCGTCCGAGGCCACCGGTGGTTGCCTGTTCGCCGGTGCTGGGCGCCCTGGGCGCCGTCGATCTCGCGCCCGTCTATTTCGCCGAGGAGGACGCCCTTAAGGCCCGCGCCGCGCACGCAGTGCGCCGCCGTCGCGCGATGTCGGCTCTGCTGCGCTGGCTCACCTATGCCGCCGCAGCGGTAACCGCGGCCGTGCTGCTGTTCGTGGTGGGCTACATCCTGGTGCGCGGCGTGCCCGCGCTCACCCCCGACCTGTTCCAGTGGGAGTACACCTCCGAGAACGTGTCGCTTCTGCCAGCGCTGGCCTCCACGGTCGTCATGGCGCTGTCGGCTTTGGCGCTCGCGGTGCCCGTGGGCGTTGGTGCGGCCGTCTATCTGGTGGAATACGCCCGCCGCGGCAGCCGGTTCGTGCGTCTGGTGCGCGTGACCGCCGAAACGCTGCAGGGCATTCCCTCCATCATCTACGGTCTGTTCGGCATGCTGTTCTTCGTGACGGCCTGCGGCTGGGGCCTCTCGCTTCTGTCCGGTGCCTGCACGCTGGCCATCATGGTGCTGCCAGTCATCATGCGCACTACCGAGGAGGCGCTCTTGGCCGTGCCCGATTCCTATCGCGAGGGCGGCTTCGGCCTCGGCGCCGGACGGCTGCGCACCGTGGCCCGCTGTGTGCTGCCTTCGGCGGTGCCCGGCATTCTGGGCGGCGTCATCTTGGCTCTCGGCCGCTGCGTGGGCGAGGTGGCGGCCCTGCTGTTCACCGCCGGCACGGTGGCCCAAATTCCCGACTTCGGCGGCCAGGGCATCTTCGCCCTGTTCGACTCTTGTCGCACCTTGGCCGTGCACATGTACACCCTGGCCTGCGAGGGTCTGCATGTGAACGAGGCCTACGCCACGGCCGTGGTGCTGCTGACCCTGGTTCTTTTACTGAACGCCGCCATGAGGTTGGTGGCGACAAAGATGGAAGTGAGCAAGAAATGACGAGCTTTTTGAAAGAACGCGCGAACGAGATGAGCGCTTCGGAGCCGGTTGGTGACTCTTCGGCCGACGTTGTGTGTGCCGCCTCCGGGCCCGCGCGCGCTTCCGCCCCCGCAAAGATGGCCGTCGAGCACCTCAACCTGTTCTACGGCGACTTCCAGGGTCTGCGCGATATCAATCTCACCTTCCCGGAAAACCAGGTGACCGCGCTCATCGGACCGTCCGGCTGCGGAAAATCTACGCTTCTGAAAACCCTGAACCGCATGAACGATCTGGTTGAAGGGTGCCGTGTGGAAGGCTCGGTCACCTTGGACGGCACCGACGCTTACCGTTCCCTCGATCCCACCGACCTGCGCCGCCGCGTGGGCATGGTGTTCCAGCAGCCCAACCCCTTTCCCATGAGCATCTACGACAACGTTGCCTTCGGCCCCCGCAGCCACGGGGTGCGCGCCAAGGCCGACTTGGACATCATTGTGGAGGAGTCGCTGCGTGCGGCAGCTATCTGGGACGAGCTGAAAGATCGCCTGAAGAAGAACGCGCTTGGGCTGTCGGGCGGCCAGCAGCAGCGCCTGTGCATCGCCCGTGCGCTGGCCGTGCAGCCCGAGGTGCTGCTGCTCGATGAGTCCACGAGCGCTCTCGATCCCATCTCCACGGCGAAAATCGAGGAGCTCATCGGCCAGCTGAAGGAGCGTTATACGGTGATCATGGTGACCCATAATATGCTGCAGGCCCTGCGCATCTCCGACAAAACGGCATTCTTCCTGCTGGGCGAAGTGGTGGAAGCCAGCGACACCGACACCATCTTCTCGACCCCCACCGACCCCCGCACCGCCGACTACGTCGCCGGTCGTTTTGGGTAATCGGCAGCCCGCGATTTTACCTTCATTTTACGTGGCTCTTACGGCGGCCGCTCAATGGGGGTTCATACTCCTTCCCTGCTGAGACGAGCACGGGCCGCCGGGGCGCGACCTGCCGACAAATGCGGTTCGCAAGGGGCGGGCCGCCGTAAGAAGGAGACGCAGAGGTGGAAGAACTGCTTCAAATCGGGTTGGGACTGTTCGGTGGCTTGGCCCTGTTTCTGTACGGCATGAACCTCATGAGCGGCAGCCTGCAAGAGGCCGCTGGCGAGCGCATGCGATCTATTCTGGCAGTCGTGACGAAGAACCCGCTGGTGGCGGTGCTCGCCGGCGCTGTGGCCACGGCGGTGTTGCAGAGCTCGTCGGCCACTACCGTTATGACCATTGGCTTCGTGGCTGCCGGCCTCATGAACCTGCGCCAGGCCATCCCCATTATCATGGGCGCCAACATCGGCACCACCATCACGGCCCAGATCATCGCCTTCAAGCTGTCCGATTACGTGCTCGGCATTGTGCTCGTGGGCTTCATCATCATGTCGGTGGCGAAGCAGTCGAAGGTGAAGCTTACCGGTACGGCCATTTTCGGCTTCGGCCTTTTGTTCCTCGGCATCGACACCATGGGTGCCGTCATGAAGCCCCTGGCTGAGAACCCCGTGTTCACTGACGTGATTGCCCAGGTCACCGGCGTGCCGATTCTGGGAGTGGCCGTGGGCACCGTCATGACCCTGGTGGTGCAGAGCTCCAGCGCCACCATCGCCGTGCTGCAGAACTTCGCCGCCCAGGCCGGCCCCGACGGTGCCAGCGTCATCGGCTTGGAAGGGGCCCTTCCCATTTTGCTCGGCGACAACCTGGGCACTACCATCACGGCTCTTCTGGCCGCTGTCGGCCAGAGCCGCGACGCCAAGCGCGTGGCCCTGTCCCACTGCATCTTCAACCTCTCTGGGTGCCTGCTGTTCGTGTGGCTCATCGGCCCCGCCGCCACCGTGGTGGCCGCTCTCACCCCGGGTCCCGAGATCGAGGTCATCGCCCGCCAGATCGCCAATGCCCACACCCTGTTCAATGTGACCATGACGCTGCTGTGGCTACCGCTGGTGTCTCTGATGGTGCGCATCGTCATGGCGGTGCTGCCCGACCGCCCCCGCCGTCCTCGCAATCCCGTGGCCGAGGGCCCCTTCGCCCCCGATGCGGCCGCCGCTTGAGTCTGCATGACAGGTCGGTAACGGCCCCGTAGCCATCCCTGTGCTCCTTGCGGGGAAGCGGCTTCGGGGCCGTGCCCGCACCGGCAGATCGGTTACCATAGCCCCATGGAAGAGAAACCGCTCATATACTACGTCGAGGACGACGAGCACATTCGCGATCTGACCGCCTACGCCCTGCGCCAGGCCGGGTTCGCCGTGGAAGCGTTCCCCGATGGCCGTGACCTTGCGGCAGCCTGCCGGCGCGAGCGACCGGCGGCGGTGCTGCTGGACATCATGCTGCCGGGCGTCGACGGCTTGGAACTGCTGCGCCGGTTGCGGGCCGACGAGGCCACCGAGGGCCTGCCGGTCATGATGCTCACGGCCAA
The DNA here is from genome assembly GCA_947649205.1 of uncultured Enterorhabdus sp. Taxonomy (GTDB): domain Bacteria; phylum Actinomycetota; class Coriobacteriia; order Coriobacteriales; family Eggerthellaceae; genus Adlercreutzia. Next base: position 21,650 of record CANSQM010000005.1, read on the forward strand.
GGGCGCCGAGTACGACAAGGTGTGCGGCCTCGATGCCGGGGCCGATGATTACCTGGCGAAGCCCTTCGGCATGATGGAGTTGGTCTCGCGGGTGAACGCCCTGCTGCGCCGGGCCGCCCGTCCTGCCTCAGGCCTCGCCGCGCCGAGCGACCGACTGACTGCCGGGCCCATCGCCCTGTCGCCCGACGCCCGCTCCGTGAGCGCCGATGGCGTCGAAGTGCCCTTGACGCGTAAGGAGTTCGACCTGCTGCGCGTTCTTTTGGAGAACAAGGGCCGCGTGCTCACCCGTGAGCAGCTGCTCGAACGGGTGTGGGGCGTAAGCTTCGTCGGCGAGACGCGCACGGTGGATATGCACATCAAGACGCTGCGCAAGAAGCTGGCGGCGGCCCGGCCCGGGGCCGAAGAGGCCGTGAGCACCGTGCGCGGCGTGGGCTACTGCCTGCGCGAGGTGCCGCGATGAGCGCTGAGCCCGGGGTGCGGTCCGAGAGTGGCGGCCGCGGCGAGCCGGAGGCAGCCCGCTCCTCGGTTGGCGCGGATCCCGCGACGCGAGCCGGGGGTGACGTGGGGGCCACGGCCCGCTTCCGCCCGGGTGCCGCGCGTCGTGGGGGCGCCCCCAGCTTGGGCGGCCGCATCTTCCGGGGCGTGCTGGCCTTCACGCTCACGGGCATCGTCATGCTCACTCTCATGTTAGCGGGCATCTTCTACGCCACCATGATGCAGCTGCCCAACGCCGGCGCCGTCATGGCCGAGTTCTTCGCGAGCGATCTTGCGGTGTGCGTGCTGGCCACTCTTATTGTGGGCACGGTGCTCGCCTTCGCCATATCGCGTCTGCTGACGGCCAGCATTATGCGGCCGCTCGATAATCTGGATCCGGCCGAGCCGTGGAAGACACCCGTCTATGCGGAGATGGAGCCGCTCATCGAGCGCATCGATTCCCAGCGCCGCACCCTGCGGGCCCAAAACGAGGAGCTGGCCCGGGCCGAGAGCCTGCGCCGCGATTTCTCGGCCAATGTGTCTCACGAGATGAAGACGCCGCTCCATGTTATTTCCGGCTATGCTGAGCTCATGGAGAACGGCCTGGTGCCGCCCGAGGACGTGCCGCGATTCGCGGGGCTCATCCATCAGGAATCTCTGGCCATGCGGGCTCTTATCAACGACGTGCTCATCCTGTCGCGCCTCGACGAGGTGCCCCCCGACGAGGCCTCCGCCATACCGGTGGATGTGCGGGCCGTGGCCGAGCGGGCCGCCGGCCGCCTGGCGAAGGTGGCCGAGGAGCGCGCGGTGACCGTGACGGTGCAAGGGGAGTCGGCCGTGGTGCTCGGCCGCGAGGAGCTGATGGAGCAGATGCTCTACAACCTCATCGAGAACGCCATCCGCTACAACGAACCCGGCGGCCATGTGTGGGTAGAAGTGGCGATGGAGCCTGCGGGTGGGGAAGCTGGCCCGGCGGCGGCCCCAGCTGCCTGGGGGTTCGTCTCGGATCGCGATGGCGTGGCCGCGGGCCCCGATGGGGTTGCGACAACAACCTCCGACGGGGCTGCCGCGCCCACCGTGACGGTGCGGGTGCGCGACGACGGTCCCGGTATTCCCGAGGCCGAGCGCGAGAAGATCTTCGAGCGCTTCTACCGCTTGGACAAGAGCCGTTCTAAGGAAACGGGCGGCACGGGGCTGGGCCTCGCCATCGTGAAGCACGGCGCCCAGCGCCACCACGGCACCATCGAAGTCGGCGGCACCGAAGGCGAAGGCGCCCAGTTCACCCTGCGGTTCCCCGGTATTGCGTAGGGAATCCCCGAGCATTTCCTTTCCAGGCGCTGCTTGCAATGAGGGTGACGCTCTGAGGAGAAACCCTCTTCAGGCTGGAAGAACTTGAGGAACGTCCTCCGAGCGGTTACACTTGCGTCAAGAAGACGCTTCCGTACTGGAGTGGTTTCGGGAGCACTCGCATGAACTATAAGCTGTGGGGCCAGGTTGCCCAGTCTGCGGGCAATACCGGCACCCGTGTTGGGGGACAGTGGAATCCTTAGGATGTGAAACAGTAGAACGAGAGCCCGCGACTGAAGGAGGAATGCCATGAGTGGAAAGCGCCTGTCGTTGTGGGCTCTCGTGCTTGTTGTCCTGTTCTGCCCAGCGCTCTTGGTGCTGCCGGGATGCTTGCCCGAACGCATCGACGGCACCGTTGACGCGCTCTCCCCCGTGGACTACGGCATCGACAATTCCAGCTATGAGGCCATGCGCGCTACCACGCCGTCCCATGTAGAGGAAAGTATAGGTACGGCTATCTCCATCGATGCTGAGGTGGTTATGCCCGAGCGGGCGTCCACGGCCATATTGAATGCCGAACCGATGAGGTTCGACCTTTATGCGGAGAGCGTGGCCGCAATGCTCCCTCAGCTCGAAGGACTCGATCTCGTCACCCAGGCTAGTCCCGATTCCCGATGGCGCAGCATGGAGACAGCGCCCCTTGTCGTCGCCGACAGCCTATGGGGAGGTCTCAGTGCTGGGGTGGATTTTCTCGTCTATTTCGAGCCAAACGAGACTTTTCTCAAGGGGCTTTACGAGACGGTAAGCTCAGAAATGCCCTACGTTGACTCGTCGGTCATTCTCGCTGAGGGGGAGTTAGCGGGCTTTTCTGCCGACGAGGCCAAGGGTCAGGTGATCGCGCTTCTCAAGGCAGCCGGCATCGATGACGTGGCTTCCATCAAGGCCTATCCGCTGTCGGTGGGTGTCCTGCATGCCCTGAGGGATCGATACGTGGAGCTTTTTGCGGACGGCGTTGAAGGGCCTCAGTTTGAAGAGGGCGGGGAATTCGCGCAGGAGCGCAAGGATTTCGAGGCTCTCAGTAAGGCCGTATACGACGAGGCTGACGAGATGTACGTGGTGCACCTTCAACTCGAAGCGAACGGCATGCCCCTTGCAGCCTCGTCGCCCGGTACCCGCTACAACATGAGCGCTGACGTGGACACGTTGGGCCCGTGCTGCCTGCGAGCCTATGTGGGACGGCAGGGAATTCGTTCCGTCAACCTCATGGGCGGCTATGGGGCCGGCACGGTGTATCACGACGAATACGAGGCGTTGCTGCCCTTGGATGCCGCCATCAATGCGCTACAGCAACGCTATGGGGCGGTGGCTGCGGCTACGTTGTCGAATGTGGATCGCATTGCCCTGGAGTATTGCCCGCTGGTGGACGGGGAAAACGAAACGGGGATCATATTGGTGCCGGCGTGGATATTCCGCAACGGGGACGATCCTGATCACGCCATTCGAGTGAGCGCCCTGACGGGTGAGGTGATTTGAATGCGTGCGCTACGGGCCGAGCTGCGCCGCGCCCTTCTCTCCCCGTTGTTTTTCGTGGGGACGGCCGTGATCGTGCTCGGCCTTCTCTACGGGGCCTCCGTGGATCTGGCGGCCTCTGCTATCTCGCAGACCGATGCGCTCAGCGTCTTTCGTTACTCCTACTGCTTCAACAATTCATTTCTGTTCGTGGGCGTGGGAGCGGCTATTCCCTTTGCAGGTTCATTCTGCGAAGACTACCGTACCGGAATGCTGAGGCTCCAACTGACACGGGAAAGCCGCTGGCGCTACCTGCTTGCGAAGGTGCTCGCCTGCGCTGTATCGGGAGGAGCCGCAGTCGTATTGGCCTGCGCGGTTTTCTTCTGCGTCTGTGTCGCATTTCGTGGTGAGGCGGCATCCCTCGATACGGGCGAATGGGCCGCCCTAGTGGGCCACGAGCCTTTTGTCGAGCTGATCGTTGAGGGACGCCTCCTCTTGTACGGTCTGCTGTTTTGCGCGGCCCAGTTCATCTACGGGGCCTTTCTTGCGGTCTTTGGTCTCGTGATCTCTATGTTCGCGCTGTATGCTTACGCCGCTTACGCGGCGCCCTTTATCGGAGGCATCGTCTTCGTGAAGCTGGTCAATATCGGGCTGTGGCCTATGAATCTGAACTTGATGACCTTGGCCTATGGGAGCTATTTTGGAGAGGGCCTCCAAACCCTCGCGGTTATTGCGGGCGTGTACGGCTCGCTCGTGGCTCTTATGGCCCTTGTGGGGTTGCATCGTCTCGGGGTGGTGATCGACCATGCGTTGTGAACGCCTTCTCTCCGGGATACGCCCCTTCCTTTCGCTCGCCATGGCTGTTGCGGCCCGCGTGCTGCTGTCGAAGCGCGCAGCGCTGGTCTTTCTCGTTGAGGCGGTGGTTTTTTGGGACGTGCTGGGCCCCGTGGCCTCTTTTGCCGTCGAGTTGGGCTATCGGGTGGGGCCGTGGTCGTTGGTGTTTATGGCGGCCGACCCCATTTGCCAGCTGTTCTTCGTGACGGGCCTCATTTTTCTTCTGGCCGATGCTCCTTTTGTGGCCGAGGGAGAGGCCTCGGTGGCGGTGCGCACAAGTCGAACCTGTTGGGCGGCGGCCCGTATTGCCGCCATCGCCCTGATCGTGATCCTCTACTATCTGGTGCTGCTCGGGATGTCGTGGCTTTTCACGCTGCCGTGGATGACGTTCGCCGTCGAGGGATGGGGCGTGACGCTTACTACTTTGGCTGAGACCGATGCCGCTGAGACGGTGGGATTGCCGCTGGCTTTCGCCATTGGCCTCGTGGGCTCCATGGAGCCTTTGAGCGCTTTGGCGCTGGTGCTTGGTTTTGAAGTGCTGGGAGGGATGGTGCTCGGCCTCATCATTCTGGCGGTAAATTCCCTTACGGGCACTCATTTCGGGGTGGGTGTCGCTGCTTTTGTGGCCCTGTTCGACTTGTTGGCTATCAATACCTTGCCCTATGCCGCTCTGCGCTTTTCTCCGGTTTCCCACGGGCGGCTGACCGTGTTCGACTTCTCTGGCGCATCGCCCTATTTCCCGACACCGCTCGAAGCACTGGGGGTCGACCTTGTCCTGGCGTGTCTTTTCGGGCTGCTCGCTTTGTCGGCGATGAAGGTTATGGAGATACAACCCCGATCGCTGGATTAATGGCGGGGGAGGAGCATTCTATGAATGGACAGACTGAGGAGCAAGGGTCTCGCGAAGCCGTGGAGGAGAGGGTCGCGTCGCATGTTTCGCAACCGGCTCTTGCCTTCGAGGGCTTGGTCAAACGATACGGCGACACCTGCGTTCTGAATCATGTGTCGGCCGTTTTGGGGCCAGGGCAGATTCACGGACTGATAGGGCGCAATGGCTCGGGGAAGACCGTGCTTCTCAAGTGCCTCTGTGGGCTGGCGAGACCCGACGGCGGTCGCATCGCCATCAGGGGGCAGGATGTGCGGCCCTGGCAAAAGGTGCCAGCAGGCATCGGTGTTATCATCGAAACGCCTGGGTTCATCTCGCACTACAGCGGCATGAAAAACCTCGCCTACCTTGCCCGCTTGCAAGGCCGCGCCGACAAGCAGGCTCTGCGCCGAGCCATGGCCGATGTGGGGCTCGACCCCGATAGCCGCAAGCCCGTGGGAAAGTACTCCCTGGGAATGCGGCAGCGGTTGGGCATCGCCCAGGCGTTTATGGAAGGCCAGGATATCTTGCTGCTCGACGAGCCGATGAACGGGCTTGACAAGCAGGGGCTGGCCGACATGAGGGCCCTCTTTCTCGCGCTTAGGGAGGATGGCCGCACCATCGTGCTTGCCAGCCACAGCAGCGAGGATATCGCCGTGCTCTGCGACACCGTACATGAACTGGATCGCGGCAGGATGACGCGCCTGCGCTAGGAGCGTGTGGCCTCACGCCGGCCCCAAGCTCGTGCTGGGGCGTCGCCGGTGTGGCGTCGCCGTCCGGCGCGCCTTACCAGTTGGAGGGTTTCTCCAGGTCGAAGGTGGTGGGCTGCCAGAGGACTACGGACCCGGTGCGGCGGGTGGCGGGCACGTCGATGAGGCGCTGGTTGGAAGAGCCGCACCATTTCAGCTCCAAGGACTTGCGGCTTTCCACGAAGGGGCCATCCACCAGCACGTCCAGGTTGTCCAGCAGCGCGCCTATGGCCAGGTCCCTCTCAAGGCCTTCGACCTGCGCGGCGTCTTCAAGGCCTGCTTCGGCTCGGCGGTCGCGTTCGGCCCGGGCTGTGGCGGTCCGTTTCGCCAGATCGTCGTAGAGGTAGCCGGAATAGCTCCACACGCCGTAGCCGCGGCGCTTCAGCTCGCGGGCCAGCACGGCGCAGGCCGCCGGCTGCTCGAAGGGCTCTCCGCCCGAGAGGGTCACGTTGCGCACGAGCCCGTTGGCCTCGATGTCGGCCAGCAGGTCGCTGATGGCCGTGACGGTGCCGCCTTCGACGGGCTGGCTATCGGGATTGTGGCAGCCAGGGCAGCCGTGGGAGCATCCCTGCACGAACACGGCGTAGCGCAGCCCCGGCCCGTCCACGATGGAGTCGGGCACGGTGCCGTAGAGGGAGATATGGGTAGGAGCGGGAATTTCGGCGTTCCCAACGCGCAGCATGGTCTCGTTCATGGCGGAGATTCTAGCACCCAAGTGACAAAAATGACGTTTGAGCGAGGGGCCGTCAGCATAATTCAACTATTTGAGCCCAAAACCAACGCAAAACGAGCCCCCGTTCCCTGTGACGATTGCGTAAGGTTGGGGGCTTGTTGACCCCGCGACCAATGGTTTATGGCAAAATGAACCGATGTGCATTTAGTCGCAGCTTAAACATGGTAGAAACAAGGAGAAGCACATGGGACTCCTCTCAAGGTTCGAGGGCAAAATGGAAGACACCGTGGAAGGTGCCGCCGACCGCATGGGCGCGGCCCCGCTGTCTCCCGTGCAAATTGCCAAGAAGGCCGAGAAGCAGATGCGCCGCGAGAAGATGGTCGGCGCAGGCAAGCAGTATGCCCCCACGTTGTACACCGTGCTCGTGAATGCCGATGACGACCGGCGCCTTCTGGGCTACTACCCCACGCTGGCCGGCGAGACCGAGACCTATCTGTCCGCCAAGGCCGCCGAGCAGGGCCTCGTCATGGACGGCCAGCCCCTCGTGCGCTTCATCGTGGACGACGATCTGCGCCACGGCAAGTTCGACGTCATCGCCGAGATGGTGGCCTCGCCCCTGGTCGAGCAGCTGCGCCAAGAGGAATACGCCCGCTACGGCATCCTGAACCAGGGCGGCCGGCCCCACGCCGCCGCGCCCATGGCCCCGGCCGCCGGCTACGGCTACCAGGCTCCGGCCCCCGCGCCGGTTCCCGCCGCGCCCCAGACCATGGATTTCAACGCGGCTCCGGCCGATTACGGCTACGACGAGTATCTGGCCGACGACGAGCCGCGCCAGGCCTACATCTACGACATCACCAACGATCGCGCCTTCACCCTTCCCGGCGATGCCGAGACCATCGGGCGCGAGTCGAAGAACGACATCGTCATTCCCGACATCAACGTGTCCCGCGTCCATGCGGAAATTCGCCAGGACGAGTCCGGCGCGTGGATCCTCACCGACCTGGGCTCCACCAACGGCACCTTCGTGAATGGCCGCCAGATCAAGTCCGCGGCCCTTTCCGATGCCGACCGCATCATCGTGGGCACCACCAACCTCGAATTCCAGCTCATCTAGCCGCACATCTGCGGCCATTCGAGCTAAGGAGGATTTCCGGTGATCGATCTCGTTCTGCTTATCGCGCGCCTGCTGTTCGTGGCGCTGCTCTATCTGTTCCTGTTCGCCATCATGCGCACGGGCATCGGCATGGTAAAGGGCTCCCGTAAGAAGGAGCGTACCTGGACCGTATCGGTGGAGCGCGGCCCGAAAGAGCTGCGCGGCGTGTCCATTGCGGTGCACGGCCCCGTTATCGTGGGGCGCTCGCCGGGGGCTGACATCGTCATCGGCGCCGGCTACGTGTCGGGCCGCCATGCTCGCTTCCAGCTCATGGGCCAGAACCTCTTCGTGGAGGATCTGGGCTCGAAGAACGGCACGGCGGTGAACGGTCGGCCCGTCCACGACCCGGTGGCCCTGCGGGATAAGGACCTCGTGACCATCGGCGACGTTGACATGCGCGTGAGGAACCAATAATGGCGAAGGTCAAGGGCCGCAAGAAGGTCCAGACGCCGTTCGGCAGCCGCACCGATGTGGGCTGCGTGCGCGATCACAACGAAGATTCCCTGGTGGTGGCCCCGCCGCTGTACGTGGTGTGCGACGGCATGGGCGGTCACGCCGCCGGCGAGGTGGCCTCCGAGATCGCCGTGGACGTCATCGCCCAGAGCGCCCCGGAACACGCCGACGCGAGCGCTCTGGGCCAAGCGGTGGAAGAGGCGAACCTCGCCATCATCAAGGCTGCCCGGGAGGGGGTGGGCCGCGCCGGCATGGGCTGCACCTGCACCGCCGCTATCCTGGAGAAGGAGCGCCTCGTCATTGCCCAGGTGGGTGATTCCCGGGCCTACCTGCTGCACCACGGCAAGCTCCAGCAGCTCACCCGTGATCATTCCCTCGTGGCCGACCTGATCGAGGCCGGCCAGATCACCGAGGCCGAGGCGCGGGTGCATCCCCAGCGCTCGGTCATCACCCGGGCTCTGGGCAGCGACCCGCGCACCCAGCCCGACCTGTTCGAGATCAACGTGGAGGCGGGCGACCGGCTGCTGCTGTGCTCCGACGGCCTGTCCACGATGCTGGAAGACCCGGAGATCGAGAAGATCCTCGTCAGCGCGAGCGATCCCCAGCGCTGCGCCGCCCAGCTGGTGAACGAGGCCAACGGCCTGGGGGGCTACGACAACGTGACCGTGATCGTGGTGGACGTGACCGGCCTGGCCGAGCAGCGCCGCCGCAAGATGACCCGCCGCTCGCGGGTGACGGCCGCCATGCTCATCTTGCTGCTCGTGGGTATCCTGGCCGGCTGCGGCTATGGGTTCAACTACCTGGCGAGCAACGCCGCCTATCTGGTGGAACAAGAGGGGAAGGTGGCCATTTACCAGGGAGTTCCCGGCGAGCTGTTCGGGTTCACGGCTCACAAGCTCGTTCGCGTGACCGATGTGGCCGTGGACGATTTGCAGCCAGGAGTGGCGAATCGCCTGCGCGAGGAGACCATCAAGGTGGCCAGCGTGGACGACGCCGAGCACCTCGTGGCCGAATACGAGGCCGACATCGCCGGCCGCACTTCCGATGCCGGTGACGGCGCTGCGGGCGCGGGCGCTGGCTCCGATGCCGCGGGTGCGAACGCCGCCGCGGCTGCTGGCTCCGATGCCGGCGACGGCGCGGGTGCGAACGACAGCTCGCCCGCAGGCTCCTCCGTCGACGACGGCGCAGGCTCGGGCGCCTCCGATTCGGGCTCCAAGCCGGGCACCGCGAGGTGATGGCCCCGTGACGCGCCGCAATATCGAGCTGCTGCTCCTGGTCATCGCCTCGCCCATCGTCATCGTGCTCTTCGCGATGATGGTGGTGACCGGCGGTCAGGAACTGTCCGTGAACACCCTGGGCGTGCCCCTGGGCATCTTCGCCGCCTTCGTGGTGGCCCACATTGCCGTGCGCTGGCTCGCCCCGGCGGCCGACCCGGCCATCTTGCCCATATCCTTCGCCCTGTCGGGCATCGGCATCGCCTTTGTGACCCGCATCGTGCCGGATCTGGCGGTGCGCCAGGTGATCTGGCTTTTCGCGGCCGTGGCGGTCATGGTAGCGGTGCTGGCTCTCGTGCGGAACCTGGACAAGCTCGCCAACTATAAGTACACCCTCATGATCGTGGGCATCCTGCTGCTGCTCTCGCCCATGCTGCCGGTCATCGGCGAGGAGTCGGGCGGCGGCCAGCTGTGGCTGCGCCTCGGCCCCTTCTCCTTCCAGCCGGGCGAGATCGCGAAGATCCTCATCGTGTTCTTCATCGCGGCCTACCTGGCCGCTAATCGGGAGATGCTCTCGGTGTTCACCCAGAAGGTGGGTCCGCTGCACCTGCCGAGTCTGCCGACGCTGCTGCCCCTCATCGTCATGTGGGCCCTCGCCTTCATCGTCGTGGTACTGGAGAAGGACCTCGGCCTGGCCCTCGTGCTGTTCTCTGTGTTCGTCATCATGCTGTACGTGGCCACGGGCAAGAAGCTCTACCTGGTGGCCTCCATCGGCCTGGCGGCCATTGCCGCCGTGGCCCTCTATTTCATGATGGGCCACGTGCAGACCCGCGTGAGCATCTGGCTCGATCCCTTCGCCGCGGCCCAGGGCGGCGGCTTCCAGCTGGTGCAGTCGCTCTTCTCCATGGCCGACGGCGACCTGTTCGGCACCGGCATCGGCCGGGGCATGGGCGGCGAGCCGGTGGCCGCGGGCGGCATTCCCGTGGCCGAGAGCGACTTCATCTTCCCCGTCATCGCCGAGGAGGCGGGCCTCATGGGCGCCGCCGGCCTACTGCTGCTGTACCTGTGCTTCGCCATTCGCGGCATCGTGACCGCGGCCCGGGCGAAGTCCGACGTCAGCTCGTTCGTGGCCGTGGGCCTCACCTCCATTATCGTGCTCCAGGCCTTCATCATCGTCGGCGGCGTCACGCGCCTCATTCCCCTGACGGGCATCACGCTGCCCTTCGTCAGCCAGGGCGGTTCGTCCCTCATCGCCAGCTTCATGATCGTGGCCTTCCTGCTGCGCTGCGGCGACGAGGGCACCGGCGTGGGCGAGGAAATGCGCCAGACCGGGGCCATCGGCTCCCACGGGGCCGACGCGGTGCTCGGGCGCGTGGCCCTGGGTAAGCGGCTGACTGGCACTATGATGATCTTCTCGCTGCTGTTCGCCGTGCTGGTGGCCAACCTCACGTACCTTATGATTATCAAGGCGCCCGAGTACCAGAACATGCCGAGCAACAACCACACCATCGCCCGCGAGGCCCAGATGGAACGGGGCACCATTTCCACCGTGGACGGCACCGTGCTCGCCCAGTCGGTGCGCCAGGAGGACGGCAGCTACCGGCGCGAGTACCCGGCCGGCACCCTGGCGGCCCATATCGTGGGCTACGCCTCGCAGAAGTTCGGCACCGCCGGCATCGAGGCGGCCTACAACGACGCCCTGCGCGGCGAGCAGAACTTCGCCAGCTTCACCGATGTGGTGAATTCGCTCGCGGGCATTCAGACCAAGGGCAACGACGTCACCCTGACCATCGACTCCCGCATCCAGCAGGCGGCCCAGAATGCCCTGGAGGGCCAGGTGGGCGCTGTCGTGGCCATGAATCCCGAGACCGGCGCCGTCTACGCCCTGGCATCCTCGCCCACCTACGACGCGGCCGACTACGAGGCGCTGCTCACGGCCGCGGCCGAAGGTGACGGGAACGATTCCTCCGAGCTGTACAACCGCGCCACCCAGGCGCTCTATGCCCCCGGCTCCACCTTCAAGATGGTCACCCTGGCTGCCGCCCTCCAGGACGGCATTGCCAAGGCCGACACCGAGTACGACTCTCCCGGTGAGATGGAGATCGGTAATGCGCCCGTGACCAACGTGAAGAAGCGCTCCTACGGCAAGATCACCTTGGCCCAGGCCATGTGGTACTCCTCCAACACCGTGTTCGGCCAGGTGGGCGTGCAGTTGGGCAGCGACCTGCTCGTGAACATGGCCTGCAGCTTCGGCTTCAACGAGGCCATCAACTTCGATCTGCCCCTGGCCACTTCCCTTATGCCCGATCCCGCCGAGATGACCGAGTGGGAGACCGCTTGGGCCGCTTGCGGCGAGCCGGTGGGCGAGCACGAGAGCCCGGCCGGCCCCCAGGCTACGGTGATGCAGATGTGCCTGGTTGGCTGCGCCATCGCCAACGAGGGCGCCATCATGCAGCCCTACCTGGTTGACGGCATCTACAACGCCAACGGCGAGCGCGGCTTCACCCCGCTGCCCGTGAAGTTGAAGCAGGCTATCGACCCCAAAACGGCCGAGGAGGAAATCGAGGTCATGAAGGGGGTCGTGGTCGAGGGCACCGGCGGGAAGGCCGCCATCGACGGTGTGGAGGTGGCTGGCAAGACCGGCACCCACGAGCGCGGCGACGGCGACGACGACAGTTGGTTCGTGGGGCTCGCCCCCGCCGACGACCCGCAGGTGGTCGTGGCCGTGGCCATCGAACGCGGCGAATCGGGCGCGGGGGCCCGGGCAGCCCGTGACGTTATGGAGACGGCTCTCGAAGTGGCGGGGGTGCTGTAGTACAATGGCTAGACTCATACGAGTCCGCATCGAAACGCAAACGAAAACGCACTAGCACGTGGAACGTTAAGGAGTAGCAATAGTGACCGGACAGGGAACAATGACGGGCAAGGTTTTCAGTGGCCGTTATGAAATAAAGGATCGCATCGGCATCGGCGGCATGGCCGAGGTGTACCGGGCCCAGGACAGCACCCTCGGGCGCGTCGTGGCCGTGAAGGTTATGCTGCCGCAATTCGCCGCCGACCCCTCCTTCACCCAGCGGTTTCGCCAGGAGGCCGCCGCTGCGGCGAACCTCCAGAGCCCCTACATCGTGAACGTGTACGACTGGGGCCAGGACGACGGCACCTACTACATCGTCATGGAATTCGTGCGCGGGTCCGACCTGAAGACCGCCATCCAGCAGCGCGGCGCCATCAACCAGCGCAAGGCCGCCGAGATAGGCGGCCAGGTGTGCCAGGCCCTTACGGTGGCCCACAACCAGGATATCATCCACCGCGATATCAAGCCCCAGAACATCATGGTGCAGCCCGACGGCAACGTGAAGGTGATGGATTTCGGCATCGCCCGGGCGAAGAACTCCGTGAACGACAAGACCTCCGCGGTGCTGGGCACCGCCCATTACATCTCGCCGGAGCAGGCCCAGGGCAAGGACCTCACGGCCGCCAGCGATATTTACTCGCTCGGCATCGTGCTCTACGAGGCCGCCACGGGCAAGCTGCCCTTCGACGGCCCCGATGCCGTGTCGGTGGCCATGCAGCAGGTGAAGGACGAGCCCGTGCCGCCGTCGAGCATCAACCCGGATATCGATCCGGATCTCGAGGACATCATCATGGTGGCCCTGGCGAAGAACCCGGCCGAGCGCTTCGCCACGGCCAACGACATGCGCATGGCCCTGAACGATTATCTGGCTGGCCGCCCCGTCACCCTGCCGGGAGGCGCCGGCTTCACGAGCGCCCGCACCCAGATGATGGGGGCCGTGGGCGGCATGAACACCCAGGCCGCCACTGCGGTCATCGGCGGCATCGACGGCACCCAGGCCATGCCCGGCATCGTGGGCGCCGGCGTGGGCGGCATGGTGTCGCCGAGCGCCACCGGCGGGTTCCCGCCCCAGAACTTCCACGCGGCTCCCCCGCAGAAGAAGAGCAAGAAACCCGTTATCATCGCGCTCGTGGCCGTGCTGGCCGTGGCGCTCATCGCCGGCATCGCCTTCGCCCTGTCCATGGGCGGCCCGGCTCCGGCCGAGGAAGAGGTGGACGTGCCCAGCGTGGTGGGCCAGACCCAAGACGAGGCCGAGTTCGCCCTGAAGGAGGCCGGGTTCACCGTGAAGGTGGAACCGAAGGTGGACGAGGGCACCGAGGAGGGCACCGTGCTTTCCCAGGATCCGTCGGGCGGCAAGGCTGCCAAGGGCTCCGAGGTGAAGATCGTCGTGGCCGTGGGCCCCGAGGAGAAGGAAGTGCCCAGTCTGGCGGGACTGACCGAGGATGAAGCCAAGGCCAAGGCCAAGGAGTACGGGTTCACGGCGGTGCTGCGGGAGAGCAGCTTCTCCGAGGATGTGCCCGAGGGCCAGGTCATGTCCCAGAGCCCCTCGGCCGGCAGCATGGAGAAGCCGGGCACCCAGATCGAGTACGTGCTGTCCAAGGGCAGTGAGCTGGTGAACGTGCCGAACGTCATCGGTCTGTCCGAAGAAGACGCCATCGCGAAGCTCCAGAGCGAGGGCTTTGGCGCCGATGTGAAGGCCCGCGAGTACAGCGACACCAAGAAGGAGGGCACGGTCATGAAGCAGGACCCCCTCAACGACAAGGTGGCGCCGGGCTCCACGGTTTCCATCACCATCTCGAAGGGCCCTGAGCCCGCTCCCGAGCCGGAGCCCGAGCCCGATAACAACGGGGGCAACAATAACGGGGGCAACAACGGCGGCAACAATAATGGGGGCAATAACGGCAATGGGGGGAATAACCCCGACCAGCCCGAGAACCCCGATGGTGGGAACAACCCCGATCAGGGCGGTGACGGTGGCCAAGGCAACTCCGGCAACAATCCGGGCGGCACCACCCCTGCTGCGGAATAAGGCCAGTATGCGATTGAGCGCCGCGCCATGCGGCGCTCTTTCTATATCTGAACTCGCAGGGAAACCCGGGGGTTCCAGTGCCTCCGAGGATGTCGGGGCCCTCACTGGCGGAGGAGGGGAGTGTCGGATGCCCTCCGGGGATGCCGATTGTCTCGCACTTGTGGCTGCCCCAGGGATGCCGATCGCCCGTAGGGCAAGGGCCAGGCCTTGCCTCCCTACGCGCGGAACAGGTCGATGACGTCTTGCTTGGAATGGACGCCGAGAAGAGCCCGGCAAGGTGTCCCACTCCTGCAACGATACGATGAAGACGGGCGGCTTCCTCGTTAGGATGGGGAAGTCGCCCCTATAATAGAGCCATGGAACAGCTCTTCGACATCTTCGAGAAATTCATCCACGCCGACTGGTTCAACTCCCTCATCGGCGCGGCCATTATCTGCGCCATCACCTTCGTGGTGTGCCGCGTGACCGTGTACTTCGCGCGGCGGTTGCTGAACCGCACGTCGCTTCTGCCCTCCAGCTCCATTTTCATCAACGTCATCCGCGCCACGGTGTGGCTCATCGGCATCGGGTTCGTGCTGTCGGCGTGCTTCAACGTGAACGTGAACGGCATGATCACCGGCCTGGGGGTTGTGGGTATCGCCATCTCCCTGGGCTTTCAGGACACGCTCTCGAACCTCATCGGCGGTTTGCAGGTAAGCCTGTCGCGTTCGGTGGAGCCAGGAGACAACATTCGCATGGGCTCGTCGGGCGTGACCGGGGTGGTGAAGGACGTGACCTGGCGCTATACCACGGTGGTGGACAGCTCGGGCAACCACACGAACATCCCCAACGCTGTGATGACCTCTACGGCGGTGACCCGGCTCTCGCCGCTCAGCGACGTATCCATCGCGCTGATCGTGACCACCAACAGCGAGCGGCTGACCGCTACGGCCCACCACATCGAGGATGCGGCCGAGAAGGCGGTGTCGCGGGTGAGCAAGATCAAGAAAGGCCCCTCGGTGAGCTTCAGTGCCATTACCGAGCGCGGTTTCCAGGGAACGCTGAGCTTCACCATTGCCGATGCCAGCAAGGCCGGCAATGCCACCGATGCGGCCATTCGCGCCATTGCGCCCTACGTGCACAATCACCTGATCGAGGAAGAGATGGAAAGCCTTGCCGAGCCGACGGCGGCTACGGGGGCCCCGGCCGACCCGGCGCCCGCTCAGGGCGAGACGGTTGCGGCAAAACCGGTGTCTGCGTCGGGAGGGGAGGCGGCGCTGGCCGCCGTTGCTGCGGCTTCCGATGAGGGGGATAAGTAGGGAGGAGCCCCGCCTTTGCGGCGATGGGCATAAAAATGCCCCGCCCCCGCCAGAGGATGAACCCACCTCACAAGGTGGGTGCTCGCATCTGGGATCCTGGCTTTCGTATCAACGGACACGAATCTCCATTCCACCAGCTTCTAAAGCTCCCTCAGTTCAATACGTCGGTCCATCGCAGTGTATGGCGGGAACAGGACTTGAGTTAAGTATACGCGAACTTGCGCTGAGGGGAAGTCTTGACAAAATCCGTTACCAAGTTTTTCTTTGGTGCGTTTGGGGCGAGGGAGCCGGTGGCAACGGCTCGGCACCAAGTCAATAGCTGAGTGCCAGGGTCGAGTTTCGCCAGGGTACCATGGGGTCTTCGGAAAGGAGGGCCCATGGCCACGTTCGAGGAATTTCTGAAGGTCGCCGAGATTTCCCTGAAGGACAAGACCTCCCACAAGCGCATGGACGAGATCATCCACATCATGCGCGAATACCACGTGCTGCGCGGGCTCACCCCCGAGCGGGCTGTGGAGGTGCTGCAGGCCCTCGGGCCCACCTATGTGAAGATCGGCCAGCTGGCATCGAACCGCTCCGACCTGCTGCCGAAGGCCTACTGCGACGCCTTCGAGAAGCTGCGCGACGATGCGAATCCCATGGCCTTCGAGCAGGTGATCGAGCAGATCGACCGCGCCTACGGGAAATCGTGGCACGCGGTGTTCGCCTCCATCGACCCGAAGCCCTTGGGGGCGGCCTCTATCGCCCAGGTGCACAAGGCTGTGCTGCTCGATGGCACCACGGTGGCCGTGAAGGTGCGCCGTCCCGGCGTGGCCGAATCCATGGCCGAGGACATCATGCTCATGAAGCACCTGCTGGCTCTGGGAGAGTTCGCTTCCAACACCCACCGCGATATGCTGCTGTCGCTGGAGGGCTTCGTGGAAGAGATCGAGCGCACCACGGCCAACGAGGTGGATTTCACCCAGGAGCTGGGCAACCTCGTGCGCTTCCACGGCGAGCTGGCCGATGAAGAGGGGGTGACGTCGCCGGTGGCCTATCCGGCCTACTCCACCGAATCGGTGCTCGTCATGGAATTCGTGCAGGGGGTGGAAATATCCGACACGGCGACCCTGCGCAGCCAGGGCATCGACGTGGACGCTCTGGCCCGCCGTGTGTGCCAGAGTTACGTGACTCAAGTGCTCGACCACGGGTTCTTCCACGCCGACCCGCACCCGGGCAACATCCTCGTGCGCGACGGCGAGGTGGTGTGGATTGATCTGGGCATGGTAGGCACGCTCACGGTTTCGGAGCGCATGCTCGTGGGGAAGGCGTTCACGGCTGTGGCCACGGGCAATGCCTATCTGCTGAAGGAAGCGGTCATGGGGCTCGTGCGGGTAACGGGACCGGTGGACCACGGGGCCCTGCTCGCAGCGCTGTCGCGGCTTTTGGCCAAGTACAGCACCGCCGAGTTGAAGGAGATCAACGTGGGCACGGTGCTCACCGAGGTCATCGAGGTGCTGCGCGATCAGAATATGGTGATGACTTCGTCGGTGACCATGCTCGCCCGCGGCTTCGTGACCCTTGAGGGGGTCATCGCGCAGATTTCGCCGAACACGAGTGTGATCGAGATCGTGTCCAAGCACGTCATTGCCCAGCAGGGCGACCCGAAGCTGCTCGGCACGCGGGTGCTCGATCTGGTGGTGTCGAGCGCCGCCTCGGTGGAGGCCCTGGCGAAGCTGCCCACCCAGCTGTCGAATACCTTGGAAATGGTGGATCGCGGCCAGGTTAAGGTGAACGGCAGCATCGATGTGTCCTCCCGCATTCTGGCCACGGCCTACGCCTCAGTGGGGCGCCTGTCTCTGGCGCTGCTGTCGGCGGGGCTGTTCATCGGGTCGTCCATCGTGTGCACCACCGCCATGCAGCCGCGGTTTCTGGACGTGCCCCTGCTCGGTGTGCTCGGTTACCTGGGCGCCTTCGTGCTGGGAGGCTACACCGTGTTCCGCATCATGGTGTCGCGCCATCGCCTGCTGAACAACGAGGAGCCACGGTAAGACCGGGAATTCGAGCTGCGATTGGATGAGACCGGGGCTGGGGGGTGGACGGTGGTCCGGCGCAACCCTGGGACAGGTCTTTTGGTGAGCGCGCCCTGCGTAACGCCGTGACTACAGCTGGCCGTAGTCGCAGGCGCGGGGGCGGCCCGTGATAAAATGACCTTGCGACTTATTTATTATGAGTTGACGGGTTAGCATTCACGCTGCCCGGGGAACAGGAGGCCGTTATGTACCAGAAGATTCTCGTCCCCTACGATAAGTCCGAGCCGGCCCAGCACGCGCTGTCGGCGGCCCTTGATCTGGCTGCTGGGGTGCCCGGCGCTCAGATCACCGTGCTCTCGGTGGTGGACTGGCACGACTTCAATGCGGAGACCTTCAAGATTGCCTCGCGCATGTCTGGCGTCATGGGCGACACCATGGATATGGACGTGATTGCCGAGGTGGAGAACGAGGCCATCAAGGCCGACACCGACGCCATTGCCGAGAACATCGCACCCTTGGTGGGCGACGCCGAGGGCATCGGCATCGCCGTGGTGAACGGCTCGCCCCACGACTCCATCACCGCCTATGCCGACGAGGGCGGTTACGACTGCATCGTCATGGGCCATCGCGGCCTGGGCGCCGTGCGCGGTATGCTCGGCAGCGTGTGCTATTCGGTGCTGCATAAGACCAACGTGCCCGTGCTCATCGTGAAATAGAGGAGGGCCCATGGGTCGTTCAGGCGGAGGCGGCGGCTTCTCCGGAGGGGGAGGCGGCTTCGGCGGCGGGTTTGGAAGCGGAGGCGGCGGTTTCGGAGGCGGATTCTCCGGCGGTTCCGGCCGCGGCGGCCGCTCCGCGGGCGGCGGCCTTGGCGGCTCCGGCTTCGGCGGGGGCTACCACGGAGGCGGCTATTACGGCGGCGGTTTCGGTGGTGGCAGCTTCTGGGGCGGTCTGCTCGGCGGCCTCATCGGCTCGAGCCGTAGCGGCGGTGGATCGTCGCGCCCGCCCGCGATGCCCCCGCAACCGAACGGCCCCCAGCAGCCGGGTCCGGGCGGTTCCGGTCCGGGCGGTCCGAATGGGCCGCAGCTTGGAACACCCCAGGGAACGCCCCCGAAGAGCGGCTGCGGCACCGTGTTCGTCGTGCTGGCGGCGGTGCTGTTGGTGCTCCTGCTGGTGGTGGCCCTCGGCGGCGGCAGCTGCTCGAGCGCCGATATTCCCCGTTCTACGGTGGAGCGCACGGCCCTCGCCCCCGGCTCGGTGAACGAGACCGGCTACTTCACCGACGAAGATGGCGACTGGATCCACGATCCGGCCAAGCTGGAGCGCGGTCTGCGCCACTTCTACGAGGAAACGGGCGTGCAGCCCTACGTGTACATCCTGCCCAACGGGTCGGTGCGCTCCTACCAGGAGCTTCAGTCCATCGCCCAGCAGAAGTACGACGAGCTGTTCACCGACCAGGCCCACTTCGTGCTGGTATTCTGCGACGACGGCAACGGGCGCTTCAACGCGGCCTACTGGGCCGGGGCGCAGACGGGATCGGTGCTCGACGACGAGGCCATCAATATCTTCAAGGGCTATCTGAGTCAGAACTACGACGACATGAGCCTGTCCGAGGAAGAGATCTTCTCCAAGGCGTTCAGCGATACCGCCGACCGTATCATGCGGGTGACGCCTTCGCCGCTGCCGATTATCGCGGTGTGCGGAGCGGTCATAATTGTCGCCGTTGTCGTGTTCGTCATCGTGCGCAATCGGCGCCTGGCCAAGCAGCGCGAGGCCGAGCGCATGGAGCAGATTCTGAGCACGCCGCTGGAATCCTTCGCCGACAGCGAGCTTGAGGACTTGGAAAAGAAGTACACGGCCTCGGCGACGGGCGCTTCGGACGCGCCGCCCGTACAACCCACGAGACCCCCGCAGTAGCGGGACCGGGCCTCTGGCTCGCACGGGGCCAGAGCCGCCGAAGGGAGCACCGCGCCCACGGGCGCTTGCCGATAACGTCCCGCCCTCGCGCGGAACAACCGAACCGGGCCGATTGGGCCAGATAGGAGATGCACCATGGGTATCCTCGATCGTTTCACCTCCATCGTGAAGGCGAACATCAACGAGCTTTTGGACAAGGCGGAAGACCCTGAGAAGATGGTGGACCAGTACCTGCGCGAGATGACCGAGTCGCTGGCCGAGGTGCGCGAGGCCACGGCCGGCGTCATGGCCGAGGAGCGCCGCTGCAAGAAGCTCGTGGACGAGAACAAAGCCGAGATGGAGAAGTACGAGGAGCTGGCCCGCAAGGCCCTGGCCGCCGGCAACGAGGCCGATGCTCGCGTGTTCCTGGCGAAGAAGCAGGAGCTGGCCGGCCGCACCGAGGGGCTGACCGTGGCCTTTGAGGGCGCCAAGGCCAACGCCGACAAGATGCGCCAGATGCACGATAAGCTGGTGGCCGATATCGAGGAGCTGAATGCGCGCAAGGCCACTATCAAGGCCAAGGCCGCTGTGGCCAAGACCCAGAGCAAGGTGAACGAGATGACCTCGGCCAGCGACCGTGCCGAGGGTGCTCGCAGCGCTTTCGACCGCATGGAGGCCAAGGCCGACGAGATGTTGGACCGCGCCAACGCCGTGGCCGAGCTGTCCGAGAAGCCGGCCGATCCCACCGAGGACCTGGCGAAGAAGTACGCCGAGGCCGGCGCCACCGCCGCCGTGGACGACGACCTGGCCCGCCTCAAGAAGGAAATGGGCCTGGAGTAGCACGCTTTCATGCCGAAAGCGTGCTATCGCGCCGCTCCGCGGTGATTGCGTAACGAACTCAGACTTAAGGGACGGTCTCCGGATCGTCCCTTTTTGTTGGAAGTGCGGCGCTAAGAGAGCCTGTTAAAAGCAGGTTGTCTGGAAAGCTGACGCTGGTTGGCGCGAGCGTCTTACGACGACGCGCGGCTGACGGCCGCTTCGCGTTCCAGCTCCACCAAATCGATCAGCTCTTGCTGCGTATGGACGTCAAGCTTCATATAGATGTGCTTCACGTGGGTCTTCACGGTGTTGTAGGAAAGGGTGAGTTGCTCGCTGATGGCGCGCCCGTTACGTCCGCGAGCGAGAAGGGCGCACAGCTCCGTTTCGCGCTTGGTGAGTCCGCAGCGCTCGCCCAGGTGCTGGCACAGATCCTCGATGCTCATGCTGATCTCTTCGGGTTCAGCGGCTGGAACAGCGGCCACAACTGGTTCGACGCCGAAAATGACGGCTCCGAAACTGAATTTGGAGAGCCAGAGAAACGCGAGGGCGACAAAGCTGATTAGCAGCGAGGCAAGGAAGGCGGCCGCAAGTTCCAGATTGGGCTCCATGAGCGCATTTGCCTGATGTCCGAGCATGGTTCCTGCCAGCGTGCCCGAGCTTGAGAAGATGCAGGCGATCGCGATGACGCGCAAGGCACCTAGCTGGTTGCGCGATCCGATGCCGACGATGACCAGGCGGCTAATGATAGTGAGGCATGAATCGCTGATTCTCAAGAGAAAATTGCTCGTCGCTCCGAGGGGAAGAAAAAGGGAGATAACAGCGCATAAAAGACCCGTTACGACAAGCAGGGCGGCAAGGATGGCGAGGGGGTCGGCAAAGTCGTTGCGGTTGCGGCTGACGAGGATGAAAATGCCCACAAGGACCGCCCCGAGCATGCCCATGAGAGAAGTGTCGACGGGGACTCCGGAAATACAGTTCAGGGCGAGAGTGAAACCGAAAACCAAGTTGAACACGAGCAGGCAGCAGAAAGCGGGGTTCCAGGGGTTCACAAAGGAGCTCGGGCTGGCGCACTCAATGGCCTTAAGGCCTCCTGCTTGAGAGAGCGCAAGGAGATTCTGGCGGGCGAGGGGATACGATGCCGCCAAGGCAATACAGGGAAGGAGCGCGCACATGATGAGGCGCAGCGCGTGAGGAAGCAGGAAAAATGCCCACTGTCCCAGCGAGCCTACCAGGCATGACGCGCAGAGGCAGAGGGCGACAAGGCGGATGGACTTCATCTGGCACAGCGCGAGAAGAAAGAGCGCACGTATCCAGAGATGGCCCAGCTCCCAACAAGCGAAGCCGGCGACGAGGGCGGGTCTTGAGGCGGCTATCGACCATACGCCTGTAAGGAGCGCGCCTGAAACAATGAGGAGGGGCGCGATTTGGGTCGCTCGGGCTCCGAGCTGCCGGATATCGCTGCGTTGCGCAGCTGCCAGTATAAGGAGGAGGGGCAATATTCCTGCTGCGATGTAGACGATATCGCGAAGCGCGGGGCTCTCCATCGAGAGAGGCGCGATGATCTCCGAATTGAGCAAGCGGTTGCAGGCAATTTCGCAGGCACCTGCTACGAAAACCATCAACCAATCTCTCTTTGCGCTCATAAGTTGTAGCCCCCTCTCCTTCTGAACGGAAACATTACCACACTCGTGCAGAGCCTGCCGAAAACCAGGTTATCTAGGGCGGCCCAATGCACTCAAGGGACGGGCCTGAGGCTCCGTCCCTTGAGGGGGAGGGTTGATGTTCCTACCGGCTAGTCCAGGTCTCCAGCGATATGACGCACCTCAT
The DNA here is from genome assembly GCA_947649205.1 of uncultured Enterorhabdus sp. Taxonomy (GTDB): domain Bacteria; phylum Actinomycetota; class Coriobacteriia; order Coriobacteriales; family Eggerthellaceae; genus Adlercreutzia. The sequence goes on from CANSQM010000005.1 coordinate 43,593, forward strand.
GTCGGGCGAACGTGAGGAGACGGCCGCAGGCCATGCCGTGGGTGAGGTTGTAGTACCCGTCAGCGAAGAGCGAGCCAGCGCAGTTCCCGGCGGCGTACAGCCCCTCGATAACGTCGCCGTCGGTGTTCAGCACCTGCCCATCGGGGTTGATGCGGAGGCCATCGGAGGTGTCGAGTAGCGTTCCGCCAAGGGTTACGCCGTAGAAGGGCGCTTGGCGGATGGCAGATAGCGTGTAGGGCTCCTTGCCGAAATCCTCGTCCTCCTGCTTGTCGTAAAGCTCGTTGTAGCGCTCAATGGTGGCGAGGAAGTTCTGCTTGTGCTCGCCTTCCAGGAGGAGCTTGTCAGCCAGCTCCTCTAGCGTGTCAGCTTTCACGACAACGCCGTTGTCGATCCACTCCTGAAGGTAGCCCTCGGTGCCCATTCCGAGAATGTTCACCTTGACGTTCGTGAGGCTCGCGCAGCCCAAGCCGTGGAACCTCTTAACGTCCTCGGCGAAGTTCGCATCCCAGACTTCCAGATAGACGCCGCCGGGCTGCGAAGCGGCGGCATAGGGCAGCCAGTCATAGTTACCCGACTCGTTTGCGAAGCGCTCGCCGTGGAGGTTCATCTTCAGGAACGGTTGGGATCCGGGATTGAACTGGCCTGTGGTGGGAAGCATGGGCTCGCCCACGGCCAGACTGTCTTCCGTCCAGCCCGCCTTGGTTCCCGGAGGCACGGCCCCGCGGTCGAAGACGAACGCCGCCGCGCCCGGATCTTTCATGGCGCCAGCCCACAGGCCGGCCTTAATGCCCATGCCCGTATTGCCGGGCTCCCAGTTCGAGGAGGTCAGGCAACGGGGCAGAATGGGGTTGATGGCCTCCAGCATATCGGGGTTGGCCGCATAGCCGCCCGTGGCCAGAAGGACGTTCTCGGCGTTAATCTGGACGAACCCGTTTTTCGTGTCGAAAATGGCGCCCACGACAGCGCCGTTCTCGTTGGTCACCAGTTTCGCGAGGTCGAAGCCGTACAGGATGTCGTTGCCCTGCTTCTTCAGCAGGTCCTCGAATATCTCGTTGCGCGCCATCTCGGCGTTTTCCTTTGGGCAGTCCTCGCGCGGGTTGTAGTTCACCTGAATGGGGGGAACGTACATGTCGATACCCACGCCGCCGCGGCCTTCGCCCTGGTCGGAATCGAAGTTCGACGCAAAACCGTACTCCTCCATAATGGCTCGAACCCACAGATGCATCTCCGCAGATTCGTTCAGCCAAGTCTTGGTGACACGCATGTCGTTCTTGCCCCAGAAGGCTTGGCGCAGCACGTTGTTCAGCTTAATGACATCGACGCTTTTGCCGGCCTCGGCGCATTCGGGGACATTGATGGCACCGTACCATTTGCGCGTAGTGGAAACAGTGCCGCTCTTTTCGGCAATGAGGAAGTCGAGGCCGAGATCTTGCGCCGTGACTGCCGCTGCGAGGCCGGCGTTACCGGCTCCAACGATGAGCAGCTTCGTCTCGCGCGTCTCTACGATTTCATCTTCGGGGATGTCCGGGGCAGTGCCCAGCCATGCTGGCGTCTTGCCCACGACGGCGAGTCCGCCCTCTTCAACTGTTCCAGTTGCAGTTGCCTCGGCCCCGGTTTCGGCCATTGTCTTGGGCGCGCAGCCCGACAGCCCTGCTACCGCGGCCGCGCCTGCGGCGATGGCCGCGCCTGACAGAAAATTGCGTCGGGAGATTTCCTGGGTCATGATTCCCTCCTCGTAAACGATCCTGCTCTCTCGCTCGTCAGTGGACGAGCAGGCACATCCTAAGCGCCGCCAGCGTCTCGCCGCGTCACCCCTATTGGGGTATTTTGGAAAAATACCTGGTAAATACGTTGAGCCAGACGGCCTCGGCGATCTCCAGTCTGATATCCGCGCGTTGGGTAGCGCATTCCGACTTGTCCGGCGCCGAGAGCGCGCTTTCTAGTACCGCGCGTGGCCCTGGGGCTGCGCATAGCCCGATCGCGGATCTCCCCATCGCCGCCCTCCCGGCCGTCAGGGCGGTCGGTATGCCGGTCAGCCCCCGCAGACGGCGGGCGCCCAGACGAACCCGGCCAACTCGCGCGCGACGGCCACGTTGGCCTTGTCCGCCTTCACGCCGCGATCTCGGCGGCCTCGCAGCCGAAGGACCGCTCGACCACCTCCCCTGTCTCTGGGACGAACGCCGCCGCGGCTACGGTTCTGGCGTGCACGTCCAGCCTATGCTGGTACGATACTCCATGACTGGGCCTCCTCATGAATGCGGTGCGGACACTACGGTAGCTGTATCCTAACCCGCGATGCCCCTCCGAGGGCCCTTTGTTTTATGGAGAGAGGCTCCAGCCACCCCTCATATCTTCTAGGGGAAACGCAGCTGCCAAGCGAATTTAACCATCTTAGCCCGTAGCGCACATTACCTCGCTTTCGTGCCCTGCGGACTCTGTCTTTAACTATAGGGGGGTTTGTGTCTCGCATCGAGCATGTTATTATTGCGTCAACACAATAATTATCGGCCAAGGAGGACGAATGCTCTCGGTTGCTGAAAGCGCGGAACAGCTAGGGGTGAGTCCGGCGCGGGTGCGAGCACTCATCAAAGACGGGCGCCTGCCGGCCGTGAAGAACGGCCGCGAATGGGTGCTGCGGGAGGAAGACGTGCTCCAACGTTTGATGGAGCACCCTCGGGCGGGCCGGCCGCGAGGCTGCGCCGCCGGGAGGGAGCAATGGGCGGCGGGCGAAAGCGAGAAGGGCCTGGGAAGTCGATCAGCTCACGCAACGGGGACTGTTCCCTCGATGGCGGCACCAGACTTATCGGGAGGTGCCCCGGAAGTTGGGCAGGAGACTCCTTTCCGCGCCCGCGAACTATACGATGAGTGCCGCCGGCAGTTCGCGCATTTGCCCTCGGCCGAGGTAATGGCCGCGGCGCGAAGTCGAGAGGAGGCATCGTTTTACATGGCCGTGTTCGACTTCTTCCTTCAGCGGCGGCAGCGGGAGCTGATACGGGAAGGGGTCTTCTGATGCAGCCGCTCTATGTGGTGTTCGCCGGCGTGAACGGGGCGGGCAAATCCACCTTCTACCGTACGGGTCTGTGGTGCCAGCCGGGCATGCCGCCCTCGATGCCACGGGTGAATTCGGACGAGATCGTGGTAGCCCGTGGCGGTGACCCGCGGTCTCAGGCCGACCAGCTTCGTGCCGGCCGCGAGGCGGTGCGTCTCATAGGGGATCATTTCGCGCATCGGCGAAGCTTCAATCAGGAAACCACCTTGACGGGGCACGCGGCTCTGCGCAATTTGGAGCGGGCAAAGAAGCTGAACTATCGGGTGCTTCTCTTCTACCTTGGCGTGGACGCGCCTTCCGTGGCTATCGATCGTATCGCCCATCGTGTGGATGTGGGCGGCCATCCCATCGATGATGACGCCGTGCGCCGCCGTTACCGAGTATCTCTTGGCAATCTTTCCCGCGCTCTGGACTTCTGCGATGAGGTCACTGTCTTCGACAACACGGTGGAGTTCGTCGCCCTCGCTCGCTGGACGTCGGGCGTGCTCTCATGGGTGGGCGATCTCGCCCATCACGGCTCGTGGCTCATGAAAGCCGTGCGCGACGAAACGTTGTGGCGGTAGGGCGCGTGCGGACGCCTCCCTCCCGGCGTCCGCACTTTGTGCGTACCTGGGCGCTGCTTTCTCCTTGCATAATGGGGTTCATAAGTATATGACTTATAAATCATATACTTATGGGAAGTGAGATCATGCGCTGTCGCGACGTGATAAGAACCCGGTAGGATCTTCGGCATCTCAACTGGGCGGAGCAAGCCGACCCATGGGTGCTCTCGCCAATTCACCAGGATGAGATGTGGGATATCGTTTGGGGAAGGTGGTGTCGTCTTGCGAACCTTTGCCATAGTTGATGGGAGTCGCCGTAAGGCGAAGCCCTGCGCGTGGCTCTTCTACGACGAGGAGCGGCGGGAGTTCCATATAGAGCTGGATGAGAGTGCGCAGAAACGGGCGCCGTTGATGCTGGAGTTGCTGGCGCAGCGAGGGGAGCGCTTCGTTGGCCCCGCGCAGAGCCTGCGATGGGTGCAAGAGCGCATCGCCCCCTCGGGGCGTCAGAATATCGGGCAGGTGCTCAAGGCTCACGGCATTCGGGAATACGATGAGTTCGCGCTGCTCATGTCGTCGGGCGGCGCGTGCTCGCAGGACGATTTCGTTCTGCGCGAGGTGGAACGGGGCGGCGACTGCAGCGATGACGAAGGGAGGGCCCCTTTGGGGGGAGCCGTATCCCCTGGGGAAGAAACGGTGGCGCCGGCGAATTGCCATGCTCGCGACTCGCTGATGATGCAAGTGGGCAGGTCATTGGCCCGGGTGCGCGAGGAGCGGGGTATCACCCAGTATGAGCTATCGCAGAAAACGGGCATCCAGCAGGCGGCTATCAGTCGCATCGAAAACGGTCGAGGGAACGCCACGCTCGCTGTCGTGGAATCGCTTGCCCGAGGTCTTGGCGCCACACTGCACATCGATATTGAGCAGTGAGTGCTCGGCATCCTTGGGGAGTTTTCGGGCGAATGATCTCCGCAGCCCCGTTGGGTGCTCGTGTTCCGCTGCGATTTCTCGTGGCTGGCGAGCCCCGCGAAAAGCGGCTACGCGGTAGTAAGGTGATTGTCGCGAGAATGTCCGCGTTTACGGCTGGGCGCCGCCGTTGTGCCCTATGATGCGTGGGAGGAATTGCAGGGCATCGGCGGAACAGGCGGAAGAGGGCAACCCATGGGCAGCAAGAAGCGGTCGGCGTGGCAGAAGCAGAAGGCGGAGTTCGCCGCCTCTCTCGGCGGTCGGGACGATTTGTTTGCCGACGGTGGCCGCGACCCCTTCGCCCGCGAGTCGGCGGCCCGGACGGCGCGCGATGAGGCCCGCGAGGCCGCGCGCCGCAAGAAGGCCTGCGAGCGCAAGAACCGCTACGCCAGCCGCTATGAGGCAGAAGCCACCGCTGCCGAATGCGCCGAGCACGGTGCCCCGCCCCTGCACGTGTACCGCTGCCCCTACTGCGAGGGCTGGCACCTCACCTCCAAGGGGGAGTAGGGACGCGTGGTCTCCCCTGATCGCGGACACCACCCCTCCCAGCGGCCGCGCTTCTTCGTTGTGCTTATGGGGATGCCGTAGGAGGGGCCGGGAGCGAAACGGCAGCTTGCGGGGGTCGACGTTCTTCCCAGCTGCGAGGGCACCCGCGTCCTTAGGGAGCCAAGCTGGTAATGGGGATGACGCAGACGCCGTCGTCGCGAACGTAGGCGTGCTGGCCCAGCCCCTCTACCACGGCAAGGAACGACGGAGGCTCGGTTCCAGCAGCTTCCATCTTAGCCTTCAGGCGCAGGAGGTTTTTAGCGGCCTGGTCTGCCTGGCTGTGCCCGAGCTTTATTTCGAGGGCGCCCCATTTCCCGTCATAGGATTCGATAATCGCGTCCACTTCCAGATCGGTGTTATCGCGGTAGTAGCGCACCTGCGCCTCTGAGGCCTCGGCGTATACCAGCAGGTCGCGCAGGCAAAGGCACTCAAAAAGGAACCCAAAGGCGTTGAGGTCGCCGAGGAGCTTCTGCGGGGTGGCCCCAAGGACGGCCGCCGGTAGAGAGGGGTCGACGTAGTGGTATTTGGGTCGCTTGTTGATGCGGATTGAAGACCGCAGGTTCGGGGACCAGCCGGGGATTTCCTCAATGACGAAGATGCGCCGAAGAGCTTGAAGGTAGTCGTCAACCGTTTCCTTGGAGAGCGGCTCGCTCGTTGCATCGGCGGTCATGTCGCGAATCATGGTTTTGGTGGCCGTCGCCTGCTCTGCGTTGCGGGCGAGCGAATGGAGGAGCCGACTGATTTTCTGCGGATCGCGGGCCACGTCGTCGACGCGCGAGAGATCGTCTTCGGACACCTGGCGCACGTAACTGCGGGCGAGCCGCGATGCCCGGCGCAGCTCCATGGCTTGAACGGCGGGCCAGCCGCCACGGAGGACGGCGTCGCAGAGGTCCTCTAAGGTTACGGGAAGGGCGCTGCCGTCCGGCTTCTCTCCATTGAAGAGGGCCCGCAACGATATGGCCCCCGAGGACCGGTTCGCCTCGAAGAGCGTCATGGGTCGCATACGCACCTTTTCGATGCGGCCCACGCCGCTGTGATGCGGTTTGGCCCTGCGGGGAACGGCGGAGCCCGTGAGGATGAACGTATCCCGCTTGCCGCTTCTGTCGACGGCGTTGCGGACGGCATCCCACAGCGAGGGCACCTCTTGCCACTCGTCAATGAGGCGGGGATGGGCGCCTTGGAGCGCCTGGTGGGGAGACAAACGCGCCAGTTCTTGGTTTTGGAAGGCGCCTTCGGTGTCGAGCAGGCAGATCTCGCTGTTGCTGAGACTTCGGGCCGTCCACGTCTTTCCGCAGTACTTTGGCCCCTCGATGCACACGGCTCCGAAGTCTTCCAAATTCTCGTAAATGAATCTATCGAGAACCCGTGGCTCATAGCCGATGTTGATAAGGTTTCCACGCTGGGGATCAATGGGTATGCTTATCATTGAAACTCCTGGTTATCTAAGGAAATACTGAGATTAAGAGGACTTTCACTCTCCTTTTTTCAACCAGTTTACTCTCCTTTTTTCAACCTGTCCACTCTCCTTTTTTCAACCAATTCACTCTTCTTTTTTCAACCTAAATATGCCTTCTTTTCCCGAGGGCGTGGGAGAGGCTTCGGCTGCGAAACGGGTCTCATACGCGAAGCGCCGCCCCGGATAGCGGAGCGGCGCTTGAAAGGGGTGCGGGCCAGGGAGGGTAGGCCCGCAGGGAGTTGGAACGGGAGAGTAGCCCTCCCCCCGGGGGGAGGGCTACAGGGGGGCGGAACCTCGGCGGGGCGGCGCGGGTCGGGGAGGGAGAACTCGCGCCGCGCCGAGACGGCCGTTTCCCTAGGCGATGGCCTCAGCGGCGTACATGCCGGCCATGCGGCCGCCGCTGTAGGCGCACATGAGAGAGAAGCCCTCGTAGTCGCAATAGGGTGCGCTCATGAGGGTGCCGTTGTCGGCGCCGGCCACGTACAGGCCCGGGATGGCGATGCCCGCGTTGTCGATGGCCTGCAGGCGGTCGTTGGTGCGGATGCCGCCGATGGTCACCCAGGCGCTCGGCTCGTACTGCATGGCGTAGAAGGGGCCCTCCGCCACCGGCTGCAGGAAGCAGGCCGGCTTGTAGAACTGCTCGTCCTTGCCGGCGGCGCAGTAGCCGTTGTACTCGTCCAGCGTCGCCACCAGCTCGGGGGCGCCGATGGCTTCGGCCAGGGCCTCCACAGTGTCGGCCTTGAAGATCCAGCCCGCGTCGACGCCGGCGTCGATGTTCGCCTGCACGTCCTCCAGGGGCTTGTCCTTCAGGGTCATCATGCCGGTGCGCCAGTTTTCGGCATCGGATCCGCACAGCGTCCAGGGGTCGGTGCCGCCGGCCAGACCGTCCACGTAGGCCTGGTCCACCACGGCGTAGTATTGGCCGCCCACCAGCGAGATGGCGCCGCCCAAGGCCAGGGGCAGATTCGCGAACTTGCCCTCGTTGCTGAAGCGGCGGCCCTGGTTGTTCACGAGCAGCGTGCCGTAGATGCCGATGGAGAAGGCAGCGTTGCCCTTGCCCCACAGGCCGTCGGCGTTCTGGTTGGAACCGGAGAACTCGTTGCCGGCGATGCCCCACTGGGTGGACACCTGGCCGCCCACCTCCTGCACCATCTCGATGCCCTCGCCCACGGACAGCAGGTTGCCGAGCGGGTTCACGAAGGTGCCGAAGCGCTCGGTCATCATCTCGGGATTGCCGAGGAAGCCGCCCGTGGCCACGATGACGGCCTTGGCCTTCACGTCGATGATGCTATCGCCCTCGCACTGGATACCGGTGCAGGTGCCGTCTTCCATGATGAGGCGCTTGCCGGCGGTGTTGAACAGGAACTCGCCGCCGTTGCCCTCGATGAAGGCCTGCAGCGGGCCCATGCGGTCCACGCCCTTGGCCTGGGTCTTGGAATCCTTCGGGTCTGACTGGAAGTTGCAGCGCACGGAATCGTGGCCGGCGCCGTAGTTGTCGGGGCGCAGGCCCGTGGCCACGCCGAACTCGTCGGTGAACTCGTCCACGGTGCTGCCCGACAGCTCCAGCGCCCGCTTCACGGCCGCGGCGTTCGTGGACCAGTGGGAGTACTCCATGATGTGGTTGAAGGCCTCCTCGATGGAGAAGGCGATGCCGGCCTGCTGCTGGAGCTTCGAGCCCACCATGAACGGGCCGCCGGCGATGGATCCGTTGGAGACACCCACGTCGCCGCCCTTCTCGATGACGATGACCGACTTGCCGGCGCGGACGGCCTCCACGGCGGCCCACATGCCCGCGCCGCCGGCGCCCACGATGGCGATGTCGCATTCCTTGGTCTCGTCGGCGGTCTGCATGGCCGCGCCGGCTTCTTCGGCGCCGGTTTCGGCCAAGTCCTTCGCCGGGGCCTTCGGAGCGCAGCCGGCCAGGGCCGCGCCGGCGCCCAGGGCGGCGATGCCCCCGAGGGTCAGAAAGCTGCGACGGGAAACGGTGGTGTTGCTCATGGTTCTCTCCCTCCAAGAGTTGGAATCGATGCCGCTTGGGGGCGGCTCTCGGAATCGGTGCCGCATTTCAGCGGCGGGGCGACCGCCCTCTCAGCGGCCGAGCCCATCATGGAACCGCCACGATTTCTTGTCGCGGGTGAAGTTGCCGCCGATTCCGGGTGATTGCCCCCTCACCCCTCGCCTCACCCCTGAGTTTTCCCTGGTACAATGAGCCTATGTTCCAAGGGGAAGGCGGGAGGCTCGCCCCGCGGGAAGCCACGGAAGAGGGGAATGACCAACGGTGGGAACCAGGGAAGCAGTGCAGATGGTGACGGGTACCATGGTGGAGGCCGCAGCCGAGGGGCTGCCCGGGCCCGCGTCGGCGCCGGCGCCGCCCGGCCCAGCGCAGCAAGAGGGCGAGGTGGCCCCGGATGCTCCCGGCGATGATCGCGGGGGCATGCCGGCGCGGTTCTTCCCCTGGCGCTTCCTCGGCATGGGGCTGCTCATCGCCTGGCTCTGCTGCACCCACATCACGGCCATATTCCCCGGCCCGGGCATCGACCTGGAGCCCCGCCACGGGTTCGACTATGCCATGCGCGTCGGCGATGTGGGCATGCTCTTGCTGCTCGGCCTGGCCGCACCGCGGGTGGGGCGCCTCAGCTGCCATGGCGGCCTGTGCGCCGGGCTGGTGGGACTTACCTGTGCGGGAACGTTGGCCGGCGGTGTTGCTCTCATTCCCGGGGCCGTTCCCGTGCCGCTCCTGAGCGCGGTCGGCGTGGTAACGGCCCTCGGCGGGGCGGCGCTGTTCTGCCTGTGGGCCGAGATCTACTCCCAGATGGGCATGACGCGCACCATCATGTACGGGGCTCTTTCCTGCCTGGTCGCTGGTGGTGCGGCGTTCCTCGTGTGCACCATGAAAGCGCCCTATGCCATCCTCGCGACGGCAGCCCTTCCTGTCCTGTCCCTCGGCTGCGCCTGGCTGAGCCTGCGCGCACTGCCGGGAGAGCCCGCCGGCCAGCCTCGGGCTCGATACGCCGTGCCATGGAAGCTCGTGGCCATTATGGCCGTGGCTGGCCTGCTGTCGGGCACGTCAGGTCTGGTGCAGGTGGAAGGGGTCGGGGCGATGTTCCGCGTGCTGGCCACCATGCTGGCGGGCGCGGTCATTTTGGGGGTGATGTTCGCCCGCCGCGACCGCATGGACGTGCGTTTCCTCGCGAAGGTGGCCCTGCCTCTGGCGGTGCTGGCCCTGGCTCTGGTGCCCTCCGCCCACGGTGCCCTGGCCTACCTGGTGGCCTTCCTCGTCAAGTTCGCCTACGTGTGGTTCACGTTCTTCGTGCTGCTGGTGCTGGCGGGCATCTGCTATCGCTTCGAGGTGCCGAGCCTGCGGGTCTTTGCTATTGCCCGCGCTTCTAGCGAGGCGGCCATTCTGGTGGGCGTCATCTTCCGGCGCTTCTTCTGGGAGAGCGGCTATACGGAAAACGACGCCTTTGTCGCAGCCTTCGCCGTGGCGGGCCTTGCGTTGGTGGGAGCTTGCGTGCTCGTGTGGACGAGCGAGAAGTCCGTCAATGGTGACTGGGGCGCAGCGGGGGTGGCGCCCGAGACGAACCTGCATGTGGCCGGCCCTCGCGAGCGCTTCATCACCCGTTGCGATCGCCTGTCCGCCGAGCATGGGCTGACGGCCCGGGAGGCGGAGATCATGGGGCTCATCGCCCAGGGTAAGACGCGCCGCGAGATAGAGGGCGAGCTGTTTCTGTCCGAGAACACGGTGAAGACCCACGTGCGCCACCTGTACGCCAAGTTGGGCGCGAACTCGAAAGCCGACGTCATCGCCCTGTTCGAGGGGTAGGAGCGCCGGGCACTGCCGGATGTTGTTGTCGCAATGGTCTGCGTGTTTCTGGATCGGTTTATTATGGCTTCGGGGTCTCTCGGGCTTCTTTCGCATCTTTCGCAAACTTTCGCAATTTTCGCAAACAGGCGCGATGTCCGTGCAGTCAGTGCAGTGAGGGTTCGCTTGATGCGCGGGCGCTGGCTTTTGCCAGAGGTTTCATCCTGATCGTATGAGGGGACGGTGGGGTCCTTGGCTAAGATGGGGTCGGTAGTCCCGTCGGAAGGATGATGGTGAAGCGTGCTCTCTGGTGCTCTGGGTCGAACAGAGTGAAGGCGCTGCTGGCGTTGGCTCTTGCGGCGACCGTAGTGGTTGCTGGATGTGCGGGAGATCCGGATGGTTCGTTGCCTGAGGAAGTTGGCGGGCGGGATTCCGTAGCGCCTGCTTTGGTCGTGGCGTCGACCTACACGGGGGTGCCGTTTGAGATGAAAACGGGCATGGAGCCCGAGGGCTTCGCCATCGACCTGCTGGCCCGGGTGGGCGATGAGTTGGGCACTTCCCCGACCTTCGGCGATCCCGTGCACGATGAAAGTGCCCTGCCCGATATAGAGCCGGGCACTGTGGAGGATGTGGCGGCGTCGGTGGCGGCCCATGAGGCGACCGTGGGCCTTTCGAGCATTCGGTTGAGCGACGATCTGCCCGAGGGCGTTGTGGCGACCGATTCCTATCTTGCGCTCGACCTGGCCGTTGTCGTCCGCGCGGATAGCAGCATTGAAGGGGTGGAAGCCATCGGGGCGGGGCCGGTGGCTGTTCAGGGTCGTGGAAGCGCCGCAGCTTGGACGGCCGAGTCCATGCCCGAGGCCGAGCTGGTGACCTACGACGATCCCAACGATGCGCTCTCGGCGCTGGTGTCGGGCAACGTGGTGGCCTGCGTGGTGGACGAGCCCGTGGTGCAGCGGTTCCGCAAGGTGAAGGCGCCGGGGCGTCTGGCGGTCGTCGAGACCGTGACCACCGGCGACGGCTTCGTGATGGTCGTAGCCGAGGACAACGGGGCGTTGGCCACGGCCATCAACGAGGCCCTGGCCGCCCTGAAGGCCGATGGCACCTACGACGAGCTGATCGAAACCTGGTTCGGCGAGCCTTCCCAGCGCGGCGATGCCGGCCCCTATACCGCCATGCCCGACGGCCCTGGCGATATGGTGTTCCAAAACGGATAGGATCCGGCGGGCGGGGCGCCGTGCCTAATCAGCCGCCGGCCTTCTCGCGCCCACCCAGCCGACGCCCCTCTCGCTCCGGCGTCTCGGTGGACAGCTGCCCGTGCGCCTCTAACCGGCCTTGCACTGGCTGCGACGGCGGCGGTTGCGGCGCTGGCCGCGACGGCACAAGGTGGAGGCCCCGATCAGCTCGGGGCCTCCACTGGTTCGCTCGGCTGCTGGCTTTCCGGCCGTTAGGCTTTGCTCACTGCGTCATCGACGGCCGCCATGATGGCCTTGCTCGTCAGGGTGGCGCCGGTGGCGACGTCCACATTCGTGCCGTTGGCCTCGACGATGCGGCCGGGCATGGTGGTCACGGCGTCCGTGGCGATAGAGGGCGTCTCGTTCTGCTCGAGGATCTCCACGGCGCTGATGGTCGTGCCGTCGAAGGCTACCTTGACGACGATGGGGCCCTTCTTACCCTCGGCCACGCCGAGGTATTCCCCGTCGCCGGCCTCGTAGGAGGACAGGTCCACGGCCTCACCGAAGGCGGCCAGGGTCGTGGGCACGAAGGCGACGCCGTCTTCAAGCACCGATTCCTGCAGGTTGTCGTCCTTCGCCGCCGCGGCGTTGCGCCCGGAAATGCGCCCGAAGATCATGCCGCCGCCCAGGTTGCACGAGCCCTGGTAGTGATTCGACCAGATATCGCCGAGCTCGCCGGCCTCATAGAGGTGGGGGATGGCCTCGCCGCGCGGGGTCACGATCTGGCCCTGCTCGTTCTTCACGGGACCGCCCTGGGTGTTCACCAGGGTATGGGTGAGCTTCACCGCGTAGAAGGGGGCCTCGGCGACGGGGGACAGGTCGCCCTTGCGGCCGAAGGCCAGGTCGGTGCCCTCTTCGCAGAAGCGATTCCACTTGGACACCTCGGCCACGAGGTTCTGGGTGCCCTCCTCATCGAAGCCTATGGCGGCGGCCAGGGCCTCCAGGGTGTCGGCTTTTAGGATCCAGCCCTTGGCGATTTCCTCCTGGCCGTCGGCCGACCAGGACTTATAGAGGGGTCCGCGACTGAAGATGGCCTGGTCGAGCACTTCGTAGGTGACTTCGGGCAGCACGGGCACGTGCCAGGTGCCGGCGTAGTTCAGGTGCCCGTGGTTCGTGGCGCCGGTGTCGGTCTCGCTGATGAAGCGGCACCCGTTGCCGCCGACGAGAATGCCCTTCAGGTCGCTGTCGTACTTCCAGGTACAGTCCAGGGTGTCGGGATCCACGAACTCGAAATTGTTCGTCTGCATGTTGCCCATGTGCCACAGGTCGCAGCCCACCTCCATGGCCATCTTGATGCCGTCGCCGGTGTTGTGCAGCGCGTGGCCCAGCGATTCCCAGCCGTGGTAGCCGTTGAAGCTCTGGAGCATCTCGTCGTTGGACTCGTAGCCGCCGCAGGTCAGGATCACGCCGTTCTTGGCGCGCACGTTCACTGTGCGGTCGTCCACGGCCACCTCCACGCCGTGGACGATGCGTGTCAGCGGATCCTGGATAAGGTGCTGGCCGGCGGCCTCGTACCACACGTCGATGGCGTCGGACCGGGCGGCCACTGCCTCCCGGAACAGCTTGTAAGCCGCACCGTCGCCGCGGCCCTCGTGCACCGTGAGCACGCGGAAGGACTGGGCACCGGGCATCTCGGGGTATTCGATCTTGCCCTCCACGAAGGCAGGGCTCTCGGCGCCGAGGTACTCGATCCACTCCTTGTTCTTCACCATCTCGCCGCAGTAGGCCTCGATGATGGCGTCGCTGGGGGTCTCGTAGTCGCCGCGCATGGCCTTCACGTAGGCGATGGCATCGTCGAGGCTCTCCGACCAGCACAACAGCTGCATACAGGCGATGGAATTGCCGCCGGCCTCGGCCTGGGGCGCTTTCTCCAGCAGCAGTACGCGGGCTCCAGCATCGGCTGCGGCAATGGCGCTGTTCGCTCCGGCGCCGCCGAAGCCGACGACGATCACGTCGTATTCGGCATCCCAGGCCACGGTGTGTTCGAAGGCCTCATCGGTACCAGTGGCGGCCGCGGGTGTCTGCGGCGAGCAGCTGGCCATGAGGGCGGCGCCCAGCAGGCCCGAGGTGGCAAGGGCCGAGCCGGTGAGGAACGAGCGACGGGACAGATTGGTGTTCATGGGGTATCCCTCCTTCAGGGGTGGAACGGATGGGGCGCGGTCTCGCATCGGCGGGATAGAGCCGCGGGCCCGGGCCGGGGCGGGGGAGGTGCGGTCGCGGTGCCCGGGCAACGCCCATGATGGGGCGCCCTGCGCCGATGCGCATCCCATAAAAGCCCCGCATGCTCGCCAGGCCCTCCCATAAAACATGTATATTTGCCTTTTCCCTGATGGGGTCAGAGGGAAACGGGGGTCGTCGGTCGTGCAGGAGGGCCCGTGGAAGCGTTATACTTACCCCCATGGAGAAGGAGGAACGCAACATTCTCATTGTCGCAACGCTCGGTATGGCGTTCTGGTGGCCGCTGCTGCGCAACAGCATCGTGGGCTTCCTGTTCTCGCCGTCCCGGGTGGCCGAGCCGTGGGCCCACGGTTGCCTCTGGCTGTTTCTCGCAGTATCCGCCCTGGTGGCTTGCGGAGGCGTGCTGGCCTTGGGGTCGGAGCGTGGCCGCCGCATCATCGCTGGCCGCGGGAGTGCCGCCTTGGTTCTGGCGCCCTGCGTGGCAGCAAGCGTGCTGGGGCTTCTGTTGGTGGCGGTGCCCGCGGCGGGGGAAGCGGCCCTTGTTGCCGCCGATGCCGTTATCTTGGCTTGCGTTTACGGTGCGTTGCCCCTGGGTTGGTGCACCGTGCTGCTGCGGTGGTTTGGTCCGTTTCCCAAGCGGCTGCTGCTCGTGGCGGCGACATCCTACGGAGCGAGCTTCCTCGTGGGCTACCTGTCCTACGCCCCCGATCCGCTCAACCTCGTGCGCCCGGTGGGCGCCCCTCTCTTGTCGGCCGCAGCTTGGCTGTACTGCTGGCGCGAAGGAAACGGCGGCCCCAAAGGACGCGCTGCGGCGTCCGATGGGGCCGGTGAGACAGCGGCGGTCCCGGGGATGGCCCAGGCTGACGGTCGGAGCCTCTATGGACTCGTTTTGGTGATGTTCCTCGTGAGCAGCGTGGCGACGGGCTTCATCAACTCAGGTACGGCCTCCTACGATCCGTCGCCCCACACCTTCGTGCGCGATACCCTCAATGTGGTGGCGACGCTTTCGATCATCGCCCTCATAGCCGCATCGAAGTCGGTAGAGCGCATCAAGTTCACGCTCATCGTGGCGATCGTCGTGTTGCTGTTCGGCGGCATCTTCCTCGCCACGCTGTTCCGGCAAAGCTGGTTCACCATCGGCGTCGGTCTCATACAGACGGGCAAGTCCTGCTTCTCGCTGCTCTTGTTCATGCTCGTGGTGTTGGAGGGAGCCGCAGGCCCTGCCGCTGCGGGGCGTTCGCTGCTGCTGAAGTTCGTGCTGCCCACCATCGCAAGCAGTCTCATCAGCTATTTGATCGTGCCGTTGGCGGCCGAGGCCCTCGGTGTGGCCTACAACGACTTCTGGGGTGTGCTCTCGCTGTTGCTCGGGTTCTCCCTGGGCGTGTTCCTCTTCGGGTTCCTGTCATCCCTGGTGATTCGGTATCTGCCCCGCGTGGAACTCGCGCCGGCTCCGGGTCAAACGGAGGCGGTCGTTCTCGCTGGGGCCATGGCCCGTGCCTACGGCCTTACCGAGAAGGAGGCCGAGGTGCTGGGACTCTTGCTCGAGGGGAATACCTACAAGAAGATTGCCGCGCTCATGTACGTCAGCGATAGCGCCGTGCAGTCCCACGCCAAGAGCATCTACCGGAAGGTGGACGTCCATACCAAGCAGCAGCTGGTGGACCGCGCCCTGGCCCTCCGCGACCGTCCCGGACGGTAGGGCCGCCCGGGACGGGGAGGCCGGTCTGCGGGCAGGGCCACGCTAGGGGGCGCTGGGCCTGGGCGGCATAGCTCCGCGGTTCCGACCAGGGTACCTAGGCGCGCGGCCCTAGTCGCTCTTGCGCTGGCTGCGACGGTGCAGGGCGAAGGCGATGGCGGCTACGACGGCGGCGGCCACGGCGACGGTCGCCACTGCGGCGAGGGCCGTGCGGTCGCCCGTTTGAGCAAGGCTCTCGCCTTCGCGCAGCCCGGTTTCGTAGACGTTCTTCACGTAGTCGGCTTCGGCTTTGCTCACGGGGTTCTCGATCATCTCATCGGTGATTTCCACCTTGTCCTGGGCATCGCCCGAGGCTACGAAGTCGTTGACCACCTCGTCTTTGTTGGGAACGGCGGCTTCGATCTCGTTCTTGTCGAAGGTGGTGTCACTCGGCAGGCTCGGTGGGGTGGAGGCATCGCTGCCCGGGGTAGGGGCGGAATCGTCGTTCGGGGTATCGGCGGGCTTGTCGGAGGAATCGTTTCCGGCGCCCTGATCCGGTGTGCCGTCATCGGGGGCATCCCCGCCATCGGGCTTGGTCATGCTGTCGTCGGGGGCGGTTGCGTCATCGGGCGGCGTGCCGTCATCAGGCGTGGTCGTGTCGTCGGGCTTCGCCCCGTCATCGGGAATTTCCACGCCGTCGGGGATGTTCGGGGAATCGGGCACGTATAGCACGTTGATGACATTGTCATCGGGATTCACGCCCACGCGGATCTCGGTCGGATAGGTGTCAACCACGTAGGTGCCGTCGATCTTGTACTCGTAGGCGTCGCCCTTCACGAGTTTGTCGAAGCGCTGGTCGGTGAAGGTTTCGGAGCCCATCTTGATGAACTTCACGTCATCGGGCTTCAGGGCGTCCTTCCAGTTGTCGGCCGACAGATCGGCGTTTTCCATGAGGTAGTAGTTCACGGTGTACGCGTTGTTCCACAGCTTGAAGTAGAACAGCTTGATCACGTTGTCGTCGGGGTTCTCGCTCACGGTGAGGTTCTGCGGCCAGCCGTCCCAGAAGAAGTAACCGGGGATGTCGACCACGTAGTTCCAGGCGTTCAACGTTTGTCCGACGGCCACATCTTTGAGCTCGTAGGTCCCCAAGAGCACGCGGCCCTCGGCGTCGGGCTTCACGTCGCCGTCGTCGTAGTTGACGTTCTCGTAGTACATGATGGTGGCCGTGGTGGCTGCCCCCTCGGCTTCAGCGTCGTTGTTCGGAGCGGCCTCCTCCGTTGGATTGGTGGAAGCGAGGCTCCGGTTGGGGTCGTCTATCGACTGGCTTGCGCAGGCGCTCAGAGAGATGGCCAGGCATCCCGCAAGAAGGAATCCCCACAGGGAGAGGACGGATTTTCTCATTGACGTGGCCATGGTGCGCCCCCATTCTCGGTGCAGCAAAGGTTCTCCCTCACTGAAAAGGTCATCGCAAGTATAAGAAGGCGACCTCTCGCAGCCCACGCCCCCGCCGAACCTGTCACCAACCCTCCCGTAACCTGTTGTCTCCCGGACATTTCGTAAGAGGGCTCGTGCGCTTTGGGATGCGACGAGCAGTATCCAGCTTCCCTGCTTCACCGAAAGGCGATATCATTGCTATCACCTAAGCGAGGGAGGTGCTGTTGTGGCCGATCTGCTCATACGAGACCTTAACGAGGGAACGAAGCGACTGCTGCGAGAGTGGGCGGCGCGTCATGGGCGCACGCAGCAGGGGGAGGCAAAGGCCATCCTCGAATCGTCGCTGCATCCTGAGCCGTCAAGCTGGGTGACGCGGCTGAGGAATGCCGCCCAGGCCGTCAGCGGTATCGATTTTGAAGATCCTCCGCGCCATCCGGCCCGGGAAATTGATACGCGGGGGTGGGTATGAACTATGTTGTCGATACCAATGTGGCCTCGGAATTGATGCGCCCCAGCGCCTTTCTTTGTGCCGAGCTTCATGAGCGGGCGTTGTCTCAGGGGAAAGTGCCCACCATAGAGGATCTGATGATCGCAGCCATCTGCAAGCGCAACGACTGCATTTTGGCAACGCGCAACGTGAAGGACTTCGATTATTTGGCCATCGACGTGGTCAATCCCTTTGAGCGCTGAGTATGTGAGGAGACAACGCTATGGGTCTGGGAATGCGGCGGTGCCGGCTGGAGGGCACGCCCATCGTGTATCACGTGGACAAGACAGAGGGAACGCCGTGGGTGCTGCTGCTCCACGCGGCCTTCGTTGATCATCGGATGTTCCGAGCCCAGGTGGAGGCCTTCCGCGGACGCTATAGCATCATCGCTGTGGATATTCTCGGCCATGGTGGCTCCACTGAGGCACGGCGCGGTGATAGCCTCGAATCCATGGCCTCGTGGTTGAATGCCATCCTGGAGGCCGAGGGTGCCCGTGCGGCCCACGTGGTGGGCGTGTCGCTCGGCGGCGTGCTGGCCCAGGATTTCGCCTGCGCCTATCCGGAACGGGTGGCGTCCCTGGCCTGCTTTGGCGCCTACGACATAACGCGCCCCGACTCCGAGTTGCTTAAGGCCAATGGGGCCGCCCAGATGGCCATGGTGGGCAAGGCCCTCGTGTCGGGACGGTGGTTCGCCGAGTCCAACAAGGCCATTTCGGCCTACACCGACCAGGCGCAACAGGAGTTCTACGAGCTCAATCTGGGCTTCCCCAAGCGATCGCTGCGGCATCTGGCGGCCTTGGGCAAGCTGGTGGGCAAGCACGAGCCGCGCCCGCGTCCCTACCCGCTGCTCATCGGCTGCGGCGAGCGCGACTTGCCCATGGAGCTTGAAGCCGTGCAGACCTGGGCCACGGCCGAACCCGACAGCTCGGTGGCCGTCGTGGAAGGTGCCGGCCACTGCGCCAATATGGACGCCCCCGACCGCTTCAACGATATCCTGCGCCAGTTCTGGACAAGCGGGGAATAGACCCACCCGTGTGGGGCGGGCGGACGGGCTAGTCGCGCTCGCTCCAGCGGCGGCAGCTGCCTTGCGGCGTTCGACCCGGCGGCGACAGGCATTCCGCGACGCTTGAGAGAAGAAAGGGCGGCACGTTGATCATAAGCGCGAGCCGAAGGACCGACATCCCCCGATTCCACAGCGCGTGGATGGTCAATCGCGTGAAAGAAGGGTTCGTCGACGTGAGGAACCCTCTGTTCCCTACGCAGGTGAGCCGCTACCGTTTGGATCCGAGCGTGGTGGACGGGATCGTATTCTGGACGAAAGATCCGGCGCCCATGCTCGACAAGCTGGATGCCTTTTCCACCTACCCGTTCTACTTTCAGTTTTCCCTGACTCCCTACGGCAAAGATATCGAAAGCGGCCTGCGCGCCAAGCGCGATTTGGTCGAGACGCTCAAGGCGCTCGCCCGTGAAATTGGCAGCGATCGTATCGTATGGCGCTTCGATCCTATTCTTATCAGCGAGAAATAACCGGTCGAGTACCAGCTGCGGGCCTTCAGCGCCCTTGCGGCCGAACTGAGCGGCTTTACCGAGAGGGTAACCATGAGCTTTATCGACGAGTACCCTTGCGGCGGAAGAAGCGCCTATGCCGCGGTGGGCACCAGCGGGGTAACGGCCGATCAGCAGAATATTCTGGCGGAACGGCTTTCCTCCGTGGCCCATGAGCATGGCATGGCGCTTGGCACCTGCGCCGAGGCCGCCGATCTGAGTCGGTGGGGCATCGGCCGCGGGCGCTGTGTCGATTCGCGAATCTTTGAGAAGATCGGCCGCTGTCGGCTCTCGCGCCTCAAGACCCGCCACGAGGAGATGCCCAAGGACAAATCCCAGCGGAAGGAGTGTGGCTGCGTCGAAAGCATCGACATCGGTTGGCCCAACACCTGCCTGAATGGATGCAAGTACTGCTACGCTACCACCACGGATCATGAGGGCCTTGCGCGCACGATGCGGCTTTGCGACCCCGCCAGCTCAATGCTGTGCGGCTCCGTCGATCCCGCCGTCGACAAAGTCACGGATCACCGGGGCACCGGGGATGCAAGGGACAGAAGCTTCAAGTTTAGTGAGCCGCCCATGCAGGGCGTGCTCGATCTTTAGGGATGCGTTTTCAGCGCGCGCGAAGGGTCGATGTGCTTGAGGAGCTGGGGATTATCGAAGAGCTCGGGGCAGATGAGGTCTTCGCGATTGAGTTGATGCCCGGTGTCCAGCAGCAGGTTTTCGTAGAATGCCTCCAGAGGCCCGCGCTCGGGCGGGATGCCGGCCTCGTTGTTGCGGTAGTTGGCCCGCACAAGGGCGTCACGGTAGTAGCGTGCGTGCTTTTGGAAGGGCTCGTTGCCCACTGCGAATCCGAGCGAGCCGAGATAGAGCTCCGAGAACACGGCCACCGTGCGGGTGTTCCCCTCCACGAAGGGGTGCACCTGCCACAGCAGCGCGACGAACTTCGTCAAGCGCGCGATGTCGGCCTCGGAAAGCGACGTGCTATAGCCCTCGCGACCCTCTTCGCGGAATAGGTAATCCAGCGATGTCTGGATCATGGCTGGATCTGCGTACAGCACGCTGTCGCCGTTGAGGATGTCCTCCTGCTTTACGAGCCGTTCGGTTTTGAATTGACCGGGTTGGTAAACTTCCGCATCCATGTCTTGGAACAGGGTGTGGTGGATGAGGGGAAGCATGTCGGGGGCAAAGGTGAAGCTGCCGGCCTCCAACATCTCGACGATGCGCTGGCTGACCAGGTCGGCCTCGGTTGTGGCTCGTCGATCGTGCGCTCCCTCAGCGTGGTAGGTGCGAATGAGCTCACCTGTCTCCTGCAAAGTGCAGCGCCCTTGTTCGTAGTCTCGCGCTAGTTCGCGCAGATAGGGGGAAACTTCCAGGCCGTCTACCGCCTGCAGCCCGATGGCCGTGGCCCAGTAATGTCGGCGCATCGCTTCATTGGAGAGCTGTGCGCTGATTTCGTAGGGGAAGGCATCGAGGCTATCGGCGGACATGGGCTCACCCCTTTGCGTATCGGCGTTGACGCATCGAGCTTAGCAAATAAAAACGCCCTCCGAAGAGGGCGCTTGCTTCAAAGTGGTGCGGGCGAGAGGACTTGAACCTCCATGGGGTTGCCCCCATACGGACCTGAACCGTACGCGTCTGCCAATTCCGCCACGCCCGCAGGTGCTGTTTCGGTATCACCAAAAGAGCGTAGTAGATAATACCCGACTTAGGGCACCTGTGCAAGAAGTTTTTTCGGGAAATGTCTGAACGCCCCTATTCCCCGCGCAGAATGGTGTCGGCGGTTTCAGTGAGGGCGGCGTCGGTCTCGTCCTGCTGGCGGCGACAGGCCTTCTTCTCGTGGGCGATTTCGTCGCCGATGATCTCATGCTCGCTGTGGTCGGCGCGGTACTCGTGGTCGCGCACGGTGCGCGCCTCGTCGCCGATGTGATCCTCGACGTGCTTCGCCTTCTGCTCCTCATGCTGCTGATAGGTCTCGGTGCCCATGGTCGGCCTCCTTCTGATCGGTGATTTCCCCACCATAGGTCACCAACGGCCGACCAGGGGGCAACGGGGTCATTCGTAGGCGATTTGCCACGAGACGGTTTTATAATGGGCAGCGACGCACAGGCGAACGAGGAAAGGACGCGAGCATGGCGGACGCAACCCCCGTGGTGGGTATCATTATGGGATCGGAATCGGACATGCCGGCCATGGAGCCGTGCATGGCCCAGCTGGACGCCATGGGCGTGCCCTACGAGGTGAAGGTGGCGAGCGCCCACCGCAAGCCGGCCGT
Organism: uncultured Enterorhabdus sp.; assembly: GCA_947649205.1. Classification (GTDB taxonomy): domain Bacteria; phylum Actinomycetota; class Coriobacteriia; order Coriobacteriales; family Eggerthellaceae; genus Adlercreutzia. Next base: position 64,780 of record CANSQM010000005.1, read on the forward strand.
GGTGCACGAGTGGGCCGAAACCGCCGTTGACCGCGGCATCAAGGTGATCATCGCGGCAGCTGGCAAGGCCGCGCACCTGGGTGGGGTGGTGGCCGCCTTCACGCCGCTGCCGGTCATCGCCGTGCCCATGAAGACGAGCGATCTGGGCGGCCTTGATTCCCTGCTGTCCATGGTGCAGATGCCCTCGGGCGTGCCGGTGGCCTGCGTGGCCATCAACGGTGCGAAGAACGCCGCTATCCTGGCCGTGCAGATGATGGGCACGAACGACCCGGCCATGTTGCAGAAGGTGGCCGACCTGAAGGCGGCCATGGCCGAGGCGTAAACGCCCCTGATTGGACTTCGAACCTTTGAGGCGCCTGATTTTGCGCAGCAAACTCCGCGAAACAGATCCGGGTGCGCCGCTTCGGGGCGGAATAGGGGCGAAAAACAACGGAAATGCGTCCTTTCCGGGTAAGGCTAAGATGATGGAGTCTGTTTCGCGGAGTTTATTACGCAAAAAGGCCCGCTACGGAAACGGGCAGCCCGAGTTATGCGGCGCAGCGCGCTCTGGCACTGGAGTAGCCTGACACTAAAGGGAATGAGAGCGGTTATGGCGAAGAAACTTCTGATGGGGAACGAGGCGTTTGCCCACGCGGCCCTGGAGGCCGGGGTGAACGTGGTGGCGGGATACCCCGGCACGCCATCGTCCGAGCTGGTGGAAACCGTGGCGAAGCTGCACGGGGCCGGTGTGGCCCAGGACGTGCATGTGGAATGGTCCACCAACGAGAAGGCGGCCCTGGAAATGCTCGCGGGCGCGTCCTACTGCGGCGCGCGGGTGCTGTTCACGTGCAAGCAGGTGGGCCTGAATGTGGCCTCCGACGCCCTTATGTCCCTGAACTACGTGGGCGTGGGCGGTGGCTGCGTGCTGTTCGTGGCCGACGACCCGGGCCCCATCTCGTCCCAGACCGAGCAGGACACGCGCCGGTTCGGAGCCTTCGCGAAGGTGCCGGTGCTCGATCCGGCCACGCCCGAGCAGGGCTTCGCCATGATGCAGGCGGCCTTCGACCTGTCCGAGCGCTACCATACCCCGGTTATCGTGCGTCCCACCACGCGCATCAACCATGCGTCCACGTTCTTCGAAGTGGCCGATAAGACCCACGGCCGCCCCCTGCCCGCAGAGGGCTTTCAGAAAGACCCGAAGTGGGTCATCTTCCCCAAGCGGGCCTTTGAGGGCCACGGCGAGATCAACCGCCGCCTGGCCCAGATTGCCTGGGATTACGCCTACGATCCCACGCTGGCGTCCTTCAACGAGATGTTCGAGGGGGGCGGAAGCGGTGCGACGGTCGCGGCGGGTGCCGTTCAACCTACTGTCGGGGAAGAGGCTGGCGCAACGGCCGCTTTGGAGCCGGTCGAGGCGCCGACGGTGGGCGTTTTGGCCGGCGGCGTGTCGGTGGCCTATGCCCGCGAGGCCCTGGCGCTTTTGGAGCGGCAGGCCGCCCGCGCGGGCATGTCCGTGCCCCGCTACCGCTTCCTCGCCGTGGGCACGCCCTATCCCTTCCCCGGGGAAACGGCCGCGGCTTTTGCGGACGGGCTTACCGATGTGATCGTCTTCGAAGAGCTCGATTCCGTGCTGGAAGAGGAGATGCAGAAGCTGGCCGGCGTGCGCCATTTGCCCCTGCGGGTGCACGGCAAGCTGACCGGTGCCGCCAACGACCGCGGCGAGAACACGGCCGAGAACATCGCCGGCCGCCTGGGACGGTTCTTCGATCGGACGCGGGTTGTCCTTCCCATTCCACCGCACGAGGACGGAGGCACCTCCACGTGCTCAAACAAGTCCTCGCTTTCGGAAAAAATAGGATCAGAAGTGTATCCCATTTTTTCCGAGTCTGCGGAATCTGCGCGCGAGGAGGTGCCTCCGTCCTCGCGCTGCTCGTCTGAGGTTGAAGAGGCTGACTCCCTCGCTGCCCTCGCGGCCCGCACCATTGGCGCCAACGCCCTCAGCTATGACGGGCCCTTGCCGGTGCGGCCGCCGGTGCTGTGCGCGGGCTGTCCGCACCGGGGCAGCTTCTACGCCGTGAAGCAGGCACTCAAGGGGCGCGAATCGGTGCTCTGCGGCGATATCGGCTGCTACACGCTGGGAAACGCCCAGCCGCTGGATGCAGTGGACACCTGCCTGTGCATGGGTGCCGGCATCACCATGGCCCAGGGCTTCTCGGTGGTGGAGCCCCAGAAAAAGGCGGTGGCCTTCGTGGGCGACTCCACGTTCTTCGCCAGTGCGCTCACGGGCATCGCGAACGCCGTGTACAACGGCCATGACGTCACCTTCGCCATTCTGGATAACGCCACCACGGCCATGACGGGCAGTCAGCCGCATCCCGGCACCGGCGTTACGCTCATGGGCGAGAAACGGCGCCCCATTGTGATCGAGGAGGTGCTGCACGGCTTGGGCGTTCAGCACATCGGGTTCGCGAACCCGCACAGCCTGGAGACGTCCGTGGCGGCGGCCCGTGCGGCCATCGATTACGACGGGCCCTCGGCCATCATTTTCCGCGCTCCGTGCATTCAGCTGAAGAAGCCCGATGCGCCCGTGGTCATCAACGACGACGCGTGCACCGGCTGCAAGAAGTGCATTACCTCCATCGGTTGCCCCGGCATCGGGTTCGACGAGGGGCTGCGCGGTCCGAAGTCGGGCGAGCGCGGCCAGGCTTTCGTGGATGGCAGCCTGTGCGACGGCTGCGCCCTGTGCGTGCAGGTGTGCCCCTTCGGCGCCATCGAGGGGGCCGTGGGCTTCGGCGGCGCGGCACCAGCGGAGCCGGCGGCATACGCTCCGAATCCCGATCCGTTCCAAACGGGCCCCATTCCCCGTATTTTGGCCGATGAGGTGAACGATTTCCAGGAAACGGAATTAGCGGGCGAGCCGAATCGCACGCCCGGTGAGGCGCTGGCCGCCGCAGAGGCCGTGGCCGTGGCCTCGGCTACCGTGCATTCCGATGGGCCGACCGGTCCTCTAGAGGGGTTGCCGTTGTCTGAAGAAACAGTTCGGGACGAAGGAGGTGCCCGATGATCGACATTCTGTTGGCCGGTGTGGGCGGCCAGGGCACGGTGCTGGCCGCGAAGGTGCTGGCCCAGGCGGCGCAATCGAAGGGCTGGCAGGTGCGCACGGCCGAGACCATCGGCATGGCCCAGCGCGGCGGCAACGTGACGAGTCACGTGCGCATGGGCTCGAATGGGGAAGCGGTGTTCTCGCCGCTCATCACGCCGGGCACGGCCGATATGGTCATCGCCTTGGAGCCGGGCGAGGCGGCCCGCGCGCTGCCGTACTTGGCACCGGGCGGCGTGCTCGTGACGGCCACGACGGCCATCCAGCCCGTCACCGCGGCCCTGTCGTCTGCGCCCTATCGCGCTGGTGACGTGGTAGCCGCTCTCGCGAATACGCTACAGGCTGAGGCTATGCGCGAGCAAGCGGCGGAAGCGGCTGTCGGGCTAGGGCCTGCGCAGGCGGCGGAAGCAGCGGGGGACGATGTCCCCGGCGCACCTCGAGGCACGGCGCAGACCGCCGGTCAGGATGCCCAGGCTCCCGGCGTGGAGGGCTACCCCGTGCCGCTGTTCGTGCCCGTCGATGACGAGGCCCTCGTGCGCGAAGCGGGTCCGGGCGGCCGCAAGGCGCTCAACATGATGCTGCTCGCGGTAGCCGTGGCCCAAGGGCGCGTGCCGCTGACGGTGGGCGAACTGAAGGAGGCTGTGCAAGCCTGTGTGAAGCCCCAGTTCGTGGTCATGAACCTCGCCGCTATCGACACCGCCGTGGAGGCCTACGGGTAGCACCTACTCGAACGCCTCCAGCAGTGTGAGCATATCGGAGGGCGTGAGCGAGGCGACGGGAGCGTGGGTGCGAAGTTGCTTATCGCTTGTGATGAGATAATCTGCCTTCGATCGTTTTACGGCTGCCAAGATGAGATCGTCTTCAAAATCTCGATGGACTTGGTGGAAGTACCGCGCGACGGTTACATCAGAGGTGTCGGCGGGCACAATCGCTGCTTGCTCAACTATGCTCATTATGGATTGCCAGCTCACCTCTTCGATGGCCAGCGCCGCTGCTTCGGTTAGCGTCTCGCCTGTGGCGCGGTACTCGCGTTTGAGCTCTGCCCCCACTTGATAATAAATGTCCTTGAGGGATGTGATAGAAAGGCAAACCGGAATTTCTCTTCTCGTGCATGCGCAGAGAAGTTGGCGGGATGCGGTGCTTCCTTTCCGTGTGCCAATGCAGCTATCGATCCATACATTGGTGTCAAGAAGAACGATGGACGGCAAACTCATCATAGCAGCCCTCTTTCCTCAAGGCGTTCCTGCAGGGCCTCTTCGCGTAGTTGTTCGTAATAGGCCATTCTCTCGTCGTCATCTTCTGGCACGGTGCAAATCAGATCGTGTTCCTTGCGAAAATTATCGATAAGGGCCCAGCCCTCATGAAGGGCTTCAACGCGGCGCGTTTGCTCGCTAGAGGCGCTGCCATTCTCCTGGTTTTTATTCAGCTTGTCGAGGAGGCTGCGTAATGCCTCGGGATCGTTGACGTGCTGGGCGGCGAATTCCCAGACCATGCGCACCGCCTGGCTGGGAGTAAGGCCGATGCGGGCGAACGCGGCATCACCGGCTTCTTTGGTTGCCTCGTCGATGCGTACGTTCATCTGCACGGTTTTCGGCCGGGAGGGCGTGCCTGCGCGGAGGGCGCTTTTCTTCGCGGTCGCCCGCTTAGGCACGGGCTTGCGTTGGGTTTGGGACTTGCCAGTGCCCTTCGCTTTCTTCGGTTTTTCCAGTGCTGCCGTTGCCATGGCAATCATCCCATCAGCTAGTGTAAAGATACTAGTAAGTATAGCGTATAGCACATTAGTTTATCAACTACTGAACGCCCTGTTTCTCTCAGTTTGCAAGAGGGCGCGTGTAAAACGCCACATCTCGAGCATTTCGACTCTGATTGCCAACAGGATGCCGTGAGCCCTCACTCTTTTTGACGAAGGTGCTGAACGGGGCTTTTCTCAAAATCATACCTTTCGGATGAGCACTCGGGGGCAGATCACCGCTTTCGTGAGACTGACGGCGCTACCCCGAGACCCTAGGATGCAAGGGTATCCGAATCGGCAGGGACGCCGGTTCGCCGAAAGGAGGAATTTCATGGGAGACATCAAGGGAATGGGCCGCCGCGACTTTCTGAAGACCGCTGCGCTGTCGAGTCTGGCGTTGGGCGGGGCTGCGGCCTTGGCCGGCTGCGCCCCGGCGGCGGGCACCGATGGCGGGGCCGCGCTGAGCAGCACCGGCGATATTGCCTGGGATAAGGAAGTGGATGTGCTCGTCCTCGGCTCCGGCACCGGTGCCTTTGCAGCTCTCGTGGCGGCGGCCAAGGGCGCGGGCTCGGTGTGCCTCGTGGAGAAGGGCACCATGTGGGGCGGCACCGCGGCCACCTCGGGCGGCGGCTTGGCCGTGCCCCTGACCTATGCCACCGCCGATGCGGGCATCTCCGACAGCAAAGAGGAGATCGTCAAGTACTTCAAGAACGCCTCCGATGGCCGCGTGGACGAGGCTGTCCTGGGCTCCTTCATCGACAACGGCAGCGACTTCATCGACTGGATCTCTGAAGAGATGGGCTGGAAGTTCGTGGCCTCGCCGCTGTTCGGTGACTACTACGAGCCCATGGAGGGCTGGATTCCCATGGGCCGCGGCAGCCTCGGTGCCACCAACGCCGACGGTCCCATGATCGCCGCCCAGATGTGGGAGGAAATGAAGGCGAAGATGGAGGGCTACGGCGTCGAGATCCTCATGGACACCGAGGCCACCCAGCTCATCGCCGACGGCGAGGGTGGCGTGGCCGGTGCCGTGTGCGGCGGCCAGAACATCAAGGCCAACGCTGTCATCGTGGCCACGGGCGGCTTCGACCACAACGACGAGATGCGCGCGAAGTACCATCCCTTCAAGATCATGGCCACCAACGCCGTGCCCACCAACACCGGTGACGGCCAGCTCATGGGCATGGCTATCGGCGCCAACGTGTCCTACATGGACCGCTGCTGGGGCGCTCCGGCCATCCTCACCACGGGCGACGACCCGGCTACGCTCATTGCCGAGGGCACCATCGCCCAGGAGATCGCCGGCACCGACTGGGCCATGTACCGCGGCCTGCCCGGTGCGGTGGTCGTGAACAAGAAGGGCCGCCGTATCGGCAACGAGGCTGGCCCCTACGACCTGTTCAACCAGGCTTTCGCCTACTATGACACTGGCGAGCCGGGCCACGTGAACATTCCTGCCTACTTCATCTGCGACGCCGCCTGCTGGGCCACCTATTCCCTGCCGGGCCACACCGTGGGCGCCGTGGGCGATGGCGACGGCAGCTACTTCGACGAGACCTACGGCGGCGAGGCCACCGATCCTGCCGAGGTGCCCGCGCACTTCGTGAAGGCCGACACCCTGGAAGAGCTGGCCGAGAAGCTGGGCATCGATCCGGCCGGTCTGACCGCCGAGATTGCCGCCTTCAACGAGAACGCCGTCAAGGGCACAGACCCGGTGTTCCATCGCGGCGAGAAGCATCTCGACATTAACACCACGGGCGTTATGGCCGGCAGCCGTACCGACCTGGCCAACCCGGTGCTCGCGCCCCTGGCCACGGGCCCGTTCTACGGCGCCATCTACGTGCCGGGCACGTGCGGCACCGCCGGCGGTCTCACCATTAACGAGAACGCCCAGGTCGTGAATACGGCCGGCGAGCCCATCGAGCACCTGTACGCCGTGGGCAACTGCTCCTCGGGCGTGTCCGGCGGCACCTACGTGCACGGCGGCATCAGCCTGGGTTCCGGCGGCGTCATGAGCTGGGTGGCCGTGAACCACGCCCTCAGCGCCTAAGCGTTTTCGTTGCAGGTTGGCGGCGGCCCCCCTCCCTCCGTCGCCGATCTCTTCCTTATGAATCGGCCCTGCCTCGGCGGGGCCGATTCGCGCAATCCTACCTCTCCGGCAGGTGGCGCTTGAAGTAGTCGATGAGTTCCTGCTTGGAATGGACGCCCAGTTTCGCGTAGATGCGCTTGGCGTGGGTGCGGGCCGTGCCCTCGGAGATGAACAGCTCCTGCTGCACGATGCGCAGGGAGCGGCCCTCTAGTAGGAGGGCCGTCACCTCGGTCTCCCGCTTGGTGAGCCCGGCTGCCTGCGCCACCTCTTCCAGGGCCACCTCCCGCCCCATGTCGGCCGTGCGTCCCAAGGTGTTGATCCACACGCCCGAGAAGGCGAAGAACCCCACCAGGGTCAGCAGGCAGACGAAGGACGACAGGTCTACGAGAAAGGCCTCGGGGATCAGGGGGAGCTGGTCGCGAACAAGGGTTCCCGCCACGATACCGAAGCCCCAGCTAAAGTTCAGCAGGGCGAAATAGCTGGCCTTGCGCAGGTCTATGCCGAAGGCGGTTACGACGCCGAGCATGATGAACAGCAGCTGGGAGATAAGAAACAGGGGCGCGGGATGCGCAAACAGCTGACCGGGGGATGTGGCCATGGACACCGTGCCGAGGGCCACCACCAGGCCCGTGGCGGCGCCGGTCAGGCAGGGCGCGATGCTCGGGGGCGACAGGCGCACTTTTTTGGGCAGGGGTCCGAGGCGCTTGCAGGACGGCGCGGGCGTGTTCGTGCCGAAGAGCATGGCCAGGGGCGCCATAACGACGAGGAAGTCGTAGACGGGCCGGGGGACGAGCAAGAGCACCAGGTTCAACAGATAGAACAGCAGCAATGAGCCCGAAAGCGCCACAGACAGGGTGGAGAAATCATCGCACTTCGCGAGGGTTTCCAAGCGCAGCAGGGCCGCAAAACCGCAGAGCACGGCCAGGCCCAGAACCAGGGCCGAATGGGCGAACTCCGGGGCGGCGGGCAGCTGGGGCAGCAAGGTGAGCCCAAGCCCCACGGCCGCGGCTGCCAGGGCAGTCCCCACGCGCAGTGCCCGGGGAATGCGATCCCATCGGGCCCAGGTGATGCCAATGACGAGGGCGCCGCTGAGCACAAGGCTCGGCAGCGCCAGCATGGCCGGCTCGATGAAGGATGCGGTGAAGAGGCTGTCGTAGTTTGCTTGGTGCAGCCATAGCCAGATGATGGCATCGGCCAGGGCGATTTTCGCCGCCTGCATGCGGTTGACCCCGTGGGCCCGTAGGTTGATTTGCATCGTTCCCTCCCTTGAAATCAGCAAATCATATCTTTTGGACGAGGGAAAACGTCGAAGTACCCGCTTTCGTGAGACAGACATTTTCCGGCCCGCTGGATATGCTTCCAGTAGGTTCGGTCCTGGGTCTCAGCAATATGTTTGTGGAAGAAGATAGTGCGAAAAACCTGGGGCCGAGCCTATCCGTTGGAGGATTCTTTGTCAAGAAAGGGGATATGCTATGAGACAACTCCCATCGCAGCTCTCGCGCCGCTCGTTCGTGGCCGCTGGAGCCTGCGCTACGGTGGCTTCCCTCGGCCTTCTGGCCGGATGCGCCACCGAGACGGCGGGTGCACCGGAGCCGAAGGAAGAGGCGCCCGAAGCGCCCGAGCCTACGACCGAGGCCGCCTCTGAGCCCGCGGCCAATCTGGCCGATACCGGGGAGGAGAACGTCGTCTACATCGTGGACCGCCTCGTGGCCAAGCCCGGTGACGGCAAGGCCGTGCTGGATGACTTCATGGCGAACATGAAGCCGCTCATCGAGGGGGCGGGCTGGACATTCAAGCGCGCCACCGTGTCGCCGGCCCTGTGGCTCGACACCGACAGCAACATCATCGAGATCGAGTGGACCATGGCCGATATCGTGCAGGCGGCCTGGGCCTACTCTTCCGGCACGCGCTACAACCCCGAGTACGTCCAGTGGTGGGCGGCCATGAGCGACCGTCTCGTTTCCCACGATCGCGTCTATTCGGCTTCCGAAAGCTACATGGAGGTGCTCAACAATGTTTAATGCGGTATTTTCGGTGACCCTCGCCGAGGGAGCCAACGCCGAGCGGTACGTGGCCGACGCCAAGGCGGCGGCCGAGGCCGTGAGCCCGGTGTTTCTGGCCGACATGGTGCTCGAGCCGCCCATGCCCGGCGGCAACTTCTTCTGCGAAGTGGGCTTTGCCGACCAGGCCGCCTACGAGGCGGCCAAGGGCGGCGAGGCCTGGGGTGCGCTCACGGCGCTTATGAACGACAGCCCGTCGGTGGCCAACTGCGAGTTCATCGCCTTTGGCGAGGGCACCCTCACCCTTCAGGAGAAGGAGAAATCCACCTGCCATCGCGTGCTGTTCTTCAGCATTCGCGAAGGGGCCGACCCGGCCATGGTGGAGAAGATGGAGGCTCACATGAACGATATGTGCGCCCATGTGCCCGGCCTGCGCAACTGCAAGTTCGCCCCGGTGGTGGAAAGCTCCGGCACCGATGAGTGGGCCTACGCCTACGAGTGCGACTTCGACGAGCCCATGACCTTCTTGGGCAAGTACATGTCCACGCCGTTCCACTTCCTCTACATCGACAAGTTCTTCGAGCCGGCTTGCGGCGAGTGGGTGGCCAACCCCAACTTGTGCACCCCCTATCTCGCCCAGGAGAAGCCCTTCCTGGCGAGCTTCGAATAGCCGAGCCGACGCCTCTCTCCCGCGGCCGCCGGGGCCCTCCCCTCCGGCGGCCGCTGCGCGCATTCCCGGGGATGTTCCCCTCTCGTTCTTTCCGCTCGCCACCTCGTCGTTCATGCCGGCGTGATTGTCTTGATTCCCTGGTGCGATCTGTTACTAATTTGTTAGAATGGGGCATACTCAAGATAACTGTGCCCAAGGAGAGACGCGCGCCCATGGAAATGACGACCGAGCAGCTCGATCTTATCACCTGCGAGCTGGCCACTATCAAGGAACGCTCGCCGTTCTACGGAAAGAAATTCGAGGGAATCGACGTGGCTGCCGTGCGCACCCAGGCCGATTTCGAGAGGCTTCCCTTCTCCGAAAAGGACGACCTGCGGGCCGCCTATCCGCTGGGCCTGCAGGCCGTGCCCGACGAGGAAGTGGTGCGCATTCACAGCTCGTCTGGCACCACGGGCACGCCCGTCATCATCCCCTACACCCAGCAGGACGTCATCGACTGGGCCACCCAGTTCGCCCGCTGCTACGAGATGGCCGGCGTCACGCCCCTCGATCGCATCCAGATCACCCCGGGCTACGGCCTGTGGACCGCCGGCATCGGTTTTCAGCTGGGGGCCGAGCGCTTGGGCGCCATGGCCATTCCCATGGGTCCGGGCAACACCGACAAGCAGCTCCAGATGATGCAGGACCTGAAATCCACGGTCATCACCGCCACCAGCTCCTACGCCCTGCTTTTGGCCGAGGAAATCTCCAAGCGCAGCCTGCGCGACAAGATCCACCTGAAGAAGGGCGTCATCGGGTCGGAGCGCTGGGGCGAGAAGATGCGCAACCGCATCCAGAACGAGCTGGGCATCGAGATCTACGACATTTACGGCCTCACCGAGGTGTACGGCCCCGGCATCGGCATCTCCTGCGATGCCCACGCCGGCATGCACATCTGGGACGATTTCGTCTACATCGAGATCGTGGATCCGGAAACCGGCGAGAACCTGCCCGACGGCGAGGTGGGCGAGCTGGTGCTCACCACCCTGCGCAAGCAAGGCGCCCCGCTCATTCGCTACCGCACCCACGACCTCACGCGCATCATTCCCGGCGACTGCCCCTGCGGCTGCCACCACCCGCGCATCGATACGCTCACGGGCCGCACCGACGACATGTTCAAGGTGAAGGGCTGCAATATGTTCCCGGCTCAGGTGGAGGAGGTCATCAAGGCCACCGACGGCACCAGCTCCGAGTACCAGGTGATGATCGAGGCTGTGAACGGTCACGACGTGCTCACCGTGCTGTTCGAGACGCCGCTCACGGGCGAGGCGCTTACCCGCTGCGAGGAGGAGCTTGCGCTCATCTTCAAGGCGAAGCTCGGCTGCACTCCCGAGGCCAAGGGCGTGGCCGTCGGCGAGCTGCCGCGGTCCGAGAAGAAGACCAAGCGCATCTTCGACAGCCGCTACTAGCGAAGAGAGCGGAGAGGCGCTATGACGTTGAAACGCCATGGGGGGGGGGTGCTCGTCCTCGCCGAGCTGCCCGCGGGATTCCCGCGGATTGGCCGGTGACGCCCCTGAACCCTCGGGGACGCACCAGCGCCCCATCGATAAGCGGGAGCTCGAATGCGAGAGCACGCGAGCGCGAAGCCCGGGATGGAAGGAGTTAACCATCGCTACGAGCTTGAACCATAGCAAGCAGACGATTCTCATCGTCGATGACTCGATGCTCAATCGAGCCCTGCTCGCCGACATGATCGGCGACGCCTATCGCATTATCGAGGCCGAGGACGGCAAGCAGGCCGTGGCCGCGCTGCAAAAGGAGGGCACGGGCATCTCGCTCGTGCTGCTTGATTACGTCATGCCCCAGATGAACGGCTTCGACGTGCTGGAGGTCATGAACCGCAATGGCTGGATCAAGGACATCCCGGTCATCATGGTGTCCGCCGAGTCCGACGCCGCCTACATCGAGCGGGCCTACGAGCTGGGTGTGACCGACTTCATCAATCGCCCCTATGACGTGAACATCGTGCGCCGCCGCGTCATGAACACCCTCATGCTGTACCAGAAGCAGCGCACGCTCATGGGTATGGTGGCCGATCAGGTCTATGAGCGCGAGAAGTCCAACAACCTCATGGTGTACATCCTGTCCCACATCGTGGAGTTCCGCAACGGCGAGAGCGGCATGCACGTGCTGAATGTGCAGGCCATGACCGAGATGATTCTCACCCAGCTCGCGGCCATGACCGACCAGTACCCGCTGACGACTGAGGATATCTCGCTCATCACCATGGCCTCGTCCCTGCACGACATCGGCAAGATCGCCATTCCCGAAGAGGTGCTGAACAAGCCGGGCCGCTTCACCGACGAGGAGTTCGCCATCATGAAGACCCACTCCGCCGTGGGCAGCGACATGCTGGACGATTTGGAGCTGTACAAGGATGAGAAGCTCGTGAAGCTGGCTCGCGAGATTTGCCGCTGGCACCACGAGCGCTATGACGGCCGCGGGTATCCCGATGGCCTGGTAGGCGATGAGATTCCCATATCGGCCCAGGTGGTGGCCTTGGCCGATGTGTACGACGCCCTCACGAGCCAGCGCGTGTACAAGCCGCCCTTCAGCCACGAGGAGGCCCTGCGCATGATTCGTGACGGAGAATGCGGCGCCTTCAACCCGCTGATCCTCGAATGCCTGACAGCGGTGGCCGACGACCTGGAGAGCCGCCTGAATCGCGGCGTCACGGGCCGGGAGATCTCCGTGGAGAGCCTGCGCGTGGTGGATTCGGCCCGCGATGCCGGCGAGACCGAGGCCTCGAGCCGCACCCTGGAGCTGCTCGATTACGAGCGCATGAAGTACCACTTCTTCGCTTCCATGAGCAACGAGGTGCAGTTCGAATATACCGCCGAGCCCCCTATGATCGTGCTTTCCGATTGGGGCGACCGCAAACTCGGGCTGCCGGAAATCATCATGGATCCCTATCGCGACGAGGCCTTCTGCGGGGTATTCGGCGCCGATAACCTGCAAGAGCTGTGCCATCGCCTGCGCTCGACCACCGCGGAAGAGCCCCTTATCGATATGGAGATGGAGGCCACGGTGGGCGGCGAAACGCGCTGGCTCCACGTTCTGGCCCGGGCTTTGTGGTCCGACGAGAACCCTCCCACGTACCTGGGGTCCCTCGGCAAGTTCGTCGATATCGACGACCGCCAGGCCGAGCTTCACGACCTTCAGTTCAAGGCGTACCACGATCCTCTGACCGAGGTGGTGAACGGGGCCTTTGCCCGCAAGGTCATCACCGAGCGCCTGGGCACGGAAGGCGCGTGCGACCGCCACGATGATCGGCACGTCCTCATCGTGTGCGACCTGGACTTCTTCAAACAGGCCAACGACACCCACGGCCACCAGTTCGGCGACCGGGTGCTCCAGCACTTCGCCGACCGCCTGAGGGACAGCGTGCGCAGCGATGACGTGGTGGCCCGCGTGGGCGGCGACGAGTTCCTGCTGTGTATGGGCTGCTCGGTGGACCCGCGCCCCCTCGTGGAGCGCATCCATCAGTCCTTGGAAGGGGAGTTCGAGGGCTTTCCGCTGTCGGTGTCCATGGGCGTGGCCACCACCGATGGCGGCGTGCGCGACTACGACGAGCTGTTCCGCCGTGCCGATGCGGCCCTCTACCACAAGAAGCGCGACGGTCGTGGCGGCTACGTCTTCTACGACGATTTGAGCGACCAAGAGCGGGCGTTCTCTCTCGATGAGCCCTGTACGGCGCTTTCGGGCATAGACAGAAACGATTCAGACCAGTAGACTGCTGGGGAGGGTTACGTTAAAGGAGAACATCATGTCTTTGGAGATTGCCTATGCTGCCATGGGCGGCGATCTGGAAACCGTGCGCGGCCGATTGCTGACCGACGAGCGCATCGAGAAGTTCGCGAAGATCTTCCTGCAGGACACGTCCCTGCAGACGTTGGAGAACGCCCTGGAAGCCGGTGATTTCCCCGAGGCCTACCGCGGCGCCCACACCCTGAAGGGCGTGAGCCGCGATTTGGGCTTTACCCCGCTGTACGAGGCCTCCTGCGCTCTGTCCGACGCCCTGCGCTTGGACGACGCCGGCACCCCCGCCAACCTGGCCGCTGTGCCCGAGCTGCTGCCGGCCGTGCGCGCGGCCCACAGCCTCGTGGTGGATTCCATCGCCATTATATAAGTAGGGCGGGTATCGCAAGGGTCCGCGCCGGCGCCGGCGGGGCCGTGGAGGCACGAGGCCGAGGAAGCCGCGATACGACTTCCGAAAGGAACTGAGACGAATGACTGGAACTGACAACAAAGTAAGACGCGGGCGCATCATCGTGATCCTGGCCGCCCTGGCCGTGGTCATTGCCGCATTCGTCCTGTTTACCTCCATGAACAACGAGCGTATCTCCGAGCAGAACGCCAAGTACCTCCAGGGGTCTACGGAGCAATCGGCCCGACGCATCAACGAGTGGATGACCGACTCGCAGACCGAGGTGAAACTGTTGTCCTCCATGTACGAGAGCACGCTTGAGAGCGTGGAGGATATCGACGTCGACAGCATCAAGCAGCTGGCCGACTACACGAAGTTCGACTACACGACCATCTCCCTGGCCAGCGGCCGAACCTTCGACAACACGGGGAAGGAGGGCGACGCCTCCGACCGCGAGTACTACCTGCAGGGCATGGAGGGCGCCTCGGGGGTGTGCGCCACCGATCATTCGCTGTTCTACGACGATCTGTCCGTGATCTTCTACACGCCCCTGTACTTCCAGGGCGAGGTAGTCGGCGTCATCAGCGGCGCCTACCGCGAGGGTTCCATGGAGGAGTTCCTGCGCACCTACATCTTCGACGAGCAGACCAACACCTACCTCGTCGAGCGCGATGGCGCGGTGGTGGCCCATTCCTCCACCACCTACAGCAACAATGTGCGCAACGCCGTCGACCTGTACCTGGAAGGGGATGGCTCGGGCAACATCTCGCGCACCGAGCTGGAAGAGGCCTTCCGCAACGGCACCTCGGTCACCTTCAACTACCAGGGCGATTCTGGCTCTGGCACAGCCTATGTGATGCAGGTGGCCAACTACGACTGGATGCTCATGCGCACCTTCCCCGCCTCTATCACCGATGCCATGCAGGCCCGCGCTAACCTGGCCGGCCTCATGCTGGTAGCCTTGGTGGGTGGCGCGTTGGCCCTGGTGGCGGGCTTCCTGCTCGTGCAGACCATGCGCCAGCGCCGCAAGCTCATCAGCGAGAGCGAGCATGTGACGAGCATCGTGTACTCGTCGCTGGCCCTGTTCCAGCGTTTCGCTGTGATCGATCTGAAGAACAACACCTACGAGTACCTGAAAGATGAGGGCATTAACGACGACTTGCCCCGCAACGGTGAGTACCACATGTTCCGCTACTATTGGCAGACGCGTTTCTGCGATGACAGCGAGGCCGCCCGCATGAAGGAAGAGCTCACGCCGGAGTTCATCAGCGAGCATTTGACCGAAGACGTGACCTACCTGCATTTCGAGTACCGCCTTAAGGACCAGGAGACGGGCGAGACGCGTTGGAATCAGGCCTCTATGCTGCCCCTGCAGCGCGATGCGGCCGGCCGGGTAACGAGCGTGCTGCTGTCGGTGCAAGACGTCACCGACGTGAAAGAGCGCGAGATTGCCAACCACAATGCCCTGGAGGATGCGTTCCGTGAGGCCGAGCGCGCCAGTCGCGCCAAGACCGACTTCCTGAACTCCATGAGTCACGATATCCGCACGCCCATGAATTCCATCATGGGGCTGACGGCCATTGCCTCCATGTACGTGAACGACCCGGAGCGGGTGAAGGACTGCCTCACGAAGATCACCACCTCGAGCCGGCATCTGCTCGGCCTCATCAATGAGGTGCTCGATATGGCGAAGATCGAGAGCGGCAATTTGGGCCTGTCCGAGGAGGACTTCGATCTGCCCGAGACCGTGGAGAGCCTGCTGTCCATCATGACGCCGCAGATCAACGACAAGAAGCTGAACCTCAAGGTGGAGATCGCCGATATTCGCCACGAGCACGTGGTGGGCGATCCCATGCGCCTGCAGCAGGTGTTTGTGAACATCATGGGCAACTCGGTGAAGTTCACCCCCGAGGGGGGCACCGTGAGCCTGCACATCAAGGAGCTGCCGAGCCGCGTGAAGGGTTCGGGCTGCTACGAGTTCACCTTCTCCGATACGGGCTGCGGCATGTCCGAGGACTTCGTGAAGACGGTGTTCGAGCCCTTCACGCGGGCCAACGATTCCCGC
Organism: uncultured Enterorhabdus sp.; assembly: GCA_947649205.1. Classification (GTDB taxonomy): domain Bacteria; phylum Actinomycetota; class Coriobacteriia; order Coriobacteriales; family Eggerthellaceae; genus Adlercreutzia. Next base: position 80,601 of record CANSQM010000005.1, read on the forward strand.
GTTACCAAGGTGGAGGGCACCGGTCTGGGCATGTCCATCGTGCGCTCGGTGGTGAACCTCATGAACGGCACCATCGACGTGAAGAGCAAACTCGGCGAGGGCACCACCTTCACCGTGACCGTGTACATGAAGCTGCGCGACGGCGATGATCAGGACCTCACGCCCCTGGAGGGGCTGCGGGTGCTCGTGGCCGACGACGAGGAGTCGGCCGCCGAGAGCGCCTGCGAGGTGCTGAAGACCATCGGCATGGAGCCCGACTTCGTGCTGTCCGGCGAAGACGCCGTGGCCGCCGTGCGCGATGCCACTGAAAGCGACCGCGCCTACGTGGCCGTCATCCTGGATTGGAAGATGCCCGGCAAGAGCGGCATCGAGGCCGCCCGGGAAATTCGCGAGATCGTGGCCGACGACATGCCCATCATCATCCTGTCGGCCTACGACTGGACCGCCGTGGAGCAGGAGGCGCGCGCCGTGGGCGTGGACGCCTTCATTGCCAAGCCGCTGTTCCGCAGCCGCCTCGTCCATGTGATGAAGGGGCTGCTCGTGGCCGAGGAGACCGAGCCGGCTAGCGAGTACGAGGTGCTCCAGCAGAGCGACTTCAGCGGGCACCGGGTGCTGCTGACCGAGGACAACTCCATCGCCGCGGCCATCGCCCTGGATATCATGGGCATGACTGGCTTGGAAGTGGATCACGCCGAGAACGGCCGCATTGCGGTGGAGACGCTCCTGAATGCCGAGCCGGGCCACTATGATCTGGTGTTCATGGACATCCAGATGCCGGTGATGAACGGTTACCAGGCCGCGAGCGCCATCCGCGCCGCCGCCGAGGGCAAGGGCCCCGACGGCGAGGCCATCGACCCCCGTCCGGACCTGGGCACCATTCCCGTGGTGGCCCTCACGGCCGATGCCTTCGCCGATGATGTGGCCCGGGCCCGCGCGGCGGGCATGAACGCCCACATGTCCAAGCCCATGGAGATCGAGCTGCTGGTGAAGACCTTGAAGGAGTGGCTGTAGGGCCATGGCTCATCTGCGTCGCCATAGCGCTTCGGTGGTCGCCGTGCTGGCGGCGCTGCTGCTGTGCGCGACGGCCCTCGCCGGCTGCGGTTCCGGCGGCGATGGCGGGGGCGGCGGTACGCCGGCGGCCCCGGGCGCTTCGGAGCCGGCGGCCGAGGGCGATGGGGGCACTACGGCGGGTCCGGCCTTCACGGCCCCGGGCTCAGTGGCCCTCTCTGCCTTCCATGGCGACTTCGCCGAGACCGGCAACGGCTGTTCCATCGACGTTTCGGCGGCGGCCGACGGCTACGTGGGGGCATCGGCCCAAAGCGACAGCCGCCTCAAGTTCCAGGTGACCAAGGGCGAGGCCAGCTACAACTACGATCTGCCCAGCGACGGCACGCCCATCGTGGTGCCCCTCAACATGGGCAACGGCTCCTACAGCTTCCGCGTCATGCAGAACACTTCGGGCAACAACTACGTGGAGCTGTTCGCCACGACGGCCGACGTGTCGCTTTCCAGCGAGCAGGCCCCCTTCCTCGTGCCCAATATGTTCGTGAACTACAACGAGTCCTCGGCGGTAGTGGCCAAGGCCCGCGAACTGGCCGCCGGCGCTGCCAACCAGGGCGACGTGGTGCGCAACATCTACCAGTGGGTGGTGGCCAACATCTCCTACGACCATGACAAGGCCGCCGAACTGGCCTCGGTCACCGGCTACGTGCCCGATCCCGATGCCACCTTGGCCGCGGGTACGGGCATCTGCTTCGACTACGCCTCGCTCGGGGCCGCCATGCTGCGCTCCCTCGGCATTCCCTGCCAGCTCATAACGGGCTATGTTGCCCCCGATGACATCTATCACGCTTGGAACATGGTATATATTGACGGAGAATGGGTGAGCGTGGAAATGAGCATACAACCGAACAGCTGGACCCGGGTGGATCTGACCTTCGCCGCCAGTGGCGCGAGCAGCACCATCGGCGACGGGACCGGCTATACCGACCGTTACACGTACTAGGGAGAGGCAAAAGGACATGGCCAAACCGAAACTCGACAGCGCGGGCATCAGCCTTTTCTGCGAGAGCGTCGCCATGATGCTGGCGGCGGGCATCCAAACCGACGAGGCAGTGGGGATGCTGTCCGAGGACATCGGCGACACCGCGCTGCAGGCCACCTGCACGACGGTGTACCGCAGTCTGAACGGAGGCGAGACCCTGGCTCGCTCTATGGAGGCGTCGGGGGCCTTCCCCCGCTATGCCGTGGACATGGTGCGGGTGGGCGAGAACGCCGGCCGCACCGAGGAAGTGCTGCGCTCCCTGGGCGTCTACTATGACGAGGAGGACCGCCTGTTCGCGAAGATCCGCTCGGCGGTGGGCTACCCGGCGGCGCTGCTGTGCATCATGTCCATCATCCTGGCCTTCACGGTCATCATCATCCTGCCGGTGTTCGAGGACGTGTACGTCTCCATCGCCGGCTCGCTCACCAACGGCTCTTCGGGGGCCGTGGGGCTGTCGGTGGCCATCGGCTGGGTGGCCCTCGGCGTGACGCTGGCCTGCACCATCGTGGCCCTCGGCGGCGTCATTGCCTGTCGCTCCGAGGCCGGCCGCATGGCGGTGATGAGCCTGTTCGAGAGGGTGCCCGCCACGAAGGGAGCCATGGAGCAGCTGGCCGTGTCCCGCTTTGCCTCGGCCCTGGCCGCCTACACCGCTTCGGGCGTGAACACCGACACGGCCATGAAGGAGGCCATGGAAGTGGTGGAGCACGCTGGTCTGAGGCGCAAGGCCGCCGGCGCCTACGCCCTCATGATCGACAGCGACGAGCCTCGTTCCCTGGCCCAGGCCATCAGCGAGGCCGAGGTGTTCGAACAGATTCACGCTCGCATGCTCACCATCGGCACGCGGTCGGGCTCCTTGGACGCGGCCCTGGATCGCCTGTCGGCGAACTTCTTCGACGACGCTATCCTGCAGATCGATGGCGCTATCGACAATATCGAGCCAGCTCTGGCGGCCTTCCTCACCGTGGCGGTAGGCGCCACGCTCATCTCGGTCATGATGCCCCTCATCGGCATCATGGGATCGATCGGATAGCCCCATGATCCACGGGAAGACAGCCCAGATGAGAAGGGACCGCGCCCGGCGCACGGTGGCGGTCATCGCGGCCTGCGTGCTGGCCGCGGTGCTGTGGTTCGCCTGGGATACGGCTCAGGGCCAGACGGCGGCCCAGAGTGCCGTGTCGGTGCGCAACGCCGTGATGGAATCCGCCCTGCAGTGCGCCGCCGTGGAAGGGGCCTACCCTGCGAGCCTCGATTATCTGGAAGACCATTACGGGCTCATCGTGAACCACGCCGACTACGTGGTCACCTACGAGGCCTTCGCCGCCAACCAGCCGCCGAGCGTGGAGGTGAGGCCCCGATGAGCCCGTGGAACCCCGCCCGCATGCCCGGGGCCGACGGTCCGGGCACCGCGAAGGCCTACGGCGGCAACCCCCGTCGCCAGGAGCGCGATTTCGGCCGCGTGTTCACGGGGCTTCTGTTCGCGCTGTTCGTGGCCACGCTGCTCATGGCCATTCTCGTGGGCACGGGCGTGTACCGGGTCCTGCATCAGGAGGGGGCCGCGGCCGACAACCAGCGCCTGTCGCTCACGCTGCTGGCCAACGACGTGCGGGCCAACGACCAGATCGACGCCGTGGCCCGGGCCTGGGTGACCGAGGACGCGGTGTCCGTGGAAGTGGCCGAGGCCGACGGCTTTGAGGCAGCCGCCATCGAGGAAGATGCACACAGCCTCTTCCAGGGGCCGGCTCTTGTGCTGCGCGAGACGCTGCCCAGCGGCGTGTACGAGACGCGGCTGTACCGCTACGACGGCACCATCATGGAGGAGTACGCCCTGGCCGATGCCCCCTACGACCCCCAAAAGGCCACGGCCATCGTGGACTCCTCGGTATTCTCGTTCTCCTACGAGGACGGCCAGCTCACCATCGAGACCGACGCCGGCGCCACGGCGGTGGCCCTGCGCAGCGGGGGAGGTGAGCGCTGATGACTCGGGGAAATGCTCGCCGCTCCATGGCCGACTACTCCGTGGCCTCCCATGCCCGGGGCGTAGCGGCCGGCGATGAGCGCCTGGAGCGCTATCACGAATATGTGGGCCGCCACCGGGCCGAGCGCCGGGTGTGGCCCGGGGCTGCCTTCATCGTGGAGGCCCTGCTGCTGCTCGTGTTCCTGGCCGGGTCCCTGGCGGTGCTCATGGATCTGAACGCCGATGCCGACGCCGCCGGAAAGCAGAGCGCCGACCTTATGGGCGCTTTGGTGCTGGCCGCCAACGTGGCGGAGGAATTCGCCGCCGATCCGATGGCTCTCCAGGAGGCCTACGCTGCCGACCCCGCGGCCGACCGGTGGCTCTCCTGTCCGCTCGACGCGGTGGAGAGCGGCTCCGACATCCTGCGAGCGGAGTGCGCCTTCGCCACCGAGCCCACCGAGGGAGGCCTGCTGCACCGGCTGACCCTGACCGTGTGGAAGGAGCGCGTGCTCACCGATCGGGAGCAGGCGGCGGCCGAGGGCTATCTCATCAACGACTCCGAGGGTGCCTGCTTCGAGCGTTGGACGGAAGAGCCCGTGTACACCGTGGAGACGGCGCGCTACGTGGCCGGCGACGGCACCCGTCCCGCCCGCTCGACTGCCGGTGCGGCCGGCGATGCGGCTGACGGTGGGGAGCTGTCGGTCGTGCTGGATGATCCCGCGGCGCCGCCCGTGACAGGCGCGACCGGCGGCCCGGCCGCCGATGGCGCGGGTGCGGCCCCGACCGAAGGGGAGGTGTCCCATGGCTAGGCCCCACGGATCGGTGCGCATCGGCCCCATCAGCCTGTTCACCCTCATCATCATCTTGTGCCTGGCGGTGCTGGCCGTGCTGTCGGTCACCACGGCCCGGGCCGAGCTTTCGGTCACCGAGCGTCAGGCGGCCACCACCACCGAGACCTACCAGCTGGAGGTGCGGGGCCAGGAGTTCCTGGCGGCCGTGGACGGCGCCCTGGCGACCGGCGACGCTGCGGCTCTGGAGGCGGTGCTCGCGGACTACGGCGTGGCAACGACGGCCGCGGTCCCCGGTGCTGACGGCGCTGACGGCACCGGCGCGGCGGGGGGCGGCGACGTCTCGGCCGGCGAGACCATCGAGGACGAGACCCCCTCGGGCAACGCCGTTCCGGCCGCCGGCGTGACCTTGGCCGATGACGATGGGGGCGCGGGGGCCATCACGGTCTCCGGCACCTTCGACGGCGCCCTCGTGTCCGCGACGTTTGCCATGGACAGCGGCCGCACCCTGGCTGTAGGGCTGCGGGTGAACGACGACGGCACCTGTACCATCGAGCACTGGAAGACCACGACCCAATGGACCGACGACGGCACAGGCGAAACCCTGTGGCTCGGCTAGAGATAGGAGAAAGCGAACCCATGGAACTGAAGACACTGCTGCAGGAAATGATCGACAAGAAGGCCTCCGACGTCTTCATTGTGGCCGGTCTGCCGCTCACCTACACTGCCGACGGCCGCCAGATTCGCATGGACATGGCGCCGCTCATGCCCGCCGACACCCGGGCGCTCGTGGAGGCCATCTACGGGCTGTCCGGTCGCGACATGACCATCTTCCTCGACGGCCACAACCACGACGACGACTTCTCCTTCGCCGTGGCCGGCATGGGCCGCTTCCGCGTGAACGTGTTCCGCCAGCGCGGCTCGCTCGGCGCCGTCATCCGCGTCATTCCCTTCACGCTGCCGAACCCCGCCGACTACCACATTCCCGACGATGTCATGGCCTGCGCCGACTTCCAGAAGGGCCTCGTGCTGGTTACCGGCCCGGCTGGCGCCGGCAAGTCCACGACGCTCGCCTGCATCATCGACAAGCTGAACAAGGCGCGCTGCGGCCACATCATCACCATGGAGGACCCCATCGAGTACGTGCATCGCCATGAGGGCTGTATCGTCACCCAGCGCGAGATTCCCTCGGACGTGGCCACCTACGCCGAGGCCCTGCGCTCCGCCATGCGCGAGAGCCCCGATGTTATTCTGCTCGGCGAGATGCGCGACCAGGAGACCATCGGCACGGCCATGACCGCCGCCGAGATGGCCCAGCTGCTGTTCTCCACGCTGCACACCACGGGCGCATCCTCCACGGTGGACCGCATCATCGACGCCTTCCCCGCCAACCAGCAGCGCCAGATTCGCATGCAGCTGTCCATGGTGCTCCAGGCCGTGGTGTCCCAGCAGCTGGTGCCCACGGTGGACGGCGGCATCGTACCGGCCTTCGAGATCATGACCGCCACGCCAGCCATCCGCAACCTCATTCGCGAGGAGAAGACCCACCAGATCGACTCGGTCATCGCCAGCTCCGCCGGGGCCGGCATGCGTACCATGGACCAGAGCCTGTATCGCCTCGTGAGGGACGGCATCGTGGCCCGGGAAGTGGCCCTGCAGCACGCCATCCACCAGGAGGCCCTCAAGAAGCGCTTCGAGAGCGAGGGTATGTAGGGGCTGGCCTTCGGGCTTCGGCCGGTCGCGGCACCGGCTTCGGCTGGGTGCCCCGGCCTTTGGCGCGAGTCCTCTCCAAAGGGCGGCCGCACGGTCGCCCTTTTTGGTCGGAAGACGGCGGCGACCTTGGTTTTTCCGCGCGAGAAGAAGTTTCTGCGGTATTATGATTGGTTAGGATATTGCCCCATTTTCTGGGGCCGACATGGGGAAGGACGGGAACTTGAGCGACTACAACTGGGCGTGCGGCAAGGAGTACCGGGAGATTCGCTACGAGCTGTGCGACGGCGTGGCGAAGATCTCCATCAATCGGCCCGAACGGCGCAATGCCTTCACACCGCTGACGGTGATGGAGATGTACGACGCCTTCTCCGAGGCGCGCGATGATGCCAGCGTGGGGGTCATCCTGCTGACGGGTGTGAACCACGGCGGTCGTCACGAGGACGAGGCCTTCTGCTCCGGCGGCGACCAGAAGATTCGCGGCAACGGCGGCTATGTGGGCGAGGACTCCATCCCTCGCCTGAACGTGCTCGATTTGCAGCGGCTCATCCGCGTGGTGCCCAAGCCCGTCATCGCCATGGTGAACGGCTATGCCATCGGCGGCGGCCACGTGCTCTCCATTCTGTGCGACCTCACCATTGCCGCCGACACGGCGAAGTTCGGCCAGACGGGCCCTAAGGTGGGCTCCTTCGATGCCGGTTACGGCGCGGGGTACCTGGCTGCCATCGTAGGGCAGAAGAAGGCCCGCGAGATCTGGTACCTCTGCCGCCAGTACAGCGCCGCCGAGGCTCTGGAGATGGGCCTGGTGAACAAGGTAGTGCCCTTCGACGACCTGGAGCGGGAGTGCATGGATTGGGCCGCCGAGATGATGCAGTTTTCCCCCACGGCCCTGCGCTTCATGAAGGCCTCCTTCAACGCCGCCACCGACGGTCTGGCGGGCATCCAGCAGCTGGCCGGCGATGCGACGCTTCTGTACTACACCACCGACGAGGCCAAGGAGGGCCGCGACGCCTTCAAGGAGAAGCGCGTTCCCGACTTCACCCAGTTCCCGAAGTTTCCGTAGGAGAGGGAGCCGAGGGGTGGCCGGGATCCGTCGATGATCGATATATTTGAAAGCACCGCCCAGGCGCGGCCCGATGCCGTGTTCTTCTCCTTCGTCGATCGGGCGGGGGAGGAGACGGCCTACACCTATCGCCAGACACGGCTCATGGCCGCCCAGCTGGCCCGGCGCCTGCGGGACAAGGGGGTCTTTCCCGGCGACATGGTGGCCGTGGATCTGCCGAATTGCCCGCTGTACGTGTTTCTGGCCCTGGCCGCCGCCTACGGGGGCTTCGGGCTGGTGGTCCTCAACCATCGGCTCACCGATGCCGAGAAGCTCATGCGGCTTCTGGAATTGGAGCGCTGCGGCGTGCGCATCGCCCACCGCGTGGACGCCGCGAGCGAGCGGCGCCTCTTCGACCAGGTGAGCCAGTCGCTGCTGCGGGGGGAATCGCGCACGGGGCGCGTGGATGATTCCCTCGGCGGCGTGGTGGAGGACGCCATCCACTTCGCCGAGCGGGCGGCCCATACCTTTGACGCGGGGCACCGGGCTCTCATCATGTTCACCTCGGGCACCACGGGCAAGCCGAAGGGGGCCGAGCTCACCTGGCGCAACCTGGTGGAATCGGCCGAGGCATCGAACCGGGTGCTCTCCCCGCGCACGCTGAATCGGGGCCTGTGGCAGGCGGTGCTGCCCTTCTTCCACGTGGGCGGCTTCCAAGTGCTCGTGCGCAGCGTGTGCAGCCGCTGGTCGCTGCGGCTCTACGAGCGCTTCGATGCGGGCACGGTGCTCCGCGATGCCACCGAGCTGCACGCCACCCACATCTCGGTGGTGGACAAGATGCTCCAGGATATGCTGAACTGCCGCCCGAGCGTGCTGGCCCAGTACCACTGCCTGCTGCTGGGGGGCGGCCCGCTGAATGCGAACACGGTGAGCCGCGCCTTGGAGGCCAAGGCGCGCATCTATGCCAGCTACGGCATGACCGAGACCTCGAGCCAGGTGGCGAACACCCTCGTCACGCCCCAGTTCACCGGCGGCCTGCGGCTGCTGCCCGGCTATTCCGCGCGCATCGTGGAGCCGGATGGCGCCGGCTTCGGCCGCCTGGCCCTGCGGGGACCCGGGGTGTTCTCTGGCTACGTGAACGGGCGAGCGGCCTTCACGGTGGACGGGTTCTTCCTCACCGGCGACACCGCCGCCCTGCATGAGGGATGCCTCTACATCCGCGAGCGCACGGCGGACATGTTCGTGTCCGGCGGCGAGAACGTGTACCCGGCCGAGATCGTGGATGCTCTCGTGCGCATCCCCGGCATTGCCGATGCCTACGTGTTCGGCGTGCCCGACCTGCGCTGGGGCCGCCGTCCCGCCGCCGTGGTGGAGTTGGCGCCGGCTGCCCCGCCCCTGTCGGCCGCTATCATCAAGGATGCCCTGGCCCGGCGCCTGTCGCGCCTCTACATTCCCGAGCAGATCTGCATCGTGGACGAGATGCCGCGCACGGGCATCGGCAAGGTCGATCGGGTGGCCTGCGAGGGGCTGTTCCGCCAGCATATCGACATCAAGCGCGTGGTGCTGCACAAGGTGCGCCTGCCGTTTTCCAAGCCCTTCAAGACGCCGAAGGAGACCCTGACCTACCGCGAGCTCGTCATCGTGGAGGTGGTGGACAAGAAGGGCCGCGTGGGCGTGGGGGAATGCACGGCCTTCGACACCGACTGGTATCTGCCTGAGACCCTCGGCGAAGATTTGGCGGTCATGCGGGAGGTGCTGGCCCCGCGTGTGATCGCCGGCACCTACCTGCATCCCCGGGAAGTGGCCGCCGACCTGGCGGCGGTGGAGGGTATGGAGCGGTTCCCCATGGCCATGAGCGCCATCGAGATGGCCTGCTGGGACCTGTTCGGCAAGGTGACCGAGCAGCCGCTGTGGGCCCTGCTCGGCGAGGAGTTCGACCGTCTTTCGCGGGTGGCCGCCTTCTGTGAGGAAGAGCCCGCGGCCCTGGGCCATGCGGCGCCCACCGGGCGGCGGTGCCGGCCGCGCCAGGTGTACAGCGGGGCCGTGGTGGGCATGGGCACGCCGGCCCAGACCGTGGCCGAGGTGCGGGCCTGCGTGCGCCAGGGCTACCAGCGGGTGAAGCTGAAAGTGGCCCCGGGCAAGGGGCTGCCGGCGGTGCGGGCTGTGCGCCGGGCCTTCCCCGACCTGCTCATCACGCTGGATGCGAACCAGAGTTTCAGCCTGCACCACATGGCCGAGCTGCGCTCCTACGACGAGTTGGACATCGGCTGGATCGAGGAGCCGCTGAACCTGGACGCGGTGGGGGTGAGCCGCCACGAGAACGCCTTCTCCCGGCTGGCCTCGTTCCAACACACCCTGGCCATGCCCCTGTGCGTGGACGAGTCCTTCGTGAACGCCGCCGAGGCCAACCGCATCTTCGAGTACCCGGAGCTGCGCTGTGCCATGGTGAAGATCGGGAAGTTCGGCGGTATCCAGCGCTCTCTGGAGTTCGTGCACAAGGCCCTCTCGCGGGGGCGCGAGGTGTGCATGAGCGGCATGTACGACACGGGTATCTCGCGGTTCGTCCACGCGGCCTTCCAAACGCTGCCCGGGGTGGTCATTCCCGGCGACTTGGGGGCCACGGACCGCTACTTCGACGCCGATCTCACGGTGCCGGCCTATACGGCCCCCGACGGCATCATCACGCTGAACGGGGAAGGCCACGACTTCGGCATCGGCTGCGAGTTGGCCCCCGATGCCCTGGCAGCCCACCGCCAGCGCCGCTTCACGGTGGAGTAGGCGCTGCGTCGGGCTAAGTGTCGCGGCGAGCCGTCGCGCGCCACCGAGGGGCCGCGGTGTCCGGTCGGTCGCTCGGCTGACAGAGCGCGGGATTCGCGGTGCCCCTCGCAGATTCTTGTGCCCTTTTAACGGCTCGGCAACATTGGCGCAGGCGTACGATTTATACTGACGAGGTAAGCGATCTTTCTGAGATGGAGGATTCCGTGGGCGGCTTTTTCGGAGCAGTTTCCCAGCGCGACGTGGTGCTGGATGTGTTTTTCGGCGTGGACTATCATTCCCATTTGGGTACCCGGCGGGCGGGCATGATCGTGCGCGATCACGCCGACGGGTTCCAGCGTCAGATTCATTCCATTGAGAACACCCCCTTCCGCACGAAGTTCGAGGACGACATCGTGCGCTTCCATGGCACGAGTGCCATCGGCTGCATTTCCGATGCCGACCCCCAGCCGCTGCTGGTGCGCTCGCATCTGGGCACCTTCGCCATCACCACCATCGGTGCCATCAACAACGCCGAGGCCCTGGTGGAGGAGTATTTCTCGGGGCGCACGACCCAGTTCATGGCCCTCAGTTCCGGCGCGGTGAACGCCACGGAGCTGGTGGCGGCCCTCATTAACCAGAAGGACGACCTGGTCAGCGGCATTCAGTACGCCCAGTCGAAGGTGGACGGCTCGCTCACGCTGCTCATCATGACCGATACGGGCGACCTCATTGCGGCCCGCGACTTCATGGGCCGTCTGCCGGTGCTCGTGGGGCGCGACGAGAACGGCCATTGCGTGGCCTTCGAGAGCTTTGCCTACCACAAGTTGGGCTACCATGACGAGTACGAGCTGGGGCCGGCCGAGATCGTGCGGCTGACGCCCGATGCCATCGAGGTACTCTCGCCGGCGCGCGACGAGATGAAGATGTGCGCTTTCATGTGGGTGTACTACGGCTACCCGAATTCCAACTACGAGGGCGTGAACGTGGAAGTGATGCGCTATCGCAACGGCGCCATCATGGCCCGCGACGAGGCGGCCCGCGGCGCGCGTCCCGAGGTGGATTACGTGGCCGGCGTGCCCGATTCCGGTGTGCCCCATGCCATCGGTTACTCCACGGAAAGCGGCATGGCGTTCGGCCGCCCGTTCATCAAGTACACGCCCACCTGGCCCCGGTCGTTCATGCCGGCGAACCAGGATCTGCGCAACAAGATCGCCAACATGAAGCAGGTGCCGGTACCCGAGCTCATCCGCGACAAGAAGCTGCTGTTCGTGGACGACTCCATCGTGCGCGGCACTCAGCTGCGCGAGACGGTGAACTTCCTGTACGATTCGGGTGCTGCCGAGGTGCACATGCGCAGCGCCTGCCCGCCCATCATGTACAGCTGCAAGTACCTGAGCTTCTCTTCCAGCAAGTCCGATATGGATCTCATCGCCCGCCGCGTGGTGGACCAGTTGGAAGGCGAAGAGGGCGTGGCGCATTTGGACGAGTACGCCGATGCCACCACCGAGCGCGGCCAGTGCCTCCTGCGCACCATCTGCGAGGACATGGGATTCGATTCCTTGAGCTATCAGAGCCTGACCGGCATGATCGAGGCCATCGGCATCGACCCGGAGAAGATCTGCACCTACTGCTGGGATGGTAGGGAGTAAGAACTCGTTTTGCATTCACGATCGTAGCGCTGTTCTCAAAGGAGCCGACCCAGGTTGGCTCCTTTTTTGCGGCACTCTCGAAAATGCTCTCGATAGAGAGTGCGACTTCGAGAGTGAATCGAGAGTAATTTCGAGAGCGGCTGGAATATCGCGCCGCATGTGCCGTGATCGGCCTTTGCTCGTTGACCGCGTGCCCTACCGTAGGGCGGCATCGACTTCGTCGAGGGCGAGCGCTTCCGTTTCCGCGGCTTTCTTTTCAGCGCGCAGGGGAAGGTATTCGCTGATGACGATGCCGGCGAAGATGAGGGCGAAGCCGGCGAACGACGAGAGGGTGAGTACTTCGCCGAGCAGCAGGATGGAGAACGTGACGCCGAAGACCGATTCCGTGGCCAGGAACAGCGAGGCCTGGGCGGGATCGACCCGGGCCACGGCCATGTTCTGGAGACCCAGGGCCACGCAGCTGGCGAACGCCGTGATGTAGACGAGGCTGACCCACGTGTCGGCGCCGAGGGATGCGAAGTTGGGCGTGGGCTCGGTGAGGGCACCCACGATGAGGCCGAGGATGCCGGCGGTGATGAACTGGACGACCGTGAGCAGCGTCATGGAGCGGCCCGGGGCGTACTTCGCCGTGTACAGCACGTGCAGGCTGAGGAAGAACGCCGAGGCCAGGGTGATGAGGTCGCCGAAGCGCAGTGAGAAGGCGCCGGCACCGCCGTAGGCTACGCAGGCAACGCCCGCAACGCAGAGCAGGGCGGCGGCGATGTTGAACCGGGTGGGCCGCTTCGCAATGATGATCCAGCCGAGGAACGGGATGATGACCACGTAGAGCGTGGTGAGAAACGAGCTGTTCGAGGCCGTGGTGTCGGTGAGGCCGGTGGAGTTGCACCAATAGGAGGCGAACAGGAGCACGCCGAGCACGGCGCCATCGCGCAGGTGCCCGCGCCTGTTGCGGGCGTAGGCCTGGCGAATGCGCGGCAGGGTGACGGCTCCCAAGATGAGACCGGCCCCCAGGAAGCGCACGCCGACGAGCCACGAGGGCGGGAAGGCATCGACGGTGGATTTGATGACCACGGTGCCCATGCCCCAAATGGCCGCCGACAGGAGCAGCGCGGCCCTGTAAACCCACGGGGGCAAGCTGGTATGTCGGGCGAGGGAAACCATAGTCGTTGCATCATAGCATGGTGTGTCGAAGTGTGCAGGAATTGTGCCGTCATTGGTGCGGGAAAACTTTTTCTTGCAATCGGTCGAGATCAGAGTAATATATATCCTTGCCTTTGAGAGGCAACCCATTGCGGGGTGGAGCAGTCTGGTCAGCTCGTCGGGCTCATAACCCGAAGGTCGGTGGTTCAAATCCGCCCCCCGCGACCAAGAAATGACAGCCGTCGAGTTCGCTCGACGGCTTTTTTGTTATAGCGTGGGCGTTGCGATGGGCGTGGGGCGTAGGAGATACGTTTCTTGGGGATGGGGATCGCGTCCACTTGTTCCGAGGAGGCCCCATGAGCGACATCGAAATCTACGAATCCCCCGACGGCGATATTCGCCTGAACGTTCAGCTTGAGGATGAGACGGTCTGGCTCACGCAGGCGCAGATAGCTCAGCTATTTGGCGTTAACAGTCAGGCTATTACTAAGCATCTGGGAAATATCTACGATGAGGGCGAATTGGCGGCCGATGCAACTTGTTCCAAAATGGAACAAGTTCGTCAGGAGGGAAGTCGTCAAGTCAAGCGGACGGTGAACGTCTACAACCTCGACGCGATAATTTCCGTGGGATATCGCGTGAACTCGCGGAAAGCCACTCACTTTCGCCAATGGGCTACAAGCATTCTCAAGGAGTATGCTGTTAAAGGTTTCGCGCTCGATGATCGCCGGCTCAAGGACGGTCGCAGTCGCTATTTCCGCGAGCTGCTCCAGCGAGTTCGCGATATCCGCTCCAGTGAGCGTAACCTCTATCAGCAGGTAACGGATATTTATGCGACAGCCATTGACTATGATCCGAAATCTTCCATGACACGCAAGTTCTTCGCTACCGTGCAGAACAAGCTTCATTACGCCGTCCATGAGCACACAGCGGCTGAGGTTATTTACGACCGCGTTGACCGCGAAAAGCCGCTTGTGGGCATGACAACGTTCGATGGCGATTACATCACTAAGGCTGACGTGTGTATTGCGAAAAACTACCTGACCGAAAAAGAGCTGCAAACGCTCAATCTTCTGGTCGCCCGTTTTCTCGATTACGCTGAGTTGCAGGCCCTAGAAGAGCGAACAATGACTATGGCCGAGTGGATTGAAGAGCTTGATCGAGAAATCGTTAACTCTCGTCGAGCGCTGCTCGAGGGGTATGGAGCGATCTCCCATAAGCAAGCGATCGAGAAAGCCGAGGCGGAGTTCGAGGCCTATCGCGCCCGTGAGATGCGCCAGCTTGAAAGCGATTTCGACCGAGCGATACGGCAGTTGGAAGACTAGCTATTTCACCACGGCGAGGTTCACGCTGGCGAGCAGGCTGGGGATGCTGCGCACCGCGGAGCGATTCCATTCCCGGGCGCGGTCGGGCAGCTCTTCCCAGGGAACGAGGTAGGGGCTGCGCTTGGCCTCCACGTCCTTCGCGGCCCCGTAGCGCCAGCCGGCCTTCTGGCGTTCCTGTAACCAGCGGCGGTGCTCCAAAATGGCGAGGCACTCCACCTCGCTGGCCGTAAAGGCGGTCACGCAGCGGTCGGGGTAACAGCTACCCGCGGGCAGCACCTCGTAGCCGAGGGTGTCCAGCTTGCGGTGGATGCTGACGATGTAGGCGATGGAGGATTCGCGTAGGTCGGCCGGCAAGCTGGCGAACGTGGCGAACTCCTGGTCGGCTTGGGAAGCGATGCGGTCGGCGGTGTAACGGGTGAACGACGTTTGGGCCAGCTCGGTGATGACGTCGGTCTTCTCCGTGTAGCCCTGGCTTGACAGCATATCGGGCGAATCCACCAGTAGAGGCCGGGTGCTCGGCGGCCCGTAGATGGCGCACACCAGGATGTTCCAAACGAGCTGCTCCTTGCTGATGAGCCATGCGGGTAGCTGGTGGCCGTAGCCGTCGGTCTCGAAGGTGGGGTATTCCCGGCGCGCTTCCCGAACCAAGGCGATGAGCTGTGGGATATCGAACTCGCTGAGCGGGGTGGGCTCGCTGGACAGGTCGCGGTGGTAGGCATCGAGGGCCTCGTAGCAGGAATCGAGGAAGTACTGGCAGGCTGCCTCGCTGAAGCCGAGATCGAGGAACCGACGATAGAGCCCGTCGATGATGACGCCCATGACGGCGCAGTCGTCCCACCACGAACCGCCGACCAGTTCGATGCGGTTTTGCAGGCACCAGGCGGGAAGGATGTCGAACAGGGCCCGCAGCGGTGTCAACGGATCGAAACTCTCATAGGCAGCGGCTTCGGCTTCCATGGTTGCCAGGAGAAAGCGGAGGTCATCGACGCTTTCGGCGGGCTCGGCGCCCTGCTCTTCCAGGCTCTCGATGGCTTTCTTAAAATCGGGCAGCGGCCCTTTGCCCGCGCGCGTGCGCTCGTGGGAGCCGCGCCGCTGATTCAAGGCGAAGGGTGGGCAGAAGCGCGCGAACGTGGCAGCAGTCTCGTCAGGGGAGAGCCGATTCAGCTTGAGGGTATGGGCATTCCAGACTGATACGGCCTGCAGGCACAGCTGGGCGTCTTCGGGCCGAGCGCAGGCGGCAATGATGCGCGATTCGTAGGCCGCGCGCCAGTAGTTCGCGTTGAAGAGCAATCGATCGACGGATGCCTCGGTGCCGCGCCGCAACTGGGCGGCATCGCGAGATTCCGTCGGGAGGGCGGCGCTCTCGTTGCCCTCCCGATCTTCGCGGAAGGTGAAGGACAGGTAGGCTGCCAGAGCCACCTTCACCACTTCGATGGGTTTCATGGTGCTGCCCCGCCGCGCCTCTTCGCGCCTGAGGGCGGCCTCCACAGCGTCTACGGGGCGATTGGCCATCGATCGTCTCTTGCTAGCCATCGGTTGGCCAATCCCTCCCTTCGTTGTCGGCAATTTCGCGGCGATTGTTAACGTTGCGGTGCCTATGATACCCGCTTGCGATTACATCGTTGGGCAATGGAGAGGAGCATCAGGAACCAGATAGTTGCGCAGAAGCCAGCGTCCACGGCTGATCAGTTCGTCGTAGGTGCACTGGGGTGAATCATCCAGGGTGAGCGCATCGAAACGGTACGAAAGCATGCGGTTCGGCTGGTTTGCCGTGTGGAGAAGCGCCACGATGAAACCGTTGGGATTTTGGTAAAGAATGGCCTGGTCGATCTGGTAAGGAACACTGGCACGAAACACATCACCCTGAGAGGGGGCCGGCTCCAGGGGATGACGGATGTCCAGCGTGCCGTCGGCGAGGGCGATGGCTAAGAAATCGTTATCGCCGCCGTACTGCTTGCCGACGGAAACGATGCCATTGGGGTAATCCTCCTGATAGATGCTGTGTCCGTCGGTAAGAGAGAGAATGCGCAAGCTGTGTCCTGCGCTCAATACCGCAGCGGGACTGCCCTCGAAAACATATTCATTGAAGCGCGGATAGCCGATGTAAGGGGTAGCGTAATAAGCTTCTCCTGCTACGGTGGCCGAGAACATTCCTTCAGTAGTCCATGCTCTTCTAGTGACGTCGGCAGATGTGTCGGAGGCGGTAAACATAAAGGGCATGTCAACGAACCAATATTCGCCTTCGCCAGCGTCATATGAAGCGCTCGTCAGCATGCCATCTCGCATGGCCAAGGAGCTGATGAGGTTATTCCCTACTTCGACAAGCTCGTATTCCCCGTTTTCGACGAAAAAGAGGAGGGCATAGGCTCCGAGTGCGAGGCTCACGATATCTTTTTCGCTATCATAGGCGCAGGTGGCGAATGTGTTGGGGCGCAAGGCCTCGATAGAGTTTGCCTGGGTCCAAGAAATCATTGTGCAATTGGCGGCATCGAGGGTCGTGGCTGCTGCGGTGCCATCCTCCAAAATAAAGCACAGCGCAAAAGTTTCTCCATCTTCGGCTACGGCAAGGGCATCTATGGGAACGTCTTCGCGATTCCACAGAACAGCACCGCTGGTGGTGTCAATGCACATAAGAATGCCTTCATCGGCTCGCGTGCCGATGACGCATCGGTTGGGCCCGGCAGGGGCCAGAATCCAATCCTCGGTAGTGCAGGAGAGGGGATTTGAATCAGAGTCGCGGAGATGAAGAGTGGCTCGCGTCGCCCCTGTAAACACGTCCACGAGCGTGAGGGCTCCTTCGCTGTCGAGGATGACCACCCAGTCGCTTCGGTGATGCGCCGCCAGGGCTACAATCTCGGCATTCGCGTCAAAAGTGAAGTTCGGTTTCCAGAATCGTATCGTGTCTTGGTTCACATCGAGGGCATCTTCCAGGGCCTTTTGGGCTTCGGAGGTGATGGGTCGCCGGAGATCGGACGAGGAAGAGGGCAGTGCAGAAAGAGCGGTCTGGACGGCCTGCATACGCTCGCCGCGAGCCAGTTGCTCCTGGGCAACTGCCGCCAAGCTGCGCGACTCGGCGGCGCGGGCGTTGCAGGAGGCGTGGATGGCGGTGGCGGCCAGCGCGGTAACCAGCGAGATGAGTACTGCCCCCATTATGGAGAAAGCGATTCTGCGATTGCGGCGTCGGTTGCGCTCTCGCTGGCGCAGGTCATCGAAGTTGCAACCGGCGACGGCGGCAATAATGCGCAGTAACTCGGCCTTGTGCTTGGTCTTAGACTCGGGGCGCAGGTCGGCGGCCAAGGGCTCGGTGGGCATATCGCGCATGATGCCGTGGGCATCGGGAAAGAGGCGTGTTTTCAGAATGTCGGGAATGCTGCGGGCTGAGTCACCGTCGGCCAGCACGCAGATGATGCGTTCGCGTCCGTGCAGAGCGGCGAAGGTTTCGATTTCCCGTTGCACCCAGTGGCTTTCCTGGGTATCGGGCGAACAGATGATGACGAGGGCCTGGGATGTCTCGAGGGCCCGTTGAATGCTGTCGGGCAAGGAGGGGGAAGCCGCTAGCTCGTCCTCGTCGCGGAAGCACTTGCCGAGGGCCTTGCCATCCTGCGGGCGCTTGGGACCCGTTGTGGCGCTCTCATCGCGTTGCTGCCTGATAGCAACTCCGCGCGGTAGCCGATAGGTCTCGATGGCCTTCTGCACCTGCCGAGCAACCTCGGTGTCACGGGGTAAATGCCGGTAGCTGATGAAGGCGGCATAGCCGAAGTCGCTCGGTTCGTCGCGATCGGGCAGCGGTTTCCCGCACCGTGGGCAAAATACAGCACCGTCAGGGATTTTGCTATGACAAAAGGGACAATCCATGGGAGGAATTATAACCCGAATGAGACCGCATCCTTCAAGACGGCTACAGGCTTCATTGGGCAATGGCCCTCAGCGTCCTTCGTACAATAAAACACTACGTCAGTAACGGGCGAGCTTGCGAAATGCCCCGTGGGACAACGAGAGAGTACAGGGAGCCCAAGTTATGAAGGTTTGGGACAAGATAAAAGGCGCCGTGGGGCGTTTTCGGGCATGGCGTGAACGCCGTCGGGAGCAACGCTTCCCCCGAGCATTTCCCAGCGATACCTATGTGGCTGATTTGGATGCGGCGATGAAGACGAAACGACCCTGGGTGAAGGGGCTTCTGGGCGTTGTCGTATTATCCGTTGCTGTTGATATCTATTTGCTACAAGACTCTTTTGCGCTCATGCTTGGGAACGCGTCGTTTCTCGATGTCTTCGGCGCTGATGGCGACCGGTCGGAGTGGATGGGTTTTGCCTTTGTTGCCCTGATATGTCTCGGGTTCATTGTTCTGTATTTGAAATTTTCCAGTATGGCGGGCAGCAAGTTCTCCGAATTCAAAGTGAGTAGAAGCAAGGCGGCTTTTGTCTCGGGGGCTCTTTTCTTCATTTTGCTTGTGATAGTGCTGGCGTTGGTGGGAATCGTTCGGTTCCGTAGTGTTGCTTTTGATGCTGATTCGCTGTCCGATGTCGACGACACCCTGCTTGAGACGATAGCCCTTTTGACAGTGATGGGTCTCGGCGCTCTCATGAGCATGATTCGCTCGTACTACTCCGTCGATCTCTATGCAGCCGAAAAAAAGCGACTTGCGGAAGCTCACATTCCCGAAGACAGGCTTCTCTACGAGAAGACCTATGCGATACACGCCGTTGACCCCATTGCTATTTTGGGACATGAGACGAAGGAACGTGAGCTTGATCGCCAAATGGTAGAGAGCGCGTTCCGCATTTGCGAGCTATCTACTCAGTTGAACGGCATTGTCGATCCAGCCGATGCCCATGATTTTACTCAGATTGGCAGATTAGTTCGGGAGCGCGCCTTCGATCATCAAGAGCAAGGAGACAGGAAATGAGCAGAAGAGGACTTGGCGTCATAGCATTGATTCTGGGGGCATTTTTGGGCCTCGGCGTCGTTGGCTGCACATCAGAGGGCCCGTCGACCGATTTGGCAGATACCGGAGAGGCGATCAGCTGCGACAACGCTGCTTTTGTATATGCGAAGAGGGCTAACTCCAGCCAGGATATGTTGGTTGCGGAAGGGTACTTGGACGCAATTGCGGAAAACGAGGGTCACTTTTTCGGCGTGGTAGCAGATGGAAATCCATGGGCGTTTGATGTGCAACTTACTTCTGACGAGTCGAATGGGCGCAGGAAAGCAAAAGCGATCGAGGGATTGAAGGCAGAAAAAATACTCGGCGCAAATTGGAATGCACAAACGGAGGAAGTGGATTTGTTTGCTGCGATTTGCGAAGCTGATCGTAGACTTTCCAGTTCTGTGGCTGAGGGGAACCGTAATGTGCTCGTCATCATCGATTCGGGTATATCGACGGCGGGTTTGATTAACTTCACGGAAGAGTCTACGCGTGAGGCCTTGTTAGAGCCCGAAGTGCTGATTTCGACCTTACGCGAACGCGGCGATTTGGTGAAATTCGAGAACATTGATGAAGTGATTTGGTTCGGCCTGGGTGAGACGAGCGGTGATCAGGCCTCTCCGAACCAAGGAACCACCAAGGCTATGGAATACCTCTATCGTGCGCTTTTTGAGGCGGCTGGCGTTGAGGGGGGCATCACGTTTCGTCCGGGATCGGGGGCCGCCCCCACGGAAGGTGTGCCCAGCGTAAGCGCTGTCGATATGCCTCGAATTGCGTATGATAGCGAAAATGATAGGCCAATGCGCCCGGGCGACAACGTTGAGTTTGATGAGCTCAAGAGCAATGGGGCCATTAAATTCGACAATGACTCCGATGCCCTTGTCGACGAAGCTGCCGCCCGCGAGGCTTTGAAGGATCACATCAACCAACTGATCGACTTTCCGACCCTGACGGTTGCCGTCAATGGGTACACGAGCACCGTTGGCGACGAGTCCTACAATTTGGATTTGTCGCAAAGGCGGGCGGACACGGTAAAGGCCCTGATGGTAGATGCTGGTGTGCCTGAGAGCCAGATTACGGCCGTGGGTATGGGGGAAGACGCTACATACGAGACCGACGAGCAGAATCGTCGCGTGGAAATTGTGCTCGGATAGCGGCTGGTGTCATGAGTTCGCCGAAAGACGATGCCGTCAAAATTGCCTCCGAGACGCGCGAACGGCGCTATGATCTGTTCTTTCCCCGCAGCCTCGGGATGCCCGCGCGTATGGGTCTATGGCTGCGCGGCTACCTCGATGCACGACGGGGGAAGGTGTTCGTGGCTCGGGCGGGGCACATTGATTCGCCTTATATTCAGACGCTTGTAGAACGAGCCGACTTGCGTATCAATGCCGAATGGCAGGAGGCCAACGGCCTTATGTTCGAATTGCGGCCCCTGTTGGAAGAGGCGGTGCGCGACCGCAACGAGATCATTCGTCGTATCGATGAGTTGCCGCGACTGAAGGCGGTGAAGAGTGAGAGCGTCTGCATTGATCGCGACGGCGATGAGTGCGCGGGCGAGCGCGTGGCGGAAAAGCGGCGGATCCGCCGTGCTGTGCTGGTCGAATGGGAGTTCGTCGCCCGTGAGGAAGCGTTGCGCGAAACCCTCAACAAGGTATCGGCCCAGGCCGGGGTGGTGCTGTCGCAATATCAGGATGTGATGGATGCCTCGGCGACCCATGAGCGCCTTGTGCGCCTCGACTTCGTTGCTCGGCTTTCGTGCTACGGGCGCGGGGTATTTCGTCGGATGTCCTTCGATACGCAGATTATCAACGACCGAGCCCTCACGACCGTGCCTCGTGAAGAAAACGAGCGGTTCTTCGCCGCATGCCTGCGAGGTGTAGAAAACGAGCCCGCAACCGAGGGTTTCAAGTTGTGGGCAACGGGAAGCGCCGAGGAAGCTCCGAAGCAAACTCGGGCGGCTGGTGAGAAGGCATCGTAATAGACGGAGGATCCTCATGACATGGTTCAATCGCAAGAAGCGGCAGTCGATTCCCTCGGCGGCTCCTTCCGCTCAAGCTCCAGCGGCTGCCTACTATGCTCCTGGGCAGATTCGTATCTCGCACCTCGATTTCGATCGGCCGGGCCCGGTGACCCAGGGGCCGCGCGTGCGCCGGATTGACGTGGGGAACCTGGTGGGCGCGTCGGTGTTTGAAAGCGCCGTGTGCTCGTCGGCCCATGTGGACGCCCTCGTCTTCTCCGAATTGGCCGAAAGCATGCAGGTTATCGAGCGAAAGTTCCACGGAGGCCAATACGACGCACAGGCCATGCCGCTGGTTGAGGCGTTTCTCAGCGAGTTGCATGGGTTGGCGCAAATTCAGGTGGAGCGCAATGGCATTATCGACCAGCGCATTGCAGACTTGCGTCGTGCGAATATCATGGCTTATCAGGCAGTATGCGAGGAGCGCTCCCGTCGCGAAGAGGGCATCGACAAAGCGCGCATGTACGAATGGCATTCGGTAGCGGCCAGCTACGATCGACGCGAAGCTCAAATGAGGCGCAAGCAGGCCAAGAGGCTGCAGCAAGATGAGGAGCGAGCGGCGAAAACCGAGGCCAAGGCGCAGCGAACCCGGGAAAAGGCTACTCAGAAGAACGAGGCCAAGACGGCTCGGGAAGTGAGGTCTTCTGCAGCCAAGGCCGTGCGGGTCCAGCGGCGCGAAGACCGGAACGCCGCTTGGCAGAAACTCAAACAGCGCCGCTATGAGCGTCGTGTGCGCAAAGAACAGATGCGGGCTGAGCGTGAAAGGCTGAAATGGCAGGTGCGCCAAGAGCGTTCTGAGATGGATTTGGATCAGCTGCGGGCCGAGAAGGAAGCCGCGCGGGCCGAGAGTGCTGCCCGTCAGGCGGCTCTCGAGGCCAACGTGGAAATCGCCCGCGCCCAAGAGCAGGTCGCTCGCGTCCAAGAAGAATGGGCGCAGCAGGAATTGGAGCGCCTGGGCGTTACGGAAGCATCTGCGCACGATGCCCCTCCTTCGGAAGAGCCAGCGGCCGAGGCGTCTGCCAAAGAGGCTGAGACTGAAATGCGTGAAGCTGTCGCAGAGACGGCGACGGGTGAAGGGCAGGGGGCTGTCGCAGAGGCGGCGCCGACGGGTGAAGCACAGGAGACCGTCGCAGAGGCGGCGCCGGCTGGCGTCGAGCCTTTTGCCGCTGACGGGCCCGCAGTTCCCAATGAGAGCAAGACTTCCGAGCGGCCTTCGGCGACCGAGGAGGCGACTGAAGTCGGGACGCTTCCCCCGGCCGAGGCGTTGGAGCCTGGAGCACAAGAAGGAGAGGTCCAGGAAGTTGTCGAGGCTTCCGAGGATTTCGACGACCGACCTGGCGCCGACGAGCAGCCAGGCTCGTTGAAAGCTGTGCTTAAGAAATGGGTTGCCGATCTTGCTTCTGATAATCGGGACAAATAGCGGTGGACTGTGAGCGTTGCGCGAGAGACATCGGGGGAGCTGTCCGGTAGAGGGGGAAAGACTTACCATCCTTCTGCAAAGGGCTTCGTAGAGCTGTCTTCCTTTTGCGGGAGCGTTTTGCTGGAGGGCGAAGAGGAACTGGCCTTCGTGGAGCTGCCCGCGCGATTGCTCTCTTCGCGGGATGAGGCGACCGCTAAGGCGCAGCTGAAGTTCGGCGACGCCCGGCTCAATGGATTGAAGAAGCAAGTGTCATTGCCCGTGGATGCAGCCTATCGCAACGGTGAGTTCGTCGGCCTCATCGTCACGCATATGCATCGTGGCGTGAGCCTAAGCCGTTACCTGGACTTTTCAGGGGACGCTCGGTCGGAACGACGGCGGGTAGCGTACAACCTTGCCGTGCAAGTATGTGTTGCATCGCAGCTGGGAGTCTCCCTCGGTCGTCTATCTCCCGAGCGCATCCGTGTCGATCCGACGACGTGCCGGGTGTTTCTGGCGACAGACTGGGTTACCCTGATGGAGGAGAGCTGCGCTTCGCATCAGACTGCACTCTCTCTGCTGCCGTGGCAGGGAGCAGTTGACCTTGCCGTCTGCGAATATAGCCTCCTGCGAAAGAACGGCGCTCCTCCGCCGAGCGCGGGATTATGGGAGGACGATTGTTCGGGTCTCAGGGGACCGTCGGCTTCGGACATGATCGCAGCGACATTCGATGCGGTGAAAAGGCCCTGGTTTGTGAAAGTCGTAGGTCGCTTCGATAAAGACACGCCTTTGCTGGGAAATCTGTGGGATGTGCCCCGCCCATTCAGGGACCTGTTGGGGCACAGTTTTCGTGGCATGGGCACCGGAGACGCCGGGACTCTCGCCACGGAAATGATCGCGCACTTCGAACGCGGGGAGAGCCGTCGTCGGAGTGGTTTCTCAGTATGGAAAGACCGGCTCAAGCAATTTTTGAACGGTGCCCGTGTGCCTGCTGATCAGGTAAAAGAGTGTGAGCAGCGGCCATGGGGCCTGCGCGGTTACGGGAACGCTACCGTGTTTTGGCCCGTAACGCTGGGGATGGCCGCCGCCTTGGGTTTGTGCTCGGCCATGAACGGGTTCGCTCCCCTCGATCTGCTCGTTATGGCTCTTCGAGGTGCAGACTATGCTCATTCTGCCATTAACATGGGTTGGCGCTACGGGGTGGCTGCCGTGCTGGGGTGCGCAGTGTACAACCTATTTGCAGCTCGAAGGCATTGCTTCTCGGGATATGGGAGGAAATCATACTGTTGGTCTGTTGCCACGGCGGTCTTGTTCATGAGCCTGGCCCAGTTTCTAATGATTTTTTCGTTGCGAGGTGGTATCTCGTGAGGCTTCTTCAGCGGGACAAGCGAGGCGATGCAATTGAGGAGCTTTGCCCGATCGTGTTGTGCCTACTGATTATCGATGCCCGCGAGGGCGGGCTGGGCTGTGGCGCCGCTTCGCCCCACAGGGGGGTGGCAAAGTTTCTGGCGTTGCTAGAACGCGATCGCGACGCGGCAAAAATGGTGCGCCTCGCGTCTCGGTACGCCCCTGTTGAGGGGGCTGGCGCAGTTGGATTCTGCTCGATGGACGCTCTGCGCATGGAGATGCGTGCTGGGGGAGGGCCGATGTTGATGCCCGAGGATGTGGAGTGCGCTTGTCGCCAGATCGAGGAGGAGCGTGCTGTCCTCGAAGCGTCCGGCGTGGAGGTGCGGGAGGCATTCGTGGTGGCAGTGACGGAAAACCCCCGGGTAGTAGGAGGGGTGTACGGGCAAACGACGGTGTTCTCCCTCGCGGAGAGCACTCAGGCCGACCCCGTGTACTTTTTAGAGCAGTGCGCCCGCTTTGTGTTGGCATCCCTCGATGGGCAGGCCTCATGATACGTTGGCGAATCATCCGGGAGAAGGTATTGCGGCTGGGTGTGGCCTTGCTGGCGAGCATCGTCGTCCGCATGAGCTTTTCTGGCGGAACGGTTGGCCTGGAACTGGTGGATGCGATGCTCTATTCGGCGGCGTTCCGCATAGAATCATCTCTGCCTCTTTCCGGCTTGGCCTTTCTCGTAGGGTGGATTGGGTTTGGGTTCGTGCTGAAAACGCATCGGCGGACGGCGCCATGGACAGTTGGTGGCGCAGTGCTCTCAGTGATGGCTGCATGGGCGTTGGCGCCGGCATGCGGATCCTTTCCGCCTCTTGCGATGTTCCTCTGCTGGCTGGCGTGCCCGGAATCGCTGTACTTTCCTCGGCGCTATGCGAAAGTTGCCGAGGATGAGGGCGATGAAGGAGGAGCGGCGCGATTTCGTATATCGCTTGAGATGGTGGTGGCCTTTGGTGCCCTGGCCTGTCTTGAGATTTCCATGGCAGTCGGTGCGTGTCAGGTTGCGGCGGCAGCTAGTCGGCCCGCGCTGGGGTGGGTCTTGCTGGCATCGCCTTTCGTTGGCGGAACGCTTTGCTGGCTGTTCATGAAAAAGCGCCGAGAAAGTCCCCCGGCACTTTTGCGGGCGTTGTCAAGCGCATATCACGGTATGGAAATGGGAGTTTGGGCTGCATTTGGCTTAAGGGCGTTGTTGTGGTTCGCCTAGAATTAGTAGGAGGTTGGTAGGTCATGAATCAGGGAGATAGGTATCGGCGCCGCAACAGGTTCGACCGTCGTAGGGAGGGGCGCTTACGCCATTGGATTCCCGTAGCGCTCTTTGCCGCGTTATTGGCTCTTTTGCTGTGGTTTCCGTTTCGAGATCAGCAGGGCAACTCAGTGTCGTCCGGCAATGTGTCGAGATCGGTGGCCGAGCAGGTGACGAAAGAGCATGCCGCGCCGTCGGAGGGTACGGACGGGACGGATGCTTCCAGGACGGCTACGCCCCGCGATTCTTCGCAGGAGGTGATGCCGGGCTCCGGAGACGGGGCATCGGGGAGTGCTCAGGCTTCAGAAGAGGTGTTGGATGCAGCCTCTGACCCGGTGGTAATTAACTCCTCGATCGAGGGAGTGAACACCTATGGACCCGATGAGGGCGTAGCAACCGGCGCGGAGCGGACGGCTGCCCGTGCCGCAGCGGCGTTTGGGGATATATTGGGAGTTGAGGCTCCCTCGAGGGGCTTCCTTGCAGCAGCAGAACGTCCCATTACGGGATTCATTTTCGAGACAATAGATCAGGGGGGTCGATTTCAGTTGATCGTGGTTGCTCCCAGTGATGCGGATGCCTTTGTCAAGCTGAAGGATCCCCTGTCGGCTGAGACGGTGCTCTCGTTCTACGTGCGTTCGGGCGGTACGG
>CANSQM010000006.1 GCA_947649205.1 uncultured Enterorhabdus sp.
GGCTGAAGTCTCAGACGAAAGAAGCGACTTGACATACATAGGAGCTTCGAGTTCTTCCACTACAGGGACTGGGAGGGCGTCACGCTGGCGGGGTTCGCCGACCGCCTGGACGCCTACCTGCGGTACTGTCGCGCCGGACGCATCAAGAGGTCGCTCGGATGGATGAGCCCCGACGAGTACCGCGCCTCGCTGGGATACGCCGTCTAGGAGGTACGAAAAAACGTCCGCACCCCCTAGTTTTGTTTCCGAAGGGGCAGATTTTGTTGCGGTAAACTCCGCGAAGTAGATGCACGAGGGGCAATGGGGGCGGCATAAGGCGTTATACGGCCAATTCGCTATGAAGTTGACCAGGTGTTTCTCAAATAGGGAGTTTCCTCCCGTACGAGCAAGGCAGCACCGGAGTCTATCTCGCGGAGTTTACTGCGCAAAATCGGCGTAATGACAAGCGCAGCCGCTCGAAACACGGTCTTTCGGAAACGCGCCCCTCTCCCGTGCGGTTTATTCTCGGACGGTTATAATAGAGCGCGGAAATGTGGCGCAGCGCGCCCGGGTTGGCGTGCTTGGCCGCGCGAGCGCTTGAGGAGGAGAAAGGGAACCGACGTGAAGGACATGATCTCGCTGGAGGAGGCCCGTGCGCTCGTGTGCGGGGCCGTGGAGCCGATGGCCGTGGAAACCGTGGGGCTGCTGGAGGCCGTGGGCCGGGTGGCCGCCGCCGATCTGACGAGCGACATCGACGTGTCCCCCTTCGCCCACTCGGCCATGGACGGCTTCGCCCTGCGGGCCGCCGAGATCGAGGGCGCTACGGAGGAGGTGCCCGTGGCCCTGCGCGTGATCGCCGAGATCGGCGCCGGGGATGTGTTCGAGGGCTCCATCGGGGCGGGGGAGTGCGTGCGCATCATGACCGGCGCCTGCCTGCCCGACGATGCCGACGCCGTGGTGAAATACGAGATCGTGGGGGTGGTGGAAGGCGACGGGCATACAGGCTCGCTCGTGTCCTTCGCGGCTCCGACGAAGGTGGGCTCCAACGTGCGCCCCGCCGGCGAGGAGGCTCGGGCCGGCGAGGTCGTCGTGCGCGCGGGCGAGGTCATCGGCGCGGCGGGCGTGGGCTTTCTGGCCGGCTGCGGCGTGCTGGAGGTGCCGGTGCGCCGGCGCCCCCGGGTGGCCGTCATCGCCACGGGCAGCGAGCTCGTACCCCCCGCCGAGGTGCCCGGCCCCGGCAAGATCCGCAATTCCAACAGCTACGCCATGGCTGCCTGCGCGAGCCGGGCCGGGGCGGTGCCCCATATCCTGCCCATCGTGGAGGACACCTACGAGGCCCTGCGCGAGGCCGTGGCCGCGGCCACCCAGGAGTACGACTTCGTGGTGACCACGGGCGGGGCGGCCAACGGCGACTACGATTTCATCAAGCCCGTGGTGGCCGATCTGGGCGAGCTGCTCATGGCCACGGTGAACATGCGCCCGGGCAAGGCCCAGACCTTCGGGCTGGTGAACGGCACGCCAGTCTTCGGCCTGCCGGGCAATCCGGCCGCGGCTTACGTGGGCTTCGAGCTGATCATCCGCCCGGCTCTGCGCGCCATGCAGGGCTACCGTTTCCTCGATCATCCGGTGGTGCGGGCCCGGCTCACCCAGAACGAGAAGAACCGCGACCAGCGCCGCATCTTCCTGCGCGGCACCCTCACCCGCGGCGCTGACGGTGCCTTCGAGGTGACGCCGGCCAAGAACCAGAGCTCGGGCCTGTTCGGGCCCATCCAGAAGACCAACTGCATGGCCGTGCTGCCCGAGGGCAGCGAGCCCCAGCCGGCCGGAACCATGGTAGACTGCATCCTGCTGGATGTGCCGGAAGAGGTGTGCCTGTAGGGTTCGCCCAGCCCGGCATCTGCGGAAAGGAATTTCATGACCATCAAGTTCGCTATCATCACCTGCTCGGATACCCGCACGCTGGCCACCGACGAGGCGGGGGCTAAGCTGGAAGAGCTGATCGCCGCGGAGGGCTGGGAGTGCATCCGCCGCGTCGTGGAGAAGGACGAGCGTCCGTTTATCGCTGGGGCGCTGCTGGACGCCTGTGACCACACCGATGCCGACGTGGTGCTCACCTGCGGCGGCAGCGGCCTCTCGCTGCGGGACGTGACCCCCGAGGCCACCCGCGACGTGGCCGACCGCGAGGTGCCGGGCATTGCCGAGGCCATGCGCGTCCACAGCCTGAAGATCACCCCCTACGCCATGCTGTCCCGGGCCATCTGCGCCCAACGGGGCCGCACCCTCATCATCAACCTGCCCGGTTCCACCAAGGCGGCTACCGAGAACTGGGAGGGCATCGTGGCGGCGTTGCCCCATGCCGTGAAGATGATGGCCGGAGGCGGCCATGACACGCAGAAGAGCCTCTCGGAAAAGCTCTCCGCTGCCGCGGCCCGCGGCGAGCTCGGATAGGGCCGACCGCATTAAGGCGGCCGACCCTCTGTCGTGCCCCCTGTGCCGTGAAGATGCCCCTCGCCCGCCGTTGCGGAGGCCAACAAGCGCTATACTGGAGCGCGATAAGGTAGGCGTTACGTGCGGTTTCGAGGTGGCACTTCATGGCAGAACTTCCCAACGGCTTCACCGGCTTCTCCCGTCGCGATCCGAACTTCGTGTCGGCGGGCGATGCCCTGCGCAGCTCCCGCTACGACGACACGCCCTTTGCGGCTCGCAAGCAGGAGCGCTCTGCGGTTGGCGGCTGGGCACCGGCGGGTTCGGCCGCGGGAGTGTCGGCCCGGGGCGCCGCGGGGCCTATGGCCCCGGCCTCCGATGTGTTGCAGTTCGCCGAGAGCGGCACGGCTCCGGCCGGCCCCCCGCGCTTCGACCCCGACAAGCTCGCCCATATTCCCGAGACCGATCGGCGCTGGTCCTGGGTGGAGATCGACCTGAACGCCATCCGCCACAATGCTTCCACGGTGAAGCATCGTCTGCGCCCCGGCTGTCGACTTATGGCCGTGGTGAAGGCCGATGCCTACGGTCATGGGGCCGTGCAGGTGGCCAAGACGGCTCTGAATTCCGGGGCCGAGTACCTGGGTGTGGCCACGGTGGACGAGGCCATCGCCCTGCGCGAGGCCTACGTGAACGCCCCGGTGCTCGTGCTGGCCGAGCCTCCGGCCACGGCCATCCCGCTGCTTCTGGCCTACAAGATCATGCCGAGCGTCTACACCGCCGAGTTCGCCATCCGCTACGCCGAGGCCGCCGATGCCTTCGGGCTGCGGGCACCGTTCCACCTGAAGGTGAACACGGGCATGAACCGCATCGGCGTGCGCTGGGACGAAGTGGTGGAATTCGCGCGGCAGATCTCGTTCCACCGGGCCCTGGACCTGGAGGGCACCTTCACCCACTTCGCCACGGCCGACTGTCCCGGCACCATCGATTTCGAGCGCCAGGTGAAGCGCTTCGCCGAGGCGGTGAACGCCCTGCGGGCCGCGGGGCTGAACCCGGGCATCGTGCACGCGGCCAATTCCGCGGCGGCCATCCGCTACCCGGAGGTGCAGCTGGATATGGTGCGCCTCGGCATCTCGCTCTACGGCTTCTATCCCTGCCCGGAGGCCTATCCGCTCATCGATTTGAAGCCGGCCATGGCCGTGAAGGCCCGCATCACCGACGTGAAGATCGTGTCCGTCAACGAGGGGGTCAGCTACGGGCTGCACTACCGCAGCCCCGGCTCGGTGAAGATATGCACCCTGCCCATCGGTTATGCCGACGGTTTGCGTCGCGGGCTCTCGAATCGCACTGACGTGCTCCTCGGCGGCCGGCGCTTCCATCAGGCGGGGAACATCTGCATGGACCAGTGCATGTTCGAGGTGAATCTGCGCCAGCGCCTCGGTATCGATCCCCAGATCGGCGACGAGGTGGTCATCGTGGGCGAGCAGGGCGAGGCGGCCATCACCATCGACGAGATGGCCGAGACCCTGGGCACCATCCAGCACGAGGTGGCCATTGGCTTCGGCTGCTCGCGACTGCCTCGAATTTATATCTAAATTCGAGGCCTCGCTGACGTCCTTGGGCGAATCTGTGAGAGAGGATTGTATGTATGGATATGACGAGTTCCCAGACGAATACCGCTCGGCAGCACCCCCATATCCCCCTCGATGAGCTGCGGGCGCAGGTGGCGGCGTGCCGGCAATGCCCGCTGTGCGAGGGGCGCACTCAAACCGTGTTCGGCGTGGGCAACCCCGAGGCACGGGTGCTCATCGTGGGGGAGGCCCCGGGCAAGAACGAGGACTTGCAGGGCGAGCCCTTCGTGGGCGCGGCGGGCAAGTACCTCAACGAGCTGCTGGCCATCGCCGGGCTTGCCCGCGACGAGGTGTTCATCGCCAACGTGCTGAAGTGCCGACCGCCCTCGAATCGTGATCCGCGTCCCGAGGAGATCCAGACCTGTACGCCGTTCCTCCGAGAGCAGACCCGCACTATCGACCCGGAGTTCATCGTCACCCTGGGCAACTTCGCCACGAAGTTCATCCTGAAGACCGATGTGGGCATCACGCGGCTCCACGGCACCTTGCAGCGGGCCGGGCGCTTCAAGGTGTTCCCCATCTTCCACCCGGCTGCCGCCCTCTACGACGGCAGCAAGCGCGAGGCCCTGGAGAACGACTTCACTACGCTGGGGGAGTTGCTGAAGGCTGCTGATTAATCCCGCTAACCCTACAACCAGTTCTTCTTCTTGAAGAACAGGATCATCGTCACGATCATGAGGGCCGCGAGCACGATGATGGTGACGGACATATAGGGCCAGTCGAGCCCCGGCAGTACCGTGAGGTTCATGCCGAACCAGCCGGTGACCAGGGTGAGTGGGGCGAACATCACCGTGGCGATGGTGAGGATCTGCATGGTGGAGTTTTGCTTGAGGTCGATTTGGGTCTGATGCAGCTCGCGCAGCTGAAGGCTGTACTCCCGCAGGGTCTCGGCCCGATCGGCCAGGTGGTTCGCGTGGGCAGCCACGTGGCTGAACGCGCGCGCTTCTTCGCGGCTCATCACCTTATTCTCGTTGTCGGCGATCAGATCGGCCATGACGGCGATCTGCTGGTAGTACGAGCCCATGCGCATGGCGGCGCGGCGATAGCCCATGATGGTCTGGGACGATACGGTTTCGCTGTGGTCGAGCATGACCTCCTCGATTTTCTCCATAGCGTCCTCCATGAGGGAGAACCAGGTGAAATCGTCGGCGATGAGCGTCTTCATGAGGGCGTAGAGGCAATGGGACGTGGTGGCCTTGGTGAGGATGCCGCTGGTGGACACCTTCTGCAGCATATCGGCGGCCACGGTACCGTCGTCGATGAAGATGAGCCGGTCGGCGTCGAGATAGAATGACATGCGGTCGGGGTCGGCCGTGGGATCGGTCTTATCGGGCACAGCGAAAGAGCCGATGACGAAGGAGGGGTAGAGCTCCACGAAGTTCATCTCAGCCGGTTCGAGCGCGGCCAGGCCGTTGCGGCCCTCCTGGGAGATGTTGGGCAGGGCGTCGAACTCGTGGGACGTGATGACCTTCACGAGGGGCGGCCGGGGATTCTCGCGGGTGCTGGGGGCGCTGAGAGGCTGGGGCTGGTTCAGTTCGTAGACAATGGCCATCATTTCCTCCTCGCGGCACCGTCGCTTCTGGTTCCCTAGTATAGAATGAGCCGCGCAGTAACCGTTCCCGTGCGGCTATCTGTCACTTGTTTGTGTCCCGGCGTTGCGGCGCTGCGTCCTTCGCGAAGAAAGGTGGTCCTATGGTCTTCGATCCCGTTGCCTGGATCAACACCCCCCGTTGGCAGGCCTCGCGCCTGGGGCTCGAGCGCATGACCGATCTGCTGGAACGCCTGGGCCGTCCCCAGGATGCTCTGCATTTTGTCCACGTGGCGGGCACCAACGGGAAGGGGTCGATCTGCGCCTATCTGGCTCGTA
Source organism: uncultured Enterorhabdus sp. (assembly GCA_947649205.1). Taxonomy (GTDB): domain Bacteria; phylum Actinomycetota; class Coriobacteriia; order Coriobacteriales; family Eggerthellaceae; genus Adlercreutzia. The sequence goes on from CANSQM010000006.1 coordinate 5,899, forward strand.
TCCTCGAAGCGGCCGGCTATACCGTGGGGCTGTTCACGAGCCCCTATATCCTGCGCTTCGAGGAGCGCATCCGCGTGAACGGCGCCGATATCACCGGCGAGGAGCTGACCCGCGCCGTGGCCGCCGTGCGTCCCGTCGCCGAGGCCATGGAGGCCGCAACGGGGGATCATCCCACGGAGTTCGAGTTGATGGCCGCCGTGGCCCTGGAGCATTTTCGCGCTGCGGCCTGCGATATCGTGGTGCTGGAAGTGGGCCTGGGAGGCCGGCTGGACGCCACTAACGCCATCGACGCCCCCGAGGCGAGCGTCATCGGCCGCATCGGGCTGGACCACACCGACCTTTTGGGCGACAGCCTGGCGGCCATCGCCGGGGAGAAGGCCGGCATCGTGAAGGCCGGGGTCCCGGTGGTCAGCTGGCCCCAGGAGCCCGAGGCCATGGACGTCATCGAGGCCGTGACCGCCGAGCGCGGCTGCGAGCTGCGTTGCCCCGACTTTGCCGACCTGGCGGTGGAGCCGTTGGAGGGGACGGCGTGGGGTGGCACGGTGGCCGACGAGGTTGTGGGAGGGAGTGCGGCGGAGGCAGCGGCCAGCGAAGTTGCGGGAGGAGACGCGGAAGAGACTGCTGATCGTGCGCTGTCGGCAGCGCGGCGCTTCGCCTATCGGGGGGAGGCGTTCGCGACCCAGATGTTGGGCAGTTACCAGCCAGCCAACGCCGCCATGGCCATCGAGGCCGTGGGCGTTCTGCGCGAGCGGGGCTGGTCTATTTCCGAGGCGGCCCTGAAAGAGGGCATCGCCGCGGCCCGCTGGCCCGGGCGCTTCGAGGTGGTGGGCACCTTCCCGCTCACCATCGTGGACGGCGGCCACAATCCCCAGGGAGCCGAGGCCTTGGCCTCGTCGCTCGCGGACTTGCTGGGCGAGGCAGGGCGCAGCTCGGTGCACTTCGCCCTAGGCGTGCTGGCCGACAAAGACTACCCGGCCATGGTGCGTGCCGTGGCGCCCTGGGCCGCCTCGTTCTCGGTGTACGCGCCGGAGAATCCCCGGGCCCTGGCGGCCCACGAGCTGGCTGCATGCGTTCGGGACGTGCTGGCCGAGGAAGTTCGCAGCGGAGCAGCCGTCCCCCGTGGCGGCGCCGTGCCGGTAAGCATGTGCGCCAGCCCAGCCGCCGCCTTTGCCGCCGCGCGGGATGCAGCAGGCTCTGAAGGCGTGGCCGTGGCCTTCGGGACCCTCTACGCCATCGCCGACCTTACGAATGCGTCGGGATGTCGGTAGAGCTTGGGCGTCCCGGTTTCTGAAAGAGGCGGTTTCGCGCAGCAAACTCCGCGAAATAGATACGGGCGCCGTGCCTTCTGGGCAAAACTGCGCCAAACGGGGCGAGGAAGCTGCGGTTTTGCACGAGAAGCAGTTCTATTTGATGCTCTGTGGCTGCGGGGAATCTATTTCGCGGAGTTTGCTGCGCGAAAACAGACTTTTGGAAAACGAAAAGCCCCCGCGGCCGAGGGCCGCGGGGGCTTGGATGCGATGGTGTGTCGCGCGACTTACAGGGAGTCGATGTAGGTCACCAGGTCGCCCACGGTCACGAGGCCCTCCGGCTCGCCGAAGTCGACCTCGCAGGCCTCCTCCAGATCGCAGATGAGCTCGACCATGTCCAGGGAGTCGATGCCGAGGGACTCGAAGGTCGCCTCAGGGGTGACGGTGGCGGGGTCGATGTCGAGATTGCTCTCGAGAACGCCGGCGATGGTGTCGATAGTGGCCATGAACTAATCCTCCTTTTGCGTGAGCAGACCGTAGCCGCCGTCCGTGCGGCGGTACAGGATGTGCACCAGGTTGGTGTCACGATCAGTGTATGCGAAAAAGTCGTGGCCCAACAGATCGATCTGGATGAGCGCCTCATCTTCGGTCATGGGCGTGAACTCCGTCTCCTTGCGACGCACGATCTCGTCATCGGCCAGCTCGTCCATGAGGCGGTCCAGATCCAGCTCGCTCTCGGGGTGGGCGTCCTCGTGGGCATAGTCGACGATGCGCTCCGTGGCGCGGATCTTCTTGTCCAGCACGCGGGTCTTGTACTTGCGCAGTTGGCGGGCAACCTTGGCAGCGGCCACGTCGATGGCGGCGTACATATCCTCTTCGCTCTCTTCCACACGCACGATGTGGCCCTTGATGCGAACGGTGACCTCGCAGATGGCCGGCAGCGGATTGGCCGGGTTCTTCTCAGTGTACAGGACAACTTCCGTGGATACGGCGTCGGCATCGACGGCCTTGATGGCGTTGCCCACCTTCTCCTCGGCATATTGACGAAGGGCGTCGGTGACGGGCATTTTGCGTCCGGACACGGTGATCGTCATGATTCCACCTCTTTAATTCGTGGCCTACAGGTTCGGTTGGCACGCTGGCGCCCCTCTGTCCCGCATCGTTCGCGCGATGGGAGGCAAAGCGACAAACGGCTGCCAACCGGAGTAAACAGCATAGCGCACTTTGCGCCAGAATCGGCGGGCAATTTGAGGTTGCAGGAAAACGTTTCCCGTCCGATGGGCGTCTCCGAGCGCTGCCGCAGCTCAGTATGCGCAGCTCGATCAGATGGGAGCGGCCGGCTTTGCGGGCGGCATCCCAGGAGCGGGTGCTGTCTCGTTAGTTTTGCATGGAGATTGCCGTGACGGTCCCTCAACGGGTCGGTCTTTTGGTCGCCAGTGCGGGGAAAAGCGATACAATAATCGGATATATGCGAGGCCGGCCCGCGCGGCGGCCGAAAACGAGAACCTGAGGACGTGAGCATGGAACCCACCGCGAAGAACCCCGATCCCCACCACATTTTCATCGACGAGGTCCAGGGCCATCAGCGCCGCTGGCTCAAGGTGATCCAGTTTACGAGCTCGTCCACCAAGGCCGCCGCTATCATGCTCGCGGCCGCTATCGTGGCGCTCATCATCGCGAACTCCCCGGCGTTTGAGCCCTTCGAGCAGTTCTGGCACACCCATGTAGTGGTGGGCGTGGGCGGCCTCATCGGCGAGATGTCCCTGGCCCACATCATCAACGACATCTTCATGGCGGTGTTCTTCCTGCTCGTAGGCCTCGAGATCAAGTACGAGATGACCGTCGGCGAGCTGACGAACATCCGCCAGGCGGCCCTGCCCATCATCGCGGCCCTGGGCGGCGTGCTGGCGCCCATCGTCATCTACTCCCTCTTTAATGCCGCCAACCCCGAGACCGCCCACGGTTGGGGCGTGCCCACGGCCACCGACATCGCCTTCGCCCTGGGCATCATGGCGCTGCTCGGCAACCGCGTGCCCAACGGCGTGCGCGTGTTCCTGTCTACTCTGGCCGTAGCCGACGACATCATCGCCATTCTCGTCATCGCCATCTTCTATGGCCAGAGTCCCTCGCTGATGTGGCTGGCCGTGGCCGCGGTGGTGCTCGTGGGGCTCGTGCTGCTCAACCGGGCCCATGTGTACTCCCTTGCCCCCTATCTGCTCATCGGCTGCTTGCTGTGGTTCGCCGTGTTCATGTCCGGCGTGCACTCCACTATTGCCGGCGTGCTCCTGGCCTTCACCATTCCCACCGGGTCCCGCGTCGATCTGCAGAAGTTCATGACCTGGTCGGGCGACCGGGTGCGCGAGGCCCGCGACAGTTTCGTGGAGAGCCAGCCGGTGGTGCTGCAGAAGGACTATATGTTCACCGTGAGCCGCTTATCCAGCGTCGCCAAGCAGGTGGTGCCCCCGGCCACGCGCCTGGAGCACATGCTGTATCCCTGGGTGTACTTCGCCGTGTTGCCCCTGTTCGCGCTGACCAACGCCGATGTGAGCTTCCTCGGCGGAGACGTGCTGGCCATGGTGTCCAGCCCGGTATTCTTCGGCGTGTTCTTCGGTCTTCTGCTCGGCAAGCCCATCGGCATTCTGCTGTTCAGCTTCCTGACCGTGAAGTTCAAGATCGCCAATCTGCCCGACCATGTGAACTGGATCCATATGCTGGGCGCCGGCATCCTGGGCGGCGTGGGCTTCACCATGGCCATCTTCGTGGCGAATCTGGCCTTCCCCGAGGCCGTGCTCATCGCCGATGCGAAGATCGGCATTCTGTCGGCATCGCTTCTGGCCGGCGTCATCGGCTTCGTGTTCCTGTTCATGCAGGCCAAGGCTGCCGAGCGGGCCGGTATTTCCTATGTGTCGGCCTCCCTTGATGACGTGGTGCGCCAGACGACCGGGGAGGAGGCCGCCGAGGTGGCCGACGACCTGGTGCTCGCCTGCGGCGACGAGGACGTGGTGGACGACGTGCGCGAGGTGCTTCACGCCGAGGGCGGCGTGGCCGAGTTCGTCATCCACGAGACGGCCCGCGCCGAGGCCGAAGCCGAGGAGGCCGAGGACGTGACCGGCACTCGGCCGTAGGGCGCATCATATCCAGTGCTCGCTAGCGAGGGCGCTCCTGCGGGGGCGCCCTCTTCTTGTTTTCGGAGGCTCTCGGCGCGCACCCGGAGAAGTTCGCTCTTGACCAAAATACCCCTAGGGGGTATAAAGCGAGAGAACGAGAACAGGTGAGCGAAGGAGCTTGAATGGAAGAGAAGGACGAGGTCCGGGCCGAGGCTGCGGTGGCCGAGCCGGCCCAGGGATGCTCATGCCGTCATAAGGCCACGCCGCGGTCCGAGGCGCTGCAGGCCGACGTGCAGAAGAGGCTGAACCGCGCCATCGGGCAGCTGAACGGGGTGAAGGCCATGGTTCAGGACAACCGCTACTGCGGGGACGTGCTCACCCAGCTGGCGGCGGCCGAGTCGGCGGTGCGGCGCGTGTCGGAGATGCTTCTGGCCGAGCATATGCGCACCTGCGTGGTGGATGAGGTGCGCGCGGGCAACGACGAGGTAATCGATGAGGTCATGGCGCTCATGCGGCGCTTCTCGAAGTAGGAGGCATTCATGGAGACTCAACGTTTGGCCGTGGCCGTCATGCACTGCCAGAAGTGCGTGGCGAACGTGACGCGGCACTACGAGGACGTGCCGGGCGTAGCGGCTGTGGCGGTGGATCTGGCCGGCCAGAGCGCCGAGGTGACCTACGACGCGGGTCGGGTCACCGTGGACGATCTGCTGCACGTCCTCGACGACACCAACTTCAAGGTAGCCGTCATGCCCGAGACGGGCCCGCATCCCTTCGCGGCCGAGATTGCCGCCGATGAGGCCGAGAAGGCGGCGAAGAAGGCAGCGGAGGCCGCGGGGCCGAAGGCGGGGGAGAGCGCGGGGAAGGACGCGGAGGCGCCTGTGGCGGCCGCGGCGGGCGGCGGCGAAAGGACACCCGCTGCGGACGACGGCGGCCCGACGGAGGCCTCTATCCGCCTGGCCATCGAGGGCATGCACTGCGCGAACTGCGCCGCCTCCATTGAGAGCCATTACCGCAAGACCCCCGGCGTGGTGGATGTGGCCGTGAACCTGGCGAACAACACCGGGCGCGTGGTGTTCGACCCGGCCCAAGCCAGCGTGGACGACATGCTCGCCGTGTTCGACAGCCTCGCCTTCACCGCCGAGCTCATTCCCGACGACGCGCCCTTGGTGGACGAGAGGCGCCGCGCCCGCGAGGCCGCCCGGGCCAAGCGCGACCGCAAGGTGTTCGGACTGTCGGCGGCGCTCACGGTGATTATCGTGGCCATCGGCATGATTCCCGGCTGGCACATGGGGGCGGGCGAGGTTCTGGCGCGGCTGTTCACGGCCGAACCCAGCCACGTTCAGGCTATGTTCGCGGCGAATATCCTGCTGCTGGCACTCACGCTGCCGGTGCAGTTCGGCTGCGGCGCGCGCTTCTACAAGGGGGCGTGGGGCTCGCTCAAGGGCGGCTCGGCGAACATGGACGTGCTCGTGGCGCTCGGCACCTCCATCGCGTTTTTATTCTCGCTGTGGATCACGTTTTTGCCGGTGGCGACGGGCGATTGGGAAAGCCGCGAGGCGCTCGCAGTCAACGACGGCATGCCCTACTTCGAGACCTGCGCCATGCTCATTACCTTCGTGCTGCTCGGCAAGATGCTGGAGAGCCGCGCCAAGGGCGCCACGAATGCGGCCATCGAGTCGCTCATGAACCTGACGCCGCCCACCGCTCGCGTCGTGCGTGGCGGCGAGGAGCGCGAGGTGCCGCTGGCCCAGGTGGTTGCCGGCGACACGGTGCTCGTGCGCCCCGGCGAGAAGGTGCCCGTGGACGGCGTGGTCGTCGAGGGGGCCACCGAGGTGGACGAGTCCATGCTCACCGGCGAGACGCTGCCGGTGGTGAAGGTGGCGGGCGACGGAGTCACGGGCGGCACCCAGAACACCACCGGTTCGGTGACGGTGCGCGCCCTGCGCGTGGGGGCCGATTCCACGCTGGCCCGCATCGTACGTGCCGTGGAAGATGCCCAGGGCACGAAGGCCCCCATTCAGCGCATCGCCGACCGCATCGCAGCCGTGTTCGTGCCGGCTATCCTGATCCTCGCGCTCGTGGTGTTCTGCGCGTGGTTCTTCATGGCGCCCGCTGATTCCGATGGGCGTCTCGCCCAGGCGCTCATGCCGGCCATCGCCGTTATCTGCGTGGCCTGTCCCTGCGCGCTCGGCCTGGCCACACCCACGGCGCTGACGGTGGGCATGGGGCGCGGCGCGCAGCTCGGCGTGCTCATCAAGGACGGTACGGTGCTCGAGACCATGGGTAACCTCACGGCAGCCGTGTTCGACAAGACCGGCACGCTCACGGTGGGCGAGCCTGTGGTCGTGGCCTGTGACGTGCCCGATGATGCCCTGCGCCTGGCCGCCGCCCTGGAGGCGAAGAGCGAGCACCCCCTGGCTCGGGCCGTCGTGGCCTTCGCGGGCGGGCGCGGCTTGGCGCCGCTGCCTGCGGCCGAGTCCTTCGAGGCCGTTGTCGGCGAGGGCGTGCGCGGCGTGGTGGAGGGCCGCGAGGTGTTCGTCGGCGTCGGGAAGGCCGCCGGCGACGGGGCCGGGGCCACAGGCTCGCTCGTGGCCATCGACGGCGCGGCGCGCGGCCGCATCCAGTTCCGCGACGAGCCCAAGCCGGACGCGGCGGCCACGGTGCGCGAGCTGAGCGGCGACTTCGCCGTGACCTCCTACATGGTCACCGGCGACGCGGCGCCCACGGCCCGGGCCATCGCCGAGGAGGTGGGCATCGCGTCCGCCCACGTGTTCGCCGGCGTGAAGCCGCTCGAGAAGGCCGACTGCGTGCGCGCCGTGCGGAGCGCCGTCGACGTCTCCATGCTCGGCAACGCCGCTGCCGAGGCCCGCAGCACCGAGAAGGACAACGAGCGCCTTCTGAAAGAGGAAGTGGCTGATCCGGCCCTCATGGCGTCCTCCGATCCGAGCATGGGCATTACCGAGGAGCCTCTACCCCTCGAGTCCCCGGCAGATGCCGCTCAGGAGGTGGTTGCCGGCACGAAGGCCGTCGTGGCCTTCGTGGGCGACGGCATCAACGATGCCCCGGCGCTCGCGGCCGCCGATATCGGCGTGGCCATGGCCTCGGGCACCGATGTGGCGCTCGATGCCGGAAGCGTGGTGCTCATGCGCAACCGTCTGTCCGACCTCGTCGTGGCCCTGCGTCTGTCGAAGGCCACCATGCGCAAGATCAAGCAGAACCTGTTCTGGGCGCTCATCTACAACTGCATCATGATCCCGCTGGCCGCCGTGGGCATCCTCGCCCCGGCCCTGGCCGGTGCCGCCATGGCCCTGTCCAGCGTGAGCGTCGTCAGCAACTCCCTTCTCCTGAAGCGCTTCAAATAGCGCTATACTTTGCCCTATGCGAAAAGTGCGGGCGGGAAGGCCCGGGGAAATAGAAAGGCGTTCCATGGAAACTGCTGCGATTATCCTGGCGGCGGGGGCCGGTACCCGCATGAAGTCGAAGAAGCCGAAGGTGGCCCACGAGGTGCTAGGCCGGCCCCTCGTGCAGTGGGCGGTGTGCGCCGCCGAGGAGGCCGGCGCCGACCGGGTCATCGCCGTGGTGGGCCACGGCCGCGAGGCGGTCATTCCTCTAGTAGAGGGCCGAGCCGAGGTGGCCGTGCAGACCTCCCAGCGCGGCACGGCCGACGCGGTGCTGGCCGCCGCCGACGCCCTGGCCGATTTCGACGGCGCCGTGGTGGTGCTCTCCGGCGACAGCCCGCTCATTCGCCCCGAGACCATCCGCGAGATGTGCGCGCTGCGCGCCGAGCATGATGCCGCGGTGGTGGTGCTCACCATGGATCTGACCAACCCCTTCGGCTATGGCCGCATCGTGCGCGACGGGGCTGGCGAGGTGGAGCGCATCGTGGAGCAGAAGGACGCCACGGCCGAAGAGGCCGCCATCACCGAGTGCAATTCGGGCTTCTACTGCTTCGACGGCCGTGCCCTGTTCGAGGCTCTGGCCCAGGTGGGATCTGACAACGCCCAGGGAGAGTTCTACCTTACCGATGTGCTGGCCATAAGTCGTGCGGCCGGACGTCCTGTGCTCGCCTACAAGACCGATGACGCCGAGCAATGCTTGGGCGTGAACTCCCGCGGCCAGCTGGCCGAGGCGACCCGGGTCATGCAGCGGCGCATCAACGAGGGGCACATGGCCGCCGGCGTCACGATGTGGGATCCGGCCACCACCTACATCGGCCCCGAGGTGGAAATCGCCCCCGACGTGGAGCTTCTGCCCAACGTCATGCTGCTGGGGAAGACGGTTGTCGGCGAGGACAGCGTCGTGGGCCCGAACAGTCGCCTGACCGACACGCGTGTCGGCCGCGGCTGCCGCATCGATGAGACCGTGGCCGTGGAAGCGCTCATCGACGACGGCGCCACAACCGGCCCGCGCGCCTACCTGCGCCCGGCGGCCCACCTGTGCGAGGGCGCCAAGGCCGGCACCCATGTGGAGATCAAGAAATCCACCATCGGCAAGGGCTCGAAGGTGCCGCATCTGTCCTACATCGGCGACACCACCATGGGGGAGGGCGTGAACATCGGCGCCGGCTCCATCACCTGCAACTACGACGGTGTGAACAAGCACGCCACCGTCATCGAGGACGGCGCCTTCATCGGCTCGGACACCATGATGGTGGCGCCGGTGACCATCGGTGCCGGGGCGCTTGTGGGCGCCGGCTCCACCATCACCAAGGACGTGGCCGCAGGCGCGCTCGCCCTCGGCCGCGCCAAGCAGTCCGAGATCGCCGGCTGGGTGGCCGCCCACCCCATCGAGAAGAAGAAATAGCGCGCAGCCCTTTTTTGCAGCGCGAAGCGCCCAGGTGGCATTCTCGCCATCCGGGCGCTTCTTTCGTTGGCTGGGTCCTAGGCCAGGACCGCTTGGGCGGCGTTCTTGCCGGCCCATCGGCCGGAGGTGTAGGCGTAATTCAGCCCACAGCCACCGGCCGGATAGTCGTCGTAGATGAAGGTTCCGCAGCTCACCTCGCCGACGGCGTACAGGTTCTCGATGATCTCGCCCTGCTCGTCGAGCACCTGAAAATCGGTGTTCACGTGGTAGCCGCCGAAGCTGCCGTGGGTGCAGACCCCCATGCTGAGCACGTAGAAGGGGCCTTCGGTCAGCGCGACGAGGTTCTCCTGCTTCTTGTTGAACTCGCTGTCGCTGCCCGCGGCGGCCATGGCGTTGTAGGCAGTGAGCTGCGCCTCCACCGCTGCGCCGTCAAGCCCCAGGTCCTCGGCGGCCGCCGCCACCGTGTCGCCTTGGGAAAAGTAGCCGCGCTCGAGCCCCATCTCGAAGCAGTTGGCCAGATGTTCGTCGAGGGCGTCCACCATGGCCTGGTCGTAGACGGCGTAGAAGATCTGGTCGGGGAAGTGAGAGACGGTGTAGTAGATGTCGTGGGTCTGGCCGTCCTCGTTCACGAAGCGCTTTCCCGAGGAGTCGATCCACATCGCCTTCTTGTCGATGAGCTTCGACTGACCGGCCTCCACGGGGCAGGCGAGGATGCCGTTGGTGCCGCCGTGGCCGATGTAGGCCGCCCCGATGTCGAGTCCCATCTGCAGGCCCTCGCCGGTGCAGCCCTCGCCCACCTCGGTGTAGACGCCCTGGTAGTCGGGGCAGTACTCGTTGATCATCTCGACGTTGCGGCAGAAGCCGCCCGTGGCGATGATGGTGCGCTTGGCATCGATCTGCACCCGCTTCCCGGAGGGACGGGCCGCCATGACGCCCTCTATCTTTCCGTCGGGTCCCACGATAAGGGACTCGGCCGCCGTGTTGAATACGAAGCGCACCCCGGCCTCTTGCGCCCGCTTGTTCATGATCTCGAGGGCAACCTCGTCGCGGTCGTCGATGTTGTGGCCGCGGGGCACGGTGTCGGAGCCCTTCTTCGAGACCTTCTCCTTGAACGGCACGCCCAGCTCCTCGGAGAGCCAGTCGATGGTCTCGCCGAAATGCTCGGCGCAGAATTGCTGCATGTCGGGGTCGAGCTTGTCGCCCCCACGGGTCATGAAGTACTCGAGAAGACCATCGGGCGTATCCTCGATGCCGGCGGCCTCTTGCAGCTTCGTGCCGGCGCCGTAGAGTGTTCCGATGGCCAGGGAGCTGGAAGCAGCCAGGCCGCTGCCGCCGTGCTTTTCCAGCAGCACCGTGTCGGCTCCGGAAAGCGCCGCCTCGGCGGCGGCCGTGGTGCCGGAGGCACCGCTGCCGATCACCAGCACGTCGCAGGAGATGGTCTCGTCCGCCTTATCGGTGGGAGTAGTGCGCGGGGCGCATCCGGCAAGTCCGGCGGCAAGGGCGCCGACGGCGGTGAGGGCGACAAAGGAACGGCGGGACATCGGGTTGGTCTGGAACATGGTTTCCTCCTCCTTGGGCGTGGGTTTCGCAGATCCCGGCCCCTTGGGCCAAGGGGGAGGGGCCGTCGGGCCGGGCTGTGGCTCCATGGTAGGGTTCCTCCCGCGGGCAAGCGGGTAATTAAAGCGGGTAGTTTCACGGGAGTTGAGAAGATGTACCCGAAACGGGTAATATGGTTCCAGCACGTAAATGGGGCCTTTTCGCGATGGGAGGGGGTGGCTATGGAAGACGGGAACACGGGTCGCGACGGTGCGGCGCTGCTGCGTCGTGCCCTGGGATCGCCGCTGTTGCTCAGCCTGCTGGGGCTTGCGGCGACGCGCGTATGGCTGCAATGCAACATGTTCGGCTCCTACGCCCAAAGCGATGACGGCATCGTGTCCGTCGTGAGCAACGCATTCTATGGCGGCACGATGGTCGTTGCGGCTCTGATAGCGCATTTCCGGCGTCCGAGTGCCGCCGCGGAGCGCGCGATGGGTCCGCTTTCGTTTCTCGTCATGACCGTAGCCACTCTGGTTATCATCGCGGGCAAAGAATCGGGCGTGCACGGAACGGTCATCGGGGGCGCTGTCATCGCCGGCATCGGAGGCGCTGTTGGCGGGGGTATGTGGACGGTGGTCTACCGACGTCTTCCCCTCACTCAGGCGGTGCTTTACGGTTTCGCCTCGTTGGGCTTGGGCTCTCTGGGCGGTCTCGCCTTCAGCTTCCTGCCGAACCTCGCGAGCTATGTGGCCTCGGCCTTCATGCCGGCCGTGGCGTTGCTCGGATTCCAGCAGAGCCTCAAAATCCCCGAGGTGCCTCCGGCCGCCGGCGCGGTGTACGACCGCGAGCCCGGGCGATCGGTAGTGCGCTTCTTCGCGGGTATCGCCGCCTTTAGCTTCGCCTTGGGCATCGCGCGGGGCTTTCCGGTGGGGGAGGCCATCCCCTTTGACGCGGGCATGCGGCTTCTTCACCAGCTCGGCGTCGCTGCCCTTTCCGCCTTTGTCATCTGGTGGGCCATCGTGGCTCGCCGCCGCCTCAGCTTCAAGCTGCTGTGGGGCCTGGAAGTGGCGGTCATGGCCTTGGGCATCGTGTTGCTCGCCCTGTTCCCGGGCAGTCTGACCGGTGCCGGTGTCGCCATCATCAACATAGCGGACACGTTCATGCTCGGCGTGCTATGGGTCACGCTGCAGGATGTGGCCCGGCATTCCACTCGGCATGTCTATGTGATTTACGGAGCTGCTTGGGCGGCGCGCGTCGTGTTCCGCAACGTCGGCCGTATTCTCATCGCAGTGGTGGGCTCGTCGATGACCGCCCTTACGTCCCTGGCCGCCGTGCTCGTTTTCGCGGTGGCGCTTTCCATGGTGCTGCTCCTGTCCAGCAACGTGCTGGTCGCTCGCCCGCTGTTCGGTGCCAAGGTGCTTGCGGAAAAAGCGGGAGGGACGGGAAGAACGGTCGGAGGACAGCAAGGCGGGTGCTTTCCAGCGACAGGCTCCGTTGTCTCCACGAGCGCCGAAGGCCGCGCGATCGGTCGATCCGAGGAGCGAGCGACCGTCGACGGCGAAGGTGACGCCCCGGCCGTGCCCGGCGAGCCTCCCGCTTTGGACGCCCGTACCGAGCTGCGCGAGCGCTTCGGCCTCTCGGAGCGCGAGCTTGAGGTGCTCGAGCCTCTGTCCCAGGGGCGCAGCAAGGCCTATATTGCCGATATGCTGTTCATTTCCGAGAACACCGTCCGTGCCCACGTCAAGCGCATCTATGCCAAACTCGATGTGCACAACCGCCAGGAGCTGCTCGACCGCCTCGGCCCCTACCGTTTCTAGCACCTGGACGATCGCTACCTCCTTCGCGTCACCCCGGGTGCCGCCCCTCGTGTCATCCAGAGCGCCGCCCGCCCCTTGTGCCATCCTGAGCACCGTCCCCCATGTCATCCTGAGCGAGCGGAGCGAGTCGAAGGATCTCTCGCGGATTCCGGTGCTACAATAGCCGAAGCTGAAAGACCCGTCGCAGAAGGGACGCACCCCATGACCGAGATGACCAAGCGCATGGCCCTGTTCTCCGGCTCGGTGAATCCGGAGCTGGCCGAGGAGATTGCCAAGAACCTCAACGTGAACCTCGGCAACATCAAGCACGAGAAGTTTGCCAACGGCGAGATTTACGCTCGCTACCAGGAGTCCGTCCGCGGGGCCGATGTGTTCCTCATCCAGTCCGTCTGCGCCGCCGAGGGATTCGACGTGAACGACGCCCTCATGGAGCTGCTCATCATGGCCGATGCCGCCAAACGCGCGAGTGCCCGCTCCATCTCGGCGGTCGTCGCCCACTACGGCTACGCCCGCCAGGACCGCAAGGCCGCCCCGCGCGAGCCCATCACGGCGAAGCTCGTGGCCGATCTGCTCACGGTGTCGGGCATCGACAACATCATCACGGTGGATCTGCACCAGGACGCCATTCAGGGCTTCTTCGACATCCCGGTGAACCACATGACCGCCATGCCCATCTTCGTCGATTACTTCCGCAACAAGGGCTTCGACGCCGACCGCCTCTGCGTGGTGTCGCCCGACGTGGGCCGCGCCAAGGCCGCGAAGAAGTTCTCCTCGGCGCTCGATTGCGACTTGGCCATCATGCACAAGGATCGCCCCAAGCACAACCAGGCCGAGATCACCGCGCTCATCGGCGACGTGACCGACAAGATCTGCATCCTGAACGACGACATGATCGATACCGGCGGGTCGCTCGTGGCCGCGGCTGCCACGCTGAAGGCCAAGGGAGCCGCCGAGGTGTACGCCTGCGCCACCCACGGCCTGTTCTCGGGCCCGGCCTACGAGCGCCTGGAGAACTCCTGCATCGAGGAAGTGGTGGTCACCAACGCCGTGCCCGTGCCGCTGGCGCGCCAGACCGGCAAGATCAAGGTGCTCTCCATCGCCCCCTTGTTCGCCCGCACCATCAATGTGGTGTACAACAATGGCTCTATTGGTAAGCTGTTCGAATAATTCGAACAGCTTACCCGACGCTGCGGTTCCGATGGGCACCTGACCTTGCCCCTTGTTTTCGCCACGGCGCGTACCGAAGTACGCTTGGGCGAAAGGCGGGGCAATGCCAGGCACCGGTCGGAACCTCGCTGTTTTCGGCGCCACCAGTGATACAAAAATAGTTAGTATTGAAGGATTTAATTGAGTAGCGAAGCAACATACATGATCGCGGGCCTGGGGAATCCGGGCGCAGAATATGAGCATACGCGGCACAATGCCGGGTTCGATGTGGTGGACGCGCTGGCCGATGAGCTGGGAGCGCGCTACTGGAAGACCGAGGGCGGGGCGTTGACGGCGCGGTGCACCTATCGCGGCGATGAGCTGGTGCTCGTGAAGCCCCAGAGCTACATGAACACCTCGGGCGGTCCCGTGAAGACCCTCATGAAGACCTACGGCGTTGCGCCCGACCATCTCATCGTCGTCCATGACGAGCTGGACATCGATCCGGGCACCATCCGGGTGAAGTTCGGCGGGGGGCACGCGGGCCACAACGGCCTGCGCTCCATCGGCGACAAGCTGGGCACCCGCGACTGGCACCGGGTGCGCATCGGCATCGGGCGGCCGCCGGGACGAAAGCCCGTGGTCGATTGGGTGCTTTCCCAACCGCGCAAAGACGACGCCGAAGCCTTCGAGCATGCCGTGGCCGAGGGGACAAGCGCCGTGCTGTCCCTCATCGACGATGGGCTGGAGAAGACCCAACAGCGGTTCAACTAGCTAGATCTTCTCGCTTACGCGCTATAATGGCGGAGGGGCGCACGGTGCGTCCCTCCGTTCGTTTTGTAGCCACGTGCCGGACTTCGGGCGCCCGAGCGAAATCTCGAACGCCCGCAGTATCGAAGGTACGGAGGTTTCCATGCGTCTTTCCGAAAAGGGGCATACCTATGCCCTGTTCGCTATCGTCGTCATCACTTGTGCTTTGGGATCGCTTACCCAGACGGTGATGAACTCCATGTTCACCGAGGTTTGCGCCGACTTCGCCATCGACGCGGCGGTGGGGCAGTGGGTTACTACCATCTACATGCTCGTCATGGGTGTTACGGTGCCGGTGGTCACGTTTCTGGCGAAGCGCTTCTCTCTCAAGCGCCTGGTGTTCCTGGCGCTCGGCTTCTATCTGGCCGGCTCGGCGGCGGGCTTCTTCGCCCCTGCCTTCGAGGTGCTGCTGCTGGCCCGAGTGCTGCAGGCCATCGCCACGGGCATCACGCTGCCGCTTGTGCAGACGGTGGCCATGACGCGCTTCCCGCGGGAGCGCACGGGCACGGCCATGGGCATCGGCGGCATTGCCATGGGATTCGCGCCCAATATCGGCCCGCTTATCGGGGGCGCCCTTGCGAACACCACCGGCTGGCGCAGCTTCTACATCATTCTCGTGGGGATGCTGGCGGTGCTGTGGGCGGCTAACGCGCTGCTCGTGAAGAGCCACGGCGACCACAAGTCCCAGGCGGTGTTCGACATCCCCTCCTTCGTGCAGTCCACGCTGGGCTTCGGCGGCTTTCTGCTCGGTGCCTCCAATGCGGCCACGATGTCGCTCGCGTCGTCGGAGGTGTGGGTGCCCGTGCTGCTCGGCCTTGCGTGCATCGTGGTGTTCGTGCGCCGCCAGCTCGTGATACCCAACCCGCTCATCTGCTTCGACATCTTCCGACCGCGCCATTACCGCGCCGGCTTTGTAGCCCAGAACTGCCTGTTCGCGTCGTTCATGGGCATCACGCTCATCCTGCCGCTGTTCATCCAGGGGCCCTGCGGCATGACGGCGCTCGACGCGGGCATCGCCTTCATTCCCGCCACTGTTGTCGCGTTGTTCGTGAACCCGCTGGCCGGCGTGCTCGTGGACAAGGTGGGAGCGCGCGTCGTGTGCATCGCGTCGGCGGCCTTTCTCACCGTAGGCGCCGCCTCGTTCATGTTCGTGGACGCGGGCACGCCGCTGTGGGTGCTCACGCTGTTGCAGGGCGTGCGCGCCGTGGGCGTGAGCGGACTTGTGGGGCCGCTGAACTCCTACGGCCTGGCGGGGCTCAATCGCGGTATCGTCATGGACGGCAGCGCGTTTTTCGCCACGGCGCGGCAGGTGTGCGCCTCGCTCGGCACCGCGCTCATGATGCTTATCATCTCTATGGCCGGGCTCGCCTTCGCCGCAGCTGATCCGGCCGATGCCGGTGCCACCGCCGCCGCGCTGCCCTACCAGCTCGCCTTCGCGCTTTCCACGCTCTTCGCGGCGGTGGTGCTCGTCACGGCCCTGTGGAAGATACGCTAGAGGAGCAAGGTGGCTTGAAAATCACGGTTTTGGAACGGGAGATCCTTTTTAGCGGTGAAATGGCTTGGAATTCACGCTTTTGCCACCGAATCCCTCGAAAAAGTTAACTGTCACATACCGTGATCTGGCCCTTTTCGATTGCAATGGGCGAAAGTCTCGTCGAAAATGGCATCTGCGGTAACAAAACCGTGAATTCCAAGCCAGTTTTCGCATTTTGCGTCTCGCGGACACCGCCAGCCCACGATAGGAACAGCACCATCGTTTATAATTCTCGATCGATTCATGTGCGAGATTGGACGGGCGCGAAATGGCATTTCTCCTCGGTTGCGAAAAGGTGCGGGTGGAATTCCCCACGAAGACGGTGTTCACCGAGCTCTCCCTCGGCGTGGACGAGGGCGCCCGCATCGGCATCGTGGGCAAGAACGGCGACGGCAAGTCCACGCTGCTCGGCGTGCTGGCCGGCGCCGTGGAGGTGGACGAGGGTCGCGTGATCCGCACCCGCGGTGTGTCCGTGGGCGTGCTCGGGCAGACCGACGGCCTTGCCGATGAGGACACCGTGGAGCGGGCCGTGGTGGGCGATAGGCCCGAATACGAATGGGCCGGCGATGCCCGCACGCGCTCTATCATCGCGGGGCTTCTGGGCGATGTGGCCTGGGATGCGACCGTGGGCACGCTCTCGGGCGGTCAGCGGCGCCGGGTCGATCTGGCGCGGTTGCTCATCGGCGACTGGGACGTGCTCATGTTGGACGAGCCCACCAACCACTTGGACGTGGCGGCCATCACGTGGCTCGCCGAGCATTTGAAGACCCGCTGGCGTCCCGGGGACGGCGCCCTGCTCGTGGTGACCCACGACCGCTGGTTCCTCGACGAGGTGTGCGAGGCCATGTGGGAGGTGCACGATCGCCGGGTGTGGCCCTTCGAGGGAGGCTTCTCGGCCTACATCATGCAGCGGGTTGAGCGAGACCGCTTGCAGGCCCTGGCCGAGCAGAAGCGGCAGAACGCCCTGCGCCGCGAGTTGGCGTGGCTCTCCCGCGGTGCGCGGGCCCGGGCCACCAAGCCCAAGTTCCATGTGGCCGCGGCCCAGGCCCTCATCGCCGATGTGCCGCCTCTGCGCAACGAGCTGGAGCTGAAGCGCATGGCCATGGCCCGGCTCGGGAAGACGGTGGTTGAGCTGCAAGATGCCACGCTGCGCTTCGACGACCGGGTGATCTTGGACGATGTGGACTGGATCATCGGGCCCGGGGACCGCTACGGCATCGTGGGGGCCAACGGCATCGGCAAGACCACGCTGTTGCGCATCATCCAGGGCATCCAGCCGCTCGATCGCGGGCGGGTGAAGATCGGCCAGACCGTGCGCTTCGCCGTACTGTCCCAACACCTGGACGAGCTCGCGAAGCTCGGCGACGACCGGGTGCGCCAGGTGATCTCCCGCTACTCGCGCCGTACCATGCTCGATGGCAAGGAGATGACCCCGGGACAGCTGCTGGAGCGGCTCGGCTTCACCAAGGACGACCAGAACGAGCCGGTGTGCGACCTGTCCGGCGGCCAGAAGCGACGGTTGGCCCTCATGCTCATCCTGCTGGACGAGCCCAACGTGCTCATCTTGGACGAGCCGGGCAATGACCTGGACACCGACATGCTGGCCGCCGTGGAGAGCCTGCTCGACGGCTGGCCCGGCACGCTTCTGCTCGTGACCCACGACCGCTACCTCATGGAGCGCGTGACCGACCACCAGTTCGCCCTCATCGATGGCAAGGTGCGCCACCTGCCCCGCGGCGTGGAGGAGTACCTGGAGCTGACGAGGGAGAACCAAGCCTCTGCGTCGATATCGGCGCCCGCGTCTGCGGCCGCTGCGGAAGCGGCGCCGAAGACGGGCGCAGTGCTTTCCGGCGGCGAGCAGCGGGAGCTGCGCAAGCTCATGGCCTCCAACGAGAAGAAGATGGAAACGCTGAAGGGCAAGATCGAGAAGAAGCAGCTCGCCATGGCCGAGGCCGATCCCTCCGACTACTTGACACTGACCGCCATGCAGGAGGAGATCGCCGATTTCGAGAGTCAGATCGAGGCCTTGGAACTGGAATGGTTCGACGCCGCCGAGAAGCTGGGGGAGTAGCGGCGGCCCTGACGGGACCGGCGAACCACTCGACGCTGCAAACCTCCGGTGCACCCACATTGGACGCTTTTGCGCTTACCCTCGCGTATTAAAATACGCTCAGCCGCGCAACGCGCCCACTGCGGGCACCCCGGAGGTTTTCGCTGACATTGATTCGACCTGTGAGAGTTTGTATGCCTGGAAACTACCAAACCATCGCCGGCATCGCCGAGGCGGAGATCGTGGAGAAGAAGAGCCGCTTCATCGGCCGCATCGCGCCGGTGACGACCGAGGAGGAGGCCCTCGCCTTCATTGCCGAGGTGAAGGCGGCCCACCGCATGGCGCGGCACAACGTGTACGCCTATGTGCTGCGCGGGGGGCGGGTGCGCTACACCGATGACGGGGAGCCGGCCAAGACCGCGGGCATGCCCACCTTGGAGGCCATCCAGCACGCGGGGCTCACCGACGTGGCCGTGGTGGTCACCCGCTACTTCGGGGGCGTTCTGCTCGGCACGGGCGGGCTCGTGCGCGCCTACGCGCAAGCCACGAAGGCGGCCATCGAGGCGGCCCAGATTGTGGTGGTGTCCCGTTGCGTGGACGTCATGGTGGAGGTGCCCTACAGTCTCTACGAGCCGGTATGCCGCATCGCCGAAGGAGCGCACGCCAAGCTCCAGGAGAGCGACTTCGCCGAGAACGTGCTGCTCACCTTCCGCATGCTTCACGGCACCGAGGCTCCTTTCCTGGAGAAGCTCACCGAGCTCACCCGCGGCCAAAGTGAAATCATCGTGACCGATCCCTTCGACGCGGCGTTCTGAGGGGCGCGGGCCCTATAATTGCCTCGAACGAACGAAAGGACGCGTATGTACGGATTGCGCACGGAGAGTAGCTTCGATGCCTCTCATTTTCTGACTGATTACCATGGCAAGTGCGAGAACCTGCACGGGCACCGGTGGCGCGTAGTGGCCTATCTGGAGGTCGCGACGTTGCAGACCGAGGGCACGTGCAAGGACATGGTGGTGGACTTCGGCGACTTCAAGGGCGCCCTGCGGTCGCTGACCGAGCGGCTCGACCACCACTTCATCATCGAGGAGGGGTCGCTGGCCCCCGATACCCTCGCCTGCCTCGAGCGCGAGGGCTTCGCGCTGTTCATGATGCCCTTCCGCACCACGGCCGAGAACCTCGCGAAGTGGTTCTTCGACGCTCTGGCCGAGATGGGGCTGCCCGTGGCCCAGGTGGACGTCTACGAGACGCCGAACAACTGCGCCTTCTATCGGAAGGACGCGTAGGGCCATGGTTCCCGAGGAAGAGAACGACGGCCTGCTGGACGCCGAGCGTCACCAGGCCCGCCACACCATCGCGGCCCGGGCCCAGCTGTTCCCCGTGGCCGAGAAGTTCGTGTCTGTGAACGGGGAGGGGCTGGCCTCCGGGCGTCCGGCGGCCTTCATCCGGTTCGCCGGCTGCAACATGTGGTGCACCTACTGCGATACCCGCTGGGCGAACCATCCCCTCGTGGAGGTGGAAGGGTGGAGCGTGCCCCAGCTGTTGGCCTGGGTGGCCGAGACCGGGGTGTCCTGCGTGACGCTCACCGGCGGCGAGCCGCTTCTGCAGCCCTACCTGCCCGATCTGGTGCAGGCGCTGCTGTCGGTGGAGAGCCCCTGTCCCCTGCGGGTGGAGATCGAGACCAACGGCTCGCGCGATCTGGCCCCCCTGGCCCACTTGCGCGAGGCCTGCGCCGAGGCGGGGCTGCCGGGCAGCCTGCACTTCACCGTGGATTGGAAGACGCCTACGGCCGGTGAGGCCGTGTCGGCCGCCATGCGCCGCGAGAACTACGATTTGCTGGACGACCGCGATGCCGTGAAGTTCGTCGTGGGCAGCGAGGAGGACCTGGCCTTCATGGAGCGTATGGCCGACGAGGCGGCGCTGTGGGATCGCTGCACGGTGCTCGCGAGCCCCGTGTGGGGCACCCTGGAGCCGGCCGCCATCGCCGCCTACCTCATCGAGCACGGCCTGGATCGCGCCCGCTTGCAGCTGCAGCTGCACAAGATCATCTGGCCTAACGAGACCAAGGGAGTGTAGATGAGCCATCGGGAAAAGGCCCTCGTGCTGTGCTCGGGCGGCGTGGATTCCACGACGCTGCTCGCCGGGGCCGTGGAGCGCTTCGGCGCCGAGAACGTGTACGCTCTGTCCATCAGCTACGGGCAGAGGCACATCCGCGAGATCGAGGCGGCCCGGGCCGTGGCGGCCCACTACGGGGTGGAGCAGCGCTTCCTGGACTTGGGGGCCATCTTCGCCGACAGCGCCTGCTCGCTTTTGTCCCACTCCGACGAGGCGGTGCCCGCGGGCTCCTACGGGGAGCAGCAGGAAGCGGCCGAGGGGGGCATCGTGAGCACCTACGTGCCCTTCCGCAACGGGCTGTTCCTGTCCTCGGCGGCTTCCATGGCCCTTTCCCTGGGCTGCTCGGTGGTGCTCTACGGCGCCCACCACGACGACTGGGCCGGCGCCGCCTACCCCGATTGCTCGCCGGCGTTCGTGGAGGCCATGGCCGCCGCCATCGCCGAGGGCACCGGCGGTGAGTTGCGTCTGGAGGCCCCGTTCGTGACCTGGTCGAAGGCAGACATCGTGGCCGAGGGGCTGCGCCTGGCTGTGCCCTACGAGCTGACCTGGTCCTGCTACGAGGGGGGTGCGGCCCCCTGCGGCGCGTGCGCCACCTGCCTCGACCGGGCGGCGGCCTTCGCCGCCAACCATGTTGAAGACCCCGCGTTGAAGGGATAGCCCATGAAACCGATGGAAATGGCCGAAGCGCTGTTCGGGGAAGATACCGATGGGGCGGCAACGGCGAGCACCGAGGGGTCAGTGGACTCCTCGGCCCTGGCCGCCATCGCGGCCCACTTGGAGCGGGAACAGCCCGCCCCGACCTTGTCGTCCGCGCGGGCCGCGACTCGCGGCAGCGAGGCCATCGACTTGGCCAGCGCCCGCGAAGAGGGCCTGCGCACGGCCACGGCACCCCAGCACTACGTAGATGCGGTGAAGCGCCAGAAGATCGCCGCCGGTACGGCCAAGAAGGCGAAGGCGGCGGCTTCGGAGGATGAGGCCGCCCCGAAGGCGACGGAGGCCGCGCCCGCAAAGACGGCGAAGTCCGCGAAGGCCCCGGCGAAGAAGGCCGCGAAAGCCGTCGGCAGCGCCCGGGCCGCGAAGGCCCCCGCTCCGGCCCCGGCCGCGGGCCGCGACGAGGACGAGGCCCGGGCCGGCGGCGTCACGCACCTGGGCAGCCAGGGCACCCAGTACCCGACCGATTACGATCCGAGCGTGCTGGAGACCTTCGAGAACAAGCACCCGGGCAACGACTACTTCG
This sequence comes from uncultured Enterorhabdus sp., assembly GCA_947649205.1. Taxonomy (GTDB): domain Bacteria; phylum Actinomycetota; class Coriobacteriia; order Coriobacteriales; family Eggerthellaceae; genus Adlercreutzia. The sequence goes on from CANSQM010000006.1 coordinate 27,301, forward strand.
TGAAGTTCAACTGCCCCGAGTTCACGAGCCTATGCCCCATCACCGGCCAGCCGGACTTCGCCACCATCTACATCTCCTACGTGCCCGGCGAGCGCATGGTGGAATCCAAGAGCCTGAAGCTGTACCTGTTCAGCTTCCGCAACCACGGCGACTTCCACGAGGACTGCATGAACATCATCATGAAGGACCTCATCGCGCTCATGGATCCGAAGTACATCGAGGTGTGGGGCAAGTTCACGCCCCGGGGCGGCATCTCCATCGACCCGTACTGCAACTACGGCCGTCCCGGCACCCGGTGGGAGGAAGTGGCCTGGACGCGCCTGGCCAACCACGACCTGTACCCCGAGAAGGTGGACAATCGGTAAAACGGCGCGCGGTCGATGACAGCGGGGGCGCTTTGTGGGAGAATGGCCCATGAGAAACAAGAGCATTTCGCACGTTAGGTAGCCCGAAAGACCATGACAGCGCAGTTCAGTATCAGGGAAGCCGCTCCCGAGGCCGTCCGTTGCCTCCAGCGCGAGCTGGCCCTGCCCCGCTTCATCGCCGCCACCCTCGTCGGCCGCGGCATCGACACGCCCGCGGCGGCGCGGCACTTCCTGAGCCCCTCGCTCGACCGCGACTGGCTGAACCCCCGCGACATCCCCGGGCTGCCCGAGCTGGCCGACGGTTTGGCGGCGGCCCTCGAGGCGAAGAAGCGCATCCTCGTATTCGGCGACTTCGACCTGGACGGCATCTCCGCCACCACGGTGCTCACCCGCGGCCTGCGGGCCCTGGGCGGCTGCGCCTTCCCCTTCATCCCGCGCCGCTTCGAGGAGGGCTACGGCATCACGGCCGCCGCCTTCGAGCGGGCCCGGGAGCTGGAGCCGGACGTCATCGTCACCGTGGACTGCGGCATCGCCTGCAAGCACGAGGTGGCCGAGATCGTGAAGACCGGCATCGAGGTGTACATCACCGACCACCACGAGGCCGCCGACCTGGTGCCCGAGGGGGTGTGCGTGGCCGACCCGAAGATGGAGCCGGGCTGCCCGAGCGCCATTCTGGCCGGCGTGGGCGTGGCCCTGAAGCTCGTGCAGATGCTCGGCGCGCGCCTCGGGTTCCCGCACCTGTGGCGCAGCTACACCGACTTCGCCACCTTGGGCACCGTGGCCGACCTCATGCCCATGCGCGACGAGAACCGGGCCCTCGTGGCCGACGGCCTGGCCCGCATGAACGCGAACCCACGGCCCTGTATCGCAGCCCTGCTGGCCACCACGGGCCAGGCGGGCAAGCCCATGACCGCTACCAACCTGTCCTTCTCCCTCATCCCGCGCCTGAACGCCGCCGGGCGCATGGGCAATGCCGATCTGGCCCTGGATCTGCTCATGTGCGACAACTACGGCGAGTGCTGCGCCATGGCCGAGCGCCTGGAAGAGGTGAACAACCAGCGCCGGGCCATCGAGGCCGAGCTCTCCGACATCGCCCGCGCCCAGGCCAGCGAGATCTACCACGGCCAGCGGGCCCTGGTGGTGGCCGGCGAGGGCTGGCACGAGGGCGTGAAGGGCATCGTGGCCTCCCGCCTCGTGAACACCTACGGGGTGCCCTCGCTGCTGTTCACCGTGGACGGCGACGAGGCCCGGGGCTCGGGCCGGTCCGTGGGCAACGTGAACCTGTTCGAGGCCGTGGAGTCGCTCTCGCACCTCACCACCCGCTTCGGCGGCCACGGGGCCGCCGTGGGGGTCACTATCCCCGTGGAGAACCTGCGCGCCTTCGCCGAGGGGCTCGACGCCTACATGCAGCGGCTGCCCGAGGCGGCCTTCCATCCCCTCACCACCGTGGACGCCGCCGTGAGCCTGGACGAGCTGACGCTGGAGACCGTGGCCATGGTGGACCGCCTGGCTCCTTTCGGCCAGGAGAACCCCCAGCCGGTCTTTCTCGCCCGCAACGTCACCCTGGCGAACACCCGGGCCGTGGGCCAGACCAAGGACCACTTCGCCTGCACCCTCACCAACGGCCGGGCCTCGGTGGCCGGCATCATGTTCCACTGCGCCGCCATTGAGGCGCTGCTCGTGAACGATGCCGTGGTGGACGCCGCCTTCACGGTGCAGATCGACGAGTGGCGCGGCCGCCATTCGGTGAAGGCCATGCTGGAGACCATCGCCCCGGCCCGCACCTGCGGCGCCCTGGAGGCCTGCCTCGACCCGGAGGCCCGCACCTTCTGCGAGGAGCTCTTCGCCGAGCGCGACGGGGCCGAGGGCGACGCTGCCCCCGCCCGCGAGGCCATGCCCGATGCCGAGGCGCCCGACCTGGCCGCGGTGCGCCGTCGTTGGGAGGCCGTGGCCGAGCGCGATCCGGCGGGTCTGGAGGCGCAGATCGTGGCCGCCATCATCGGCGAGGCGCCCCTGCACCCGGCCCAGCGCCGCATCCTCGACGCCCTGGCCGCCGGCCAGTCCACCTTCGCCGTCATGGCCACGGGCCGCGGCAAGTCGCTGTGCTTCCAGGTGCACGCCGCCGTGCGCGCCCTGGCGGCCCGCGAGGCGAGCCTGTTCATCTACCCGCTGCGAGCCCTCATCGCCGACCAGGTGTTCCACCTGCGCGCCGGCCTGGAGCGCTTCGGCATTGCGAGCGCGGTCATCACGGGGGAGAGCACCCCCGAGGAGCGGGCCCGGGTGTACGCGGGGCTGGCCGACGGCTCGGTGGACATCGTGCTCACCACCCCGGAGTACCTCATGTTCCACACCGACGAGCTGGCCGCCTCCGGGCGCATCGGCTTCGTCGTGGTGGACGAGGCCCATCACATCGGCCAGGCCAAGGCTGGCCAGCGCGTGGCCTACACCCAGCTGGGACGGGCGCTCGCGCGGCTCGGGGAGCCCACGGTGCTCGCCGTGACGGCGACGGCCAACGACTGCATCGCCGACGATATCGGGGCCGTGCTGCCCCTGAGCGCGTCGGTCATCGACGAGACGGGCCGCGACAACCTGTACCTGGACGACCAGCGCAACATCGCCCATCGGGACGACTACCTGGCCAACTTGGTGGCCTCCGGCGAGAAGACCGTCGTGTACGTGAACTCGCGGGAGCACTCCGTGGCCCTGGCCCGGCTGCTGCGGCGCCGGGTGCCCCAGCTGGCCTGCCTCATCGGCTTCTACAACGCCGGGCTGTCCCGGGCCGAGCGCCAGCGGGTGGAGGAGCTGTTCCGCAACGACGACCTGAAGGTGCTCGTGGCCACCTCGGCCTTCGGCGAGGGGGTGGACATCCCCAACATCCGCCATGTGGTGCTGTACCACCTGCCCTTCAGCGATGTGGAGTTCAACCAGATGAGCGGCCGAGCGGGCCGCGACGGGAAGCCCGCGTGGGTGCACCTGCTCTACGGCCGGGGCGACGCGGCCTTGAACGAGCGCATCCTGGCCGAGGCTACGCCGGACCACGACGTGATGGCCCAGGTGTACCGCCGTCTGCGCCACTTGCAGCGGGAATGCCCCAACGACTACTTCTGCGCCGGGCCGGCCGACCTGGCCCACGGTGCTTCTGACGGCTTCCATACGGTCAGCCCCGTATCCGCCGCCTGCGGCCTGGCGGTCTTCCGCGAGCTCGGTCTCATCGAGACGCGCACCGTGCGGGAAGCCGGCCGGGAGGCCCTGTGGGTGCGGGTGCAGGAGGGGGCCGACCGCGTGGAGCTCACCGACTCGGTGCGCTATCGCGAGGGCATCGACGAGAGAACGGGATTCGGCGGCTTCCGCGATTGGGCCCTGGGGCTCGATGCCCAAGGGCTCACCGTGCACCTGTCGCATCCCATCGTGCCGCAGCGCGGCCGCAACGATTAGGAAGGGGAGCGCTGTGAGCGCTGAGAGAGACGAGATCAACGCCTGCCCGGCCCCGGGCGCGCCGAGCGGCGCGGCCACCAAGCAGACCGTGGACGCCCTGCTCGGGCGCCCCGATCCCACGGGCCAGTCCGCCGCCTCGGCGGCTTCCACTCCCGCCGACCGCTTCGCCGAGCTGCAACGGCTCACGGCCGCCTACATGGACGAGGCCGAGGAGGCCATACTGAAGCGGGCCTTCGAGTTCGCGGCCGAGGCCCATGCGGGCCAGTGCCGCAAGTCCGGTGAGCCCTTCATCATCCACCCCATCGAGGTGAGCATCATCCTGGCCGATCTGCGTATGGATGCCGAGACCATCGCCGCGGCGCTGCTCCACGACACGGTGGAGGACACGAAGGTAACCGGCGAGGAGGTGGAGCGCGTCTTCAACCCCCAGGTGAGAGCTTTGGTGGAGGGGGTCACCAAGATCACCCGCATCGAGGTGGAGTCGCTCACCGACGAGCAGGCCGCCACCATTCGCAAGATGTTCGTGGCCATGTCCAAGGACATCCGCGTCATCGTCATCAAGCTGGCCGACCGCCTGCACAACATGCGCACGCTCGCGGCCCTGCGGGAGGATCGGCGCATCTTCAAGTCCCGCGAGACGCTGGAGATCTATGCTCCCATCGCCCACCGCCTCGGCATCAACTCCATCAAGTGGGAGCTGGAGGACCTGTCCTTCTTCTACCTGGAGCCCAACAAGTACAAGCAGGTGTCCCGCATGGTCACCGAGTCTCGCGCCGAGCGCGAGAAGTACCTGGCCGACGTCATCGCGGTGCTCCACGACGAGATGGACAAGCTCGGCATCACCGCCCAGATCATGGGCCGGCCCAAGCACCTGTACTCCATCTACCAGAAGATGACCAAGAAGGGGAAGGGCTTCTCGGAGATCTACGACCTCATCGCCGTGCGCATCATCACGAGCTCGGTGAAGGACTGCTACTCGGCCCTGGGCGCGGTGCACACCATCTGGCATCCCATGCCCGGCCGCTTCAAAGACTACATCGCCATGCCGAAGTTCAACATGTACCAGTCGCTGCACACGACGGTCATGGGCCCGACGGGCCGGCCCTTGGAGGTGCAGATCCGCACCGAGGAGATGCACCGCAACTCCGAGTACGGCGTGGCGGCCCACTGGCGCTACAAGGAGACGGGCGGCTCGCGCCCCGGCGGCAAGGACAACCTGGACGCCCAGCTGGCGTGGCTGCGCCAGATGGTGGACTGGCAGGACGAGACCGAGGACTCCCGAGAGTTCTTGAAGTCCCTCAAGATGGACCTCGACAACTCCGAGGTGTTCGTCTTCACGCCCCAGGGCGAGGTCATCTCCCTGCGGGCCGGTTCCACCCCCATCGACTTCGCCTACGCCATCCACACCGAGGTGGGCAACCACTGCGTCGGGGCCAAGGTGAACGGCTCCATCGTGCCCCTCTCCTACAAGCTGCAGGTGGGCGACCGCGTGGAGATTCTCACCCAGAAGAGCGCCGGGCCCTCCCGAGACTGGCTGGGGCTCGTGAAGACCCCCTCGGCCCGCAGCAAGATTCGCTCCTACTTCTCGAAGGTGACGCGCTCCGACGATCTTCAGATGGGCCGCGACATGCTGGCCCGGGAGATGCGCAAGCACGGCCTGGGCATCTCCAACGCCCAGTCGCTGCGGGCGCTGAAGCTGGTGGCCGAGGCCATGGGCTTCAAGGATCCCGACGATATGTTCGTGCAGGTGGGCGCTGGTAAGGAGCGGGCCCAGCACGTGAGCAACCGCCTGCTGAAGATCCTCGTGGACAAGGGCAACGAGGAGGCGGGCAAGCCCTCGGTGGGCTCCTCGGCCTCTTCCACGGGCATCATGCCCCCCATGCTCACGAGCGTGAAGCGCCCCAAGAAGCACGAGACCCACACCTCCCAGGGCATTGTGGTGAAGGGGGTCGACGACGTGCTCGTGCGCCTGTCGCGCTGCTGCAACCCCGTGCCCGGCGATGACATTCTGGGGTTTGTGACCCGGGGCCGCGGCGTGTCGGTGCACCGGGCCGACTGCCCCAACGCCATCGACCTGAAGCGCCATCCCGAGCGCATCATCGACGTGGAATGGGAGGGTAGCCCCTCGGCGGCGGCCACCTACCAGGTGGAGATCTACATCGAGGCCCTCGACCGCATGAACCTGCTGCTGGACGTGACCCGGGTGATCTCCGAGATGGGGGCCAACGTGCTGTCCTGCAACACCACCACCCATCGCGACAGCATGGTGGAGATGCGCTTTTTGTTCCAGCTGAGCGATCTGTCGATCATCAAGCGCATGACAAAGCGCCTGACCGATGTGGACGGCGTCTTCGATGCCCATAGAATGATGCCCAACGGGTCTCGTTCGGCTAAGTAGCCGACCGGGACGCCCCGGATGACCTCAAGAAAGAATGAGCTTGGGGGAAGACGTCGGGTGCCTTGACCGAGCGAGTTCCGCAGCGAACGAAACAGTCCGGCGGACTGTTTCGCAGAGCGAGGACTGTTTGAGCGAATCAAGGTATCTGGCGGCTCCCCTCCGGATGATCTCAAGAAAGGACGAGCAATGGCTGTGGAATTGTATGACGTGAGCGGGCTGTGCGTTGATGTGAGGTACATGGTGATGGGGGTGCTCGCCAACAACGTGTACCTCGTCTCCGACGGGGAGGGCACCTTCGTGGTGGACCCCTCCTGCGATGCCGAGAAGATCCTCGCGGCTCTGGGCGAGGCGAGGCTCGACGCCATCGTGCTCACCCACGGCCACTTCGACCACACCGGGGCCGCAGCGGCCCTGCGGGAGGCCACGGGCGCTCCGGTCATCGCCTCGGTGCTCGATGCCCCCCAGATCGAGAACCCCGCCGGCGCCGATCTGGCCAGTCGCGGCGTCCCTTGCCCGGTGGACCGCACCGTGGCCCAGGGCGACATCGTGGAGGTGGGCTCCATGAAGTGGAAGGTCATCGAGACCCCGGGGCACACCCCCGGTTCCCTCTGCCTGTTCAACATCCCTCAATTCGGCAACCATCCCGAGGGGCTGCCGGTGCTCATCTCCGGCGACACCCTGTTCGCCGGCACCATCGGCCGCACCGACTTCGAGGGCGGTTCCATGGCCGATATGCGCGCCTCCCTGAAGAAGCTGGCGGCCCTGCCCGATGACACGGCCGTGCTGCCCGGCCACAACAGCCTCACCACCATCGGCGCCGAGCGCCGCCGCGTCTTCGCCCTCTACGGCGACCCGGAGTAGGGCTCGTGCCAAGATTGACAAAAAACACGGGGAGTTTGCACGGTAAGGCGCCTTGTCATAGGGTAGACTTAGGGCGGTACGCTTTTTCGGCACCGAACCGTCCGTTGGAAGGAACTCCGTGACCATCGAGTGGACTTTTTTCCTCTCTGAGTTGATGCAGAACCCCATCTTGCTGGTGGTGACGCTGCTCAACATCGGCGTCATCATCGTGAATGGCGCCACCGATGCCCCCAACGCCATTGCCACGGCGGTGTCCACCCGTGCCATGAAGCCGCGCCACGCCATCATCATGGCGGCCGTCTTCAACTTCCTCGGGCTCCTGCTCGTGTCTCTCGTGTCCACGGCCGTGGCCCACACCATCTTCTCCATGGTGAACTTCGGCGGCGATTCCCATCAGGCCCTGACGGCTCTCATGGCGGCCATGGTGGCCATCATCGTATGGGGCGCGGCGGCCTGGTGGTTCGGCATTCCCACCTCCCAGTCCCATTCGCTCATTGCCGGTCTTACCGGCGCGGCCATCGCCGTGCAGGGCAGCCTGGACGCCATCAACGGCGCTGAGTGGATGAAGGTGGTCTACGGCATCTTGCTGTCCACCCTGCTCGGCTTCGGCCTCGGCTGGATCAACTACAAGGTCATCGGGCGCGTGTTCCGCAACGCCGACCGGGTCCGGGCCAACCGGTTCTTCAAGTGGGCCCAGGTGGGCTCGGGGGCCGCGGTGGCTTTCATGCACGGTGCCCAGGACGGTCAGAAGTTCATGTCCATCTTCATGCTGGCCATCATGATGACCGCCGGCATGGGCATGGATCTCTCTGGCGTGGCCATGCCCATGTGGCTCATGATCTTCTGCGCGTTCAACATGGGTTTCGGCACCGCCGTGGGCGGCGAGCGCATCATTAAGTCCGTGGGCATGGATATGGTGAAGCTGGAGGCCTTCCAGGGCTTCGCCGCCTCGTTGTCCACGTTCATCAGCCTTTTTCTGGCCACCTTCGGCGGCCTTCCCGTTTCGACCACCCACACCAACACTACGGCCATCATGGGCGTGGGGGCGGCCAAGAGCCCCAAGAGCGTGAAGTGGTCCATCGCCATCGACATGGTGAAGACGTGGGTGCTCACCTTCCCCGGGTGCGGCATTCTCGGCTACATCTGCGCGAAGTTGTTTCTTATGATCCTGTAACGCGAAAAGGAGAACACAGTGGGTAAGAAGCACAAGTACGATTATTTCAGCGCCTACGAGGAGCTGTCCGATCTGGCCGTCCAGGAGGCCGGCGTGCTCATCCGTGCCATGGACGAGTTCACCGATGCCGCGGCCCTGCGTCCCATGCTCGAGGAGGCCCACGAGCTGGAGCATGCTGGCGATACCATCAACCACGACATCTACAAGCACGTGGCCGGCGACTTCATGCCGCCGTTCGACCGCGAGGACATCGTGGCCTTGGCCCAGGCCCTCGACAACATCCTCGACGAGATGGAGGACGTGCTCCAGTACCTGTACATGTACGATGTGCACCAGATTCCCGATGACGCCAAGCGCTTCGCCACGATCATCCGCAAGTCCTGCAAGGCGGTGCACGTGGCCATGGAGGACTTCCGCAACTTCAAGCGCTCCAAGAGCTTCAAGCAGCTGGTCATCGAGGTGAGCAACTACGAGGACGAGGCCGACACACTGTACGTGGAAGTTATCCGCAACCTGCACGTGAACCACGCCGACGAGCCGGTGCACGTGCTGAAGTGGTCGCGCCTGTACGATCACATGGAGAGCTGCTGCGATGCCTGCGAGCACACGGCCGATCTCATGAGCACTATCCTGCTGAAGAACATGTAGCGTTTCGGCCGGCCGCCCCTGCGAGGGCGGTGGACAAGCACGTTATAAAGGCGAGGGCCCCGACACGGTGTCGGGGCCCTCGTGCTGTGCTAGGACGGCTGATTGGGCTGATCGGTCGGATCGGGAGCCGGTTCGTCGGGGGCGGTCGCGGCATCTTCCCCGACGCCGCCGTCTTCCCCGGCCTCGGCGTCTCGGGGCTTTGCGGCCGCTGGCTCCTGCGTCCCCGCCTCCGCTTTCTTGCGGGCGCGGGGGTTGCCGGCCTTCACCTGGCTCTTGGAGCGATGGCGGACCGGCTCGGGGGTCTGGGGCTCGAAGGGATCGCAGGGCGGCTCGGGCTCGGGGGTCGGATCCAGGCCGATGATGCGGTAGAGCTCGTCGCGATCCACGAAGAGGCGGTCGGAGGGGTCGGGGCCGGCGCCCTCGGCGCCGCGGGCTGCAGCAGGGGCCTCCACCACGGGCAACTCCAGCTTGTCCATGAGCACCGTGGGCTGCATCTGCTCGCCGGTTTCATCCATCCACCGGCCGCTCAGGCGGTCGTAGAGGCGCTTGCCCTGGCGCTTGAAGCGCTCGAGGCGGGTATTTCCCTGGCGCTCGCGGGCCGTCTTGCCCACGGGCACGTGCACCTTGCGGGCGATGAAGCGGGCGGGCCGCACGACGCTTTCCACCACGCGGTCGGAGTAGTCCCGCGGCGGCTTGGTGCGCCAGCCCATGATGAGAGACAGGTAGCGCAGGGCCATGATGAGGGCCGCGCAGAGGAACCCTGCCGAATCGGGCAGGATGCCGTTCACCTTCAGCGGGCAGTACACGATGCAGCCGATGAGGGCCGCGCTGCCGTAGATGGGGCCGGTCTGGAAGGCCACGGGCGGCCGGTTCATGAGCACGTCGCGGGAGATGCCCCCGCCGATGGCGGTGATGGTGCCGAGCACCACCGAGGGAATGATGGTGAGGCCGGCCGACAGGCTCTTCGACGCGCCGATGATGGCCCACAGGGCCACGGAGATGTTGTCGAGCAGATCCACGATGGGATCCAGGTAGGTGGCCAGCTTGCCGAAGTAGAACACCACCACGCCGGCCACGGCGCAGGACAGAAGGAACCAGGGGCTCTGGAAGGCGTAGAGGCCGTAGTTCTGCAGGAGGATGTCGCGGATGATGCCGCCCCCCATACCGGTGATGCAGGCGATGGCCACGGTGCCGAAGATGTCGTAGCGGGCCCGCACGGCGGACATGCCGCCGGACAGGCCGCCGGTGACCGTAGCGGCGAACTCGAACCAGAAGGGGAGGGTGAAGGCGGTCTCTAGCACGACGGCGCCCCCGCCTTCGTCGTGAGGGTGCCGGCGGGCGCGACCGTTTGGGGACGGCCTGCGACGGGCGCGGGGCGCAGGGCGCAGAGCCTCCGTCGGCGCTCGATGGGGCAGCGGTGCGGGCCCGCGACAAGGGGGTCGCAGGCGGTGGTGGTCGGCATACAGGCTCCTCCCGATGGCTTCGGATGGCAGGGCGCCGAGGCCCGGGGCGCTCGGCGAAGTGCCTATAGTACGCAACAGGGCCATCATAAACAATGGACGTTCCGTCAGCGGCCCGCGCCCGTCTACCGTCGGAAAACCGACACATGGCCTTGTTTTTGTTATAGTGGGGCTCACTATTATCCGCAAGGCAATTCCCCGCATGCTGAAGAGGAGAGGGTGCCATGTCTTTGATCGTAGCGAAGTTCGGCGGTACCTCGGTCGCGTCGCCCGAGCGCATCAAGAACGTCGCGAAGCGTTTGGTGCGCATGCGGCAGCAGGGGGTGGAGGTCGTGGCCGTGGTATCGGCCATGGGCAAGACCACCGACGAGCTCATGGGCCTCGCGAGCGCCGTGACCGCGGCCCCGCCCTCCCGCGAGCTGGATCGGCTCCTGTCCACCGGCGAGCAGGTGTCCATGACCCTTTTGGCCATGGCCATCGAGTCCATGGGCTACAAGTCCATGAGCTTCACTGGTCGCCAGGCCGGCATCGAGACCGACGGCACCCACAACAAGGCCAAGATCATCAAGGTGCACAACGAGCGTATCTTGGATGCGCTCGAGGCCGGCTACATTCCCGTTGTGGCCGGGTTCCAGGGCATCGACGCCAACGGCGACATCACCACCCTGGGGCGCGGCGGCTCGGACACCACGGCCGTGGCCATCGCCTGGGGCATCAACGCCGATGTGTGCGAGATCTATTCCGATGTGGACGGCGTCTACACCACCGACCCCCGTGTGGCCCCGCGGGCCCGCAAGCTCGATTCCGTCTGCTACGACGACATGCTGGAGCTCTCCAGCGCCGGCTCGGGGGTGCTCCAGAGCCGTGCGGTGGAGTTCGCGCGCAAGTGGAAGGTGGTCATCCATTCCCGCTCGGCGTTCTCCGAGGCGGAAGGCACCTATATCAAGGAGGAGTACGAAATGGAAGAAGCCGTCATCACCGGCATCGCGAGCGACACGTCCGAGGTGAAGGTCACCGTGCGCGGGCTGCCCGACGCCCCGGCCGTGGCCGCGAAGATGTTCTCGGCCCTAGCCGCGAACAATGTGAACCTGGACATGATCATCCAGAACGTGGCCGAGGGCGGCGTCACCGACATCTCGTTCACCACCCCCGGTGCCGATCTGGGCCGGGCCCGGGAGACCCTGGCCCGCGTGGTGCCCGAGATCGGCGGCCGCGAGTTCATCGTGGACGAGGATATCGCGAAGGTGAGCCTCGTGGGCACCGGTATGAAGTCGTCTCCGGGCGTGGCCTCGCGGGCCTTCCAGACCCTGGGCGATAACAACATCAACATCGTGGCCATCTCCACGTCCCCCATCCGCCTGTCGGTGATCGTGGACGCGGCCCAGGCTGCTCAGGCGGTCCAGTGCCTGCACACCGCCTTCGGCCTGGATTCCGACGACCTGTTCGTGGAGACCCAGCTGTCCGCCGAGGAGATTGCCGCGAAGATGAAGAAGGGGCGGTGATGTTCCGTCGTTGCTACGCAACGACGGAACGGGCCGACGCTGCGGTTCCGACGGGCACCTGGCCTTGCGCTTCACCGCTTTCCCTCGCGGCACGAAGGCCGCTCGGCCGCGGTTCGGCCCCATGCCAGGCACCGGTCGAGCCCTCGCTGACTTCCTTGGGCGAACCGGTGATGTGAAGAAGTAGGGCAAGGGCCCATGCCCTTGCCGGACAACCGAGCAGAACACATGAGAGAAGGGGAGAGAACCCATGGCTTGGACGAAAGAGATGCCGAAAAATCCGGTGGTGGCGGTGGCCGGTGCCACGGGCGCGGTGGGGCAGGAGTTTTTGCGCGTGCTGCACGACGTGGACTTCCCGGCTGCTGAGGTGCGGGCTTTGGCCAGTGCGCGGTCGGCGGGCAAGAAGGTGCCCTTCGAGGGCTGCGGCCTGGTGCCGGCCGGCGAGCTGGTGGTGCAGGAGATGACTCCGGCGGCCTTCGAGGGCGTGGACATCGCCCTGTTCTCCGCCGGCGGCTCGGTGTCCAAGGAGATGCGCGATGCCGTGGTGGCGGCCGGCGCCGTCATGATCGACAACTCGAGCGCCTTCCGCATGGACGAGGACGTGCCGCTCGTGGTGCCCGAGGTGAACCCTCAGGACGTGGCCTGGCATTCCGGCGTCATCGCGAACCCGAACTGCTCCACCATCCAGATGGTAGTGGCCCTAAAGCCGCTCTACGATCTGTCGCCCATCAAGCGCGTCGTGGTGTCCACCTACCAGGCGGCTTCGGGTGCCGGCGCCCCGGCCATGGCCGAGCTGTACGATCAGACTCGCGCCTTCCTGGACGGCACGCCCGAGGACGAGCTGGTCATCGACGCCTTCGCCCATCGCATCTCGTTCAACTGCATCCCGCATATCGACGTGTTCTTGGACGACGGCTCCACCAAGGAAGAGTGGAAAATGGTCGTGGAGACCAAGAAGATCATGGGCGACGAGGACATTCAGGTGAGCGCCACCTGCGTGCGCGTGCCGGTGCTGCGTTGCCACGGCGAGGCCATCAACGTGGAGTTCGCCAACGAGGTGACCGTGGACGCGGCCCGCGCCGCCCTGGAAGCCGCCCCGGGCGTGGTGGTCATGGACGACACCGACAACAAGGTATACCCCATGCCCGGCCTGCTCGCCGGTACCGACGGCACCTTCATCGGTCGTTTGCGCCAGGATCCCACGGTGCCCCACGGCATCGCCTTCTGGAACGTGGCCGACCAGATTCGCAAGGGCGCCGCGCTGAACGCCGTGCAGATCGCCCAGCTGCTGCTGCCCTAGGGCATGGCTGGTCCAACTCCGATATCGTAGGCGGCCTTCGGGCCGTCTTTTTTGTCGGCAACATGGGGTCGCGTGCGGGGAGGGGAATGCCCGGCTTTTCCGCTCGGTATCCGAAAGGGACCTTTTCTGCGCAAGATCGCGAGTTATAAGCGCCTCGGGGGACGATTTTTGTTCTGCCGAGAAAGTCTGGCGGTTCATCTGACCGTTTGACCAGGAGTTTTTCGGAGATCCTCCCCAAGCTGTGATTGCGGTGCAGTAGTCGAGACGCTTATAACTCGCGATCTCGTGCAAAACGAGGTGTCTTCGTTGACCGCGCGTGCTCTCAAATGTCCTAGGGGCACGGCGGGGGTAGCCCAAAGAACAGCGCTTCGCTCATGAATGTCAGTTCGATAGATTTGCGACGATTGTCGTCGCCGGCGCGCGAGGCCTGTTATCTTGCAGGACATGGAAACGATCTTCAGCCATACAACGGCCCTCGGCCTTCTCAGAACATGGTCGTGCAACCATCCTCTGACGTTGCGCTCCTTTCACGATCTGCGTACTCGCGATGTGGGGCATCTCCCTTCCGCTCATTTGAAGGGCTTTGGTTCGCTTGCGCGCGCGGCAGATACTGAAGCCGCCGTCCGCGCGGCAATTGCAGACGTAAAGAAGGCCAGCTTGAGGCGTATACTCGAAAAGCTGTGGGAAGATGCTACGGCTGAGAACCCCATCCACGTCATCGCGCGACCTAGAACGGGACGTCACTCCACGAAGCGCATTCGCTTTCATCAGCTTGCTGCAGCGCTTCCGCGCGGGGCTTTCCTTAAAATCGCTCCAGGTGTTGCCGTGTGCTCTCCCGAGCTTGTGTTCGTTCAAATGGCCGAGACCCTTTCCGTCGGCGAGCTTATCGCTTTGGGCTACGAGCTTTGCGGATGCTATCCTTTAGACGGAGAACGGCCAGGTACGCTCGTGAGGGCGCAGCTCACGACATCGGATCGGCTTGCTGCGTTTATCAACCGCGTCAAGCGCGTGAAGGGGCTTCATAAGGCGCGCATTGCCGTGCAATTCGTTGGCGTGAAGTCTGCCTCTGTGAAGGAAACGGAAATGGGCGCCCTGCTTATGACGCCCATGCGATGGGGCGGCCTGGGCTTGCCGTTGGCGCTCGCCAACGAGCCGGTTGTGCTTTCGGAAGGGGCGGCACGCATCGCGCGGGGCAATCGGGTGGTGTGCGACCTGCTGTGGCCGCAGGCGCGCGTTGCGGCAGAGTACGATGGTCGCGCCTACCATACCGAACGACATCAGCAGGCGCACGACTCCCGACGGCGCGATGCCCTGCTCGCCGACGGCTTCGATGTCGTGACGGTTACTTCCTCGCAGCTTGACAGCATCTCCGAGTTTATCGAGATAGCCGACACCCTCTCGAGCAAAACGAGGGGCAGAGCCTCTGCCCGCCCTGCTTCTTTTCCCAGCCGCCACGCGCAACTCCGTCATGATTTACGTGTATTTCATCACCGGCGCCTCTCGTTGTCCGCCCTGGATACAAGCGATACTTAGCTCCGTTTGACTACGGCGAACGGCAGGTAGCTTCTTTGCCTTCGGGGAGGGGGCGGCTTTCTCCCGCTGAAGGACGTCTTCCGTATAGAAGGTGCCAGCCACACCCGTTGTGGTTGGTGCCGTGCGCCTGGCCCTCGGTCGGCGAACTGCCCCGAAATTGCAGCGGATCACGAGTTATAAGCGCCCGATATTGAGGATCGGCGGCGCAGCCGTTTGATGAAAAGTGTCTGACTTGGGATTCTGTCAACGCTCCCTTTCGAAAGACGGAAAGGGGGCGTGCTCAGACGCTGATAACTCGCGATCTCGTGCAGAAACGGAAAGGTTCGTTGGCCGAGGCGGCCGTCAACCTCTTGAATCGTCGCGGTACACGGCGCGGACGAGGTACTCGACGTTGCCCTCGGGGCCGGTGATGGGGGATTCTGCGACGCCGGTCACGGTGAATCCGACGGTCGCAAGGGCCTCCTTCACCTCTTCGACGGTGCGCAGGCGTACGGCCTCATCGCGCACGACGCCGCGGTCGGTCTCGTCGTGGGCCGATTCAAACTGGGGCTTCACCAGGCCGATGAAGACGGTGCCCGCGCGGCTGAAGCGGGGGAAGACCGGAGCCAGGGCTGCCAGGCCGATGAAGGACACATCGATGACGATGAGGTCGAAGGGGGCGCCCAGGGCCGCCGGGTCGGCGTCCTTGATGTTGGTGCGCTCGAAGACGGCCACTCGCGGGTCCTGGCGGATCTTCCAGGCCAGCTGCCCGTAGTTCACATCCAGGGCCGCCACCCGCGCCGCGCCGGCTTGCAGGAGGCAGTCGGTGAAGCCGCCGGTGGACGAGCCGATATCGAGGCAGTTCAGGCCCGCTGCCCCTTGGCCGAAGGCATCGAGGGCCCCCTGGAGCTTCTTGCCCCCGCGCGAGACGAACCGCTTGCGGCCTCGGATGAAGACATCGGCATCGGGCGCCACCTTCGCGGCGGCGCTCGTCGCGTACACATCGTTTACGCGCACTTCCCGGGCTATGACCGCCCGCAGGGCGCCGTCGCGGGTGGGGAAGTCTCCCCGTTCTACGAGCAGGTCGTCCAGGCGCATTTTTTTCGGCTTCTTATCCATGGGGCCATTATAGCGCGACCGGGCCGTTGCGGGGCGCGACCCGCCAGAGGATGGCTCCAGAGGGGAGGGCGTCCGCTGCGACCCAGGGCTTCCCGCTCCGGGCGGCTGCCGTGCGACGGTTGCGCGAGACGGCCCTGCCGATACGGGGGACGGCCGTTGCGGGGCGGCTGTGGTGGCCCGAGGAGGGGGCGACCGCGCTGACGGAAAGGGCGGCCGCGCCGATCGGAGAGAGGGGATCGGCGCGGCCGGGGAGGGAGCCGGAGAATCGCGCGGCCGCGGGGAGCGTCGGGGCTGTCGCGGGGACGGCGGCCCCGACGCAGCGGCGCGGCTACTTGCCGAGGAACGCGGCGATGGAGTCGGCGGCGAGCATGCCCGAGGTGAGGCAGTAGCTCGAGGAGGAGCCGAGGAAGTTGGAGTAGGGGTAGGTGAAGTAGCCGCCGCTGTCCATGCCGGCGAGGTAGAGACCGGGGAAGGCCGGCTGGAGACGGGCGTCCAGGGCGCGGAAGGAGGTGTCCACCCGCACGCCGTTGTAGGTGTTGTCGATGGGCGAGATGATGCGCACGGCGTAGAAGGGGCCCTCGTCGAGCGGGTAGAGCAGGCGCGGGTCCTTGCCGAAGAGCGGGTCGGCGCCGTTGGCGACGGCGGCCCGGTAGTCGGCGATCGCGGCGCTGTAGGAGGCCTCGTCGAAGCCCACGGCCCGGCCGAGCTCCTCCAGGGTGTCGGCCCGGTAGGCCTGGCCATAGGCGATGCACTGCTCCATCTCGTCGGCGATGGTGGCGTAGACCGGCTCGATGATGCGGCTGCGCATCTCGTACTGGTCGCAGTACTCCTTGGTGAGGTGGCCCCACACGCCCTTCTCCCGCAGGCTGTCCAGATCCTTCTGGGTGAGGACGACCCAGCTCCAGGAGGCGCGGCGCATAGCGGCGGCGCCTATGCTGTTGCTCTCGGTGAGGCAGAGCTCCTCGTTCATGAAGCGGGCGCCGGCCGGGTCCAGCATGAGGAAGCCGAGCTGGTTGATGAACTTCATGTAGCCGGCGTAGTAGTCGAGCACGTCGTTGCCGCAGAACTCGGCCAGGGCCGGCGACAGGTCGTCGGACAGCTTGCAGCCGAGCTCTTCGCACAGCACGATGGCGTCGCCGGTGTTGGAGGCCAGGCCGACGTTGTCGAACACGCCGTTGAGGCGCTCGGCCATCATGGAGGGGTTGCCGCCGAAGCCGCCGGTGCACAGCAGCACGGCCTTGCAGGCCACCGTGACCGTGGAGCCGTCCTCGCGGGTGGCGGTCACCGCGGTCACCGAGCCGTCCTCGGCCGTGTCGATGGCCGTGAGCTTCGTGCCGAAGAGCACCGAGGCCCCGGCGGGCAGGATGTAGCCGTCGTAGAGATCCTGGAACTTCTGGGTGCCCTTCCCGTACATGTGCATGAGGTTCATGGGGTCCTTGCTCGGCTTGATGGAGAAGCCCTTGCCCCCGATGGCCTCCCATCGCTCCTGCAGCCAGTCGATCATGGGGCCGGTGCCGTCGATGACGCGGCGCACGAGCGGGGCGTTGGTGCGGCCCTGGTCCTCGGCCATGCGCAGGGAGAAGGCCTCGTCGGCGGTCAGGGTGATGCCGGCCTCGGCGTCCATGGCGGCCCCGACGGCGAAGGGGCCCGAGGAGCAGGCGCCGGTGCCGGAGACGCGGTGGGTGCGCTCGATGACAATGGTGTCGATGCCGGCCTCGGTGGCGCGCAGAGCCGCGGCGGTGCCCGTGAGCCCGGCGCCCACGATGACGAGCTCGCAGCTCAGCTCCTCGGTGGCATCGCTGCGGGCCGGGGCCTTCGCGAAGCCGGCGAGGTCGGCCCCGGCCTCCTGGAGGCATTGGCAGGTGGCGGCGGCGATGGCGGCCGCGGTGAGGGTGGCGCCCGATACGGTGTCCACGGCGAGGGACTGGGCCTCGATGATGCGCCCGGGCATCTGCTCGAGGGCCGGCTCCATGAAGCCGGGGGTGTCCGAGCAGGTGAGCACGGTGATGGCCTCGATGGCGCTCTCGCTGACGGTCACTTCCACCTCGGTGGGCTCGATGGGGGCCGGGGCACCGTGGCGCTCGCCCTCGATGGAGCTCTCCTTCCACTTGCCCCAGGCCTGGGCACGGTAGGTGCCGGGGGTCATGGCCTGGGCGGCCTCGTAGGCGGCCGGGGCGCGGCGCAGGGCCTCCTCGTCGGCCCCGGCGGCCACGGCGGCGTCGGCCACGGCGGCCATGAGGCCGAGGGAGGTGAGGGTGGCTCCGGAGATGGCGTCCACGGCCAGGGACTGGTTGGCGACGATGGCCGCGGGCAGCACCGCGAGGGCCACGTCGCTGAGGTCGGCCGTCTCGGTGTGGCTCTTGACCGCCACGGCCTCGATGGCGTCGGTCGTGAACGTGGCCTCCACGACGATGGGGCCGTGCTTGCCGGTGGCGGTGCCCTCGTAGGTGCCGGCCGTGAACGAGAGGGGCTCGGCGCCCTTCTCGCCGGCGCTCTCGCTGTTCTCGGCGCATCCCGTCAGGTTCCCGGCGGCAAGGCCCGCCAGGCCCGCGGCCCCGGCTACGACCAGGGTGCCCTTGAGGAATCCGCGCCGCGTGGGTACGATGCGCTCGAGGGGCCGGGGTACGTTCACGTGCTGCTCTGACTGCATGGTTGTCCTCCTCCTTTGGTGGGGCGGGGCGCGCTCGCGCTCCGCCGTTTCGGGCCGCCGGGTCCGGGACCCTGTGCGGCCCTGCCAGCATGGCCCAGGGAGGGGCGCCCGCGCAACACCCCCTGGTGGGGATAGGGTCTCGCCGTCACCCCTGAGGGGTGGTTTTTCCCGTCCGGCCTCGGGGAGCGCCCCTCCGCGCCCGCTCCGGTGCCCGCTGCGTGCTACCATGGAGGGAATGGGGTTGGCGAGCGAGCGGAGGGAGGCGCCCGTGGAAAAGGGATACCGGTCCCTTACCGTGGAGAGCGCCCTCTCCACGGTGGTGGGTATGGCCCTGTTCTGGCAGGTGCTCCGCTTCCGGAATGTGACGGCGCTCTTTCCCGAGCAGAGCCCCGCGCTGTTCGCCTTCGTGTGCGCCCTCGCTGTGGGGGCCCTGGCCTGCGCCGCCGCACCGCAACGGATGCGGCGGCTCGTGGCGGACGGCCGCTTCGTCATGGGCTGCGCCGGGGGAGCCTCGGCGGCCCTCGCCCTTCAGGGGATTGCCCTGGCTGCGGGCTGGTGGTCGGCCGCCTCGCCCGCTCCGTGCCTGCTGGGCTTCGGGGCCGGCCTGGGAAACGCCGTGGTGCTCATCGCCTGGTACACGCGGCTCGCCGCCACCGGCACTCCCAGCGACGGGACGACCATGATCCTGCTCTTCGGCTCGGCCGCCCTGAGCTTCTTCATGGGTATCGTGATGTTCTCCCTCTCGCCGGCTCCCGAGCTCTTCACCGTGATGGTGCCGGTGCTGGCCGGCGCGTGCTACCGGCTCGGCGCTGGCGGCCCGGAGGCGGACGAGGGGCCCGACGAATCCGCACCGGGGCCCGTGGCCCTGCCCGACGAGGTGCTCGCCCGCCTGTCGAACTTCGGCGCGCCGCCCTCGGGGACGCTGCTCGTGCTGCTCGTGGTCAGCGGGCTTCTGGGGAACATGGTGCTCGTGGGCGCGCCGCGCACGGTGCTGCCCGAGTACACCCTGTGGCTGAAGTACCTGCTGAGCATCGCGGTGGTGGCCGCGGCCTTCGGGGCGCTGTACCGGGCGGCCAACGAGCGCAAGACCGCGTTCGCCATCGGGCTGTGCCTGGCCGTGGCCCTGGCCGCCGGCATGGCCATGCTCGGCGCGGGGGTGCCCGTGGTGGTGGCCACCGGGGTGGCCGTGGTCACGAGCTGCCGGACCGGCGGGGAGGTGCTCGTCGTATTCCTGCTCGTGCGGGACTCCTTCGACTGCCGCGCCGCCTACCGGAACTTCGCCGTGCTGTTTTTGGCCCCGGTCGTGGTGGCCTTCTCCCTGGGGTGCTGGCTCGTGCCCGCCCTGTGCGCGGCGGCCGGCACGACGGCCCCGACGGCCCTGCCGGTGCTGGCTGTGGCCCTCAGCCTGGCCGTGGTGCTCGCGCTCGTGGCCGTGCTCGGGGTGCTCGTGGTGCGCAGCTTCGATTTGGAGGGAACGCCCGACTGGAACGAGGGCGCCGAGGACACCAGCGGCAGCGAGAAGGCCGCCGGGGCAGCCGGAGCCGAGAAGGAGGCGGCTCCCAGGGCGGCGGCCCCGCAAGTCGCAGGGCCCGCGACGGCACCCGGGGCGCCCCCGATGGCGCGGCGTCCCGAGGAGGACGGGGCCATTCCCGACGATACCCTGCGCCGCATCGCCGCCGAGCGGGGCCTCACGGCCCGGGAGACCCAGATCCTCGTCTACGCCTTCCGCGGCTATGCCCTCGCCCACATCGCCGCCCTGGACGTGGTGTCCATCAACACCGTGAAGAGCCACTGGAAGAACCTCTACCGCAAGCTGGATGTGCACACCCGCCAAGAGCTCATCGATTTCGTGGAGGCCCGCCTCGACGCCGGCGCCCCCACCGTACCCTGAGGCGCGGCGGGGGCGTTCGGAGGCTGGGGAAAACGGGCGCGGGCCTAGGCCATGAAGGCCTCGTCGAGATCGTTGCCGCCCGTGTAGAGGTAGTAGACGGCCGGCTCCGTGCCCCCGTCTTCCAGCAGGCGCCGCCCCGCGGCGGCCGCCTGGGCCACGGCCGAGGCCGGATCGTCCAGGTCGCCGAAGACGCGGGCGTCGGCCACGCAGGTCTTCACGCAGAGGGGCTCCTCGCCGGCGGCGCGGCGGTCGGAACAGAAGGCGCACTTCTCGGCCACACCCTCGGTGCGGGCGGCGAAGAACAGCTCCTCGGGCGGGGTGGGACCGGCGTCCCCGTGGTTCGACACCACGGCCCCCAGCACCGTGCGGGCGCCGTAGGGGCAGGCGCTCTCGCAGGCGCCACAGCCGATGCACTGGGCCTTGTCCACCTGGACGACGCCCTCTCCGTCGATGTAGGTGGCCCCGGTCGGGCAGGCCTCCTGACAGGCGGGGGCGCTGCACTGCATGCAGAGGATGGGCAGGTAGGTGATCTCAAGGGCGGGGAAGGTGCCGGTGACGTACTCCTTCACGGAGGACCAGCGGTCGCCGGCGGGAAGGGCCCGGGACACGGCGCAGCCCACCGAGCAGGCATGGCAGCCGATGCACCGATCCAGGTTGATAACCATTCCGAGACGTGTCATGGAACATCACTCCTTACAAAAGCGCTAGGCTTTGACGACTTCGAGCAAAAACGAGGAAATGTCCGGAGATTGGGAGATGGGGTCGCGGGCGACGTTGTCCACGAGCACGTTCATGTTGCTCTCCGGCGCATCCCACGGATTGCCCCAGCCGCCGTCCACCCAGGCCACGCCTGGCATGACCCGCTCGGACACCCGCAGGGTGAACCGCGCCTCCCCGCGATGGGAGAGCGCCCGCACCGCATCGCCGTCGGCCAGGCTGCGGGCCGCGGCATCGTCGGGGTGCAGCGTCAGCTCCGGCTCGGGGTGGTTCTCCAGGAGATAGGGGTTGTTGCGGTGCTTGTAGTGCACGAAGTGCACGGTGCGGCGGTTGGTGCCGATGAGCGGGTAGTCCCGGGCCAGCTCCGGGCTGCCCTCCGGCGTGCCGAAGCCGGGCACGTAGTTCGGCAGGGGGTCCTGGCCGTTCTTCCCGAAGGGAAGGTTCACGAGCAGCACCTTGCCGTTGGCGGTGTCGAAGCCGGGCTCGCCATCGGGGCGCAGGCCGCCAGTCTCGTACTTGCGGTACTCGTGGGTGCCCACGATGCGCACCGGATCCTCCTGGTAGTCGGCCAGGGTCAGCCCGCTCGGGGCGAGGGCGTACTCGATGAACTCCTCGTCGGTGGACCAGGGATAGTCGGCGTCGAGCCCCATGGCCCGCGCGATCCCCAGTTCCATCTGGTAGGGGGTCATGCACTCGTAGAGCGGCTCGATGGCCGGCTGCCGCAGGGCCACCACGGCCCCCTGCTCCGAGGGGTAGGTGCGGTAGTCGTAGCGCTCGGCCCAGGACACGTCGGGCAGCACCACGTCGGCCAGCTGGTTGCAGGTCTCGGTCATGAACAGCTCGGTGTAGCAGATGAAGTCGAGGGTGCGCAGCAGCTCCAGGTTGCGGTGGTAGTCGCCCTGGGCCATGATGGTGTTGGTGTGGTAGCCCATGAGGGCCCGGGGCGTGTAGGGCTCGCCGGTCTCGATGGCGTCCAGGGCCCCGGGCAGGCCGTTCAGGAACAGCGGGTAGCGCTCGGCGTTCACGTTGGGGGCCTCCACCTTCACCGTGGTCTTGATGCCCGTGGGATTGCCGTTCTCCACGGCCACGGGGTGTCCCACCACCGTGGGGAAGCAGACGCTGCAGCCCTCCTTGTCCAGCTTGCCGCAGATGGCGCGCAAGCATCCGATGGAGCGCACGGCCTGCACGCAGTTGCTGTGCAGCGCCAGGCTGTTCCCCTCGTGCAGGGCCGCCCGCTCCGTGGTGGCGTACAGCCGCGCCAGCTCGCGGATGGTGTCGGCCGGCACGCTGGTGACGGGCTCGGCCCACTCGGGGCTGTACTGCTCCATGCAAGCGCGGTACTCGTCGAAGCCGTGGCACCAGGTTTCCACGAACCCGTGGTCGTAGAGGTCCTCGGCGAGGATGACGTTGGCCATGGCGTTGGCCAGCGCCCCGTCGGTGGAGGGCTTGATGGGGATGAACTGGTCGGCCTTGGCCGCCGTCTCGGTGAAGATGGGATCGATGACGATGAGCTTGGCGCCGCGCTCCTTGGCATCGAGGATGGGGGAGGCGTTGCCGTGCTTGCCGTAGCACATGTAGGCGCCGGGGCGCAGCGACGCGAAGGGGTTGCCGCCCCAGCAGATGATGAGGTCGGTGTTGTTGTAGTCCTCCTCGTCGCGGAAGCCGTAGGTGGTCTTCAGGGCCACGAGGCGCGGCACGAAGCACAGGTTGGGCGCGCCCACCATGTTGTTGGTGCCGTAGCGGGCGTAGAACTCGCAGAAGGCGTTGCGCACGATGTTCTGCACCGGGG
The DNA here is from genome assembly GCA_947649205.1 of uncultured Enterorhabdus sp. Lineage (GTDB taxonomy): Bacteria > Actinomycetota > Coriobacteriia > Coriobacteriales > Eggerthellaceae > Adlercreutzia. The sequence continues at coordinate 50,119 of CANSQM010000006.1, forward strand.
CGCCGTTGGTGTACAGCAGCGTGTGGGCGCCGTACTTCTCCTTCACGGCGGTCAGCTGCTCGGCGATGTAGGCGAAGGCCTCGTCCCAGGTGCAGCGCTCCCACTTGGAGCTGTCGCCGCGGTAGCGGGGGTCGCGCTTCATGGGGTACTGCAAGCGGTCCGGCGCGTAGATGACGTCCACGAAGGCCTGGCCCTTCGGGCAGAGGGCTCCCTTGTTGAAGGGGTGCTCGGGGTCGCCCTCGATGGAGACGGCCACGCCGTCGGAGACCGTGACGACGACGCCGCAGTCGTTGTGGCAGTTGCCGCAGGTGGTGCGCACTCGGCTCACGTTGGTCAGGGCCAGCGGCACCTCCGGCTCGTGGGCCGGCTCTGCCGGCTCGCTTTCCGCTTGGCAGCCGATCAGGCTCAGGGAGGCAAGGGCCCCGGCCCCCGCCATGGTGCCGAGGAACTTCCTCCGGCTCAGATTCAGGCTCATTCCCGCTCCTCTCGCTAGGGATCGTCTCGGGCCGCTGGAACCGGGCGGCGCGTCCGGGGAAGGGGGTCGCGCCAAGGCGCCAGCGGCTGCGTTGTATGCTACGACGAGGGAAAAGGGGAAACTTCACCCCGCTGGTGGTAGATTGAAATACCACCCCGGTATGGGGGTGTAGGCCCCGTCGTGATAGGATGGGACCGATAGGGGTTTCAGGAAACGCGGCCGCGGAAGGCCGCGGGCACGGGGAGGAGCGGCCATGGGGCGCGCAGCGGGGAAGGGACTGCTTTCGGGGGATCGCCGCCAGGGCGTGGCGGGGGCCGTCGGCCTCGGCTGCTTCTTCACGTGGTTCTGGGCCGCCCTGCAAAATCCCGACCTGCCCCTCTACCGGCCGAGCGGCCTGCTGCCCGATTCCGCCTACTGGCTCTGCGCCCTGACGAGCGCCGTGGCGGCCGCGGCCGCCTACCTGCTGCTGGGCCGCCGCCAGGGACGGCCGCCGGCGCCGGCCATCGGGCTGGGGCTGACGGGGCTCTACGTGGCCCTCTATGTGCTCGCAACCATGGAGGGGGCCCGTACTGTGCTCGACGGGGCCCTCATCGTGGGCACCGGGGTGCTGGCGGGATGGCTGTTCGTATCCTGGGGCACGGCGGTGGGGGCCCGTAACCCCCGGGCCGTGCTGGGGGCCGTCTGTGTGGCCATGGTGGCGGCCTTCTGCCTCGCCGCGGTGCTCTACCAGCTTGGCCGGAGCTGGTGCGCGGCGATCATCTCGCTGCTGCCCCTCGTCTCGGCCGGGGCGCTCGGGGCGCTGGGGCCGGGCACCGATGGGGCGACCGCCCCCGCCTGCCCGTCGCCGGAGGGTAGGGCGGGGCGCCAACGGTTAAAGCTGCTCGCGACCATCTTCGCCCAGGGCATGGCCTTCGGGCTTCTGCACGCCCTCTACGGCAGCGTGTCCCTGGAGAAGTGCGCCGACCCCTTCTGCCCCCTGCGCTTCCTGAACGGGCTGTTCCCGGCCGTGGCGGTGGAGAACTTCTACGGCTTCATGAGCATTGCGGGCATGCTGCTGGCGACCGCGGTGGTGCTCGTGGGGGCCAGCGTGCTGCGGCTGAACTTCCGCAAGCTCATCTACGTGGTGGGATTTCCCCTCATGGCCCTCGGCTTCCTCGTGCTGACGGCCGATGCGGGGCTGCGGGAACCCGGGGTTGCCAGCCATGCGTCGGGGGTGAACTTCACCATGGGCGAGGTGGTCTATCTGGCCGGCTACTACTACGCCGTGGCCACCCTGTGGGCGCTGTGCTCCTATCTGGCCCGCACGGGGAAGGAGGATCGGGCGGCCATCTACGGCTGGACGGGGCTGGCGCTGTTCGCGGGCCAGCTCGTGGGGTTCATCGTGAGCGCGGCGGTGGGGTTCGCGGTGCTCTCCGGGGCCGTCTTCTGCGTCATCGCCCTGTTCCTGCTCATGCTCGTGAGCCTGCTCATCGCCACCGACGAGGGGCTGTGGGGCGCCTGGGGCGGCGTGCGGCCCGACGACCGGGAACGGCCGAGCGCCTTCAAGGCGGCCTGCGATTCCCTGGCGCGGGAGAGCCGCCTCACGCCGCGGGAACGCGACGTGTTCGTGCTGCTGGCCCGGGGGCGCAACGCCTCGGTGGTGGCCGAGCAGCTGGTGGTGACCAAGGACACGGTGAAGACCCACAGCCGCAGCCTCTACCACAAGCTCGGCGTCCATTCCCAGCAGGAGCTCATCGACCGGGTGGAGGCCGAGATCGATCTCGGGCGCGACCAGCGGCTGCGCCGCGATCGGGGCCAGAGGGGCTAGCGGTCGCCGGCCCGGAGCAGGGCGGCGCTCGTGGCGGCGATGCGCTCGGCGAGGGCGTCGCGGGGCACGGCCTTGAGCTGGGAGATGCCCGAGAGCGCGTTGTTCAGCTCCGCTTGCCAGACGGGGGCGGGAAGGCCGTCGCCGGCCCGGCTCGGCATGTCGGTCTCCAAGAGCAATCGGTCGAGGGGGATCTGGCGGGCGTAGGCGCGCCCGCGCCGCGAGGCCAGCATGCGGGGGCCCACGGAGAAGTAGCAGCCGAGGTCGCGGGCCCGGTTCAGCTCGTCGGACGTGCCCGAGAACCAGTGGAAGACGCAGCGGTGCCGCTGGGTCGCGCCGGCCGCTTCCAGCAGGTCGAGCACGGTGCCTGCGGCGTTCACGGCGTGGAGCGAGATGAGCTTGGGGGCGCCGCCGTCGCAGGCGGCGAGGATGCGCTCGAGGGCCGCCGTCTGCACGGCGCGGCTTCCGTCGTCCTCGCGCGGGCCGGCGAAGTCGAGTCCCACCTCGCCGATGAAGGCCGTGGCGGCGGCGAGCTCGCAGAAGCGCGCTAGGGAGCCGTCGCCCACCGAGCCGTCGGCGATCTGCCACGGGTGGGCGCCGAGCCCCACGGCCACGGCGGCCTCGCCGGCCAGGAGGGAGGCGAGGCGCTCGTACTCTTCCGGCGAGACCGTGCAGGAGAAGGCGCCGATGGCCGCTTGGGCGCCGGCGCGGGCGGTCGCCGCCGGGTCGGGCGCGAATCCGAGGTGGCAATGCATGTCGTACCAAGTTTCCATAGGGGTAAGCATAGCAGAGGATCCGTGGAAGGGCCGTGGCCGAAAGGTAACGGATGGCGCCGCTCGCGCCGTGCGGGTTGACCTGGCGGCCGCGGGGCCTAGAATCGAAACCCGTTGGAATCCTCTGCAAAGGTAAGGGAAGTGGTCGGAGTTATGGCGGAAGTGCTCGAAGCCATCATGCTCATCTGTTTCGGTCTGTCGTGGCCGTTGAACGCCTACAAGAACTATCGCGCGGCGACGGCCGTGGGCACGAGCTGGCAGTTCATCGCGCTCATCACCGCCGGCTACTTCGCCGGCATCGCGGCCAAATTCGCCGCGGGGAACCTGAACTGGGTGCTCGCAGTCTACGTCATCAACGTGGTGTGCATCGCCGCCAACTGGGTCGTCTACTTCCGCAACCGCCGCCTCGACGTCCTGCGCGGTGCCGAGGGCTGCGAGGAAGAGGCCATCGTCATCGTCGCCGAATAGGCCGCCGAGCGGCTGAGCCGCCGCCTGCGCCGCTCCGGAGGCCGAGGGGCGAGGCGGGTCTGCGGTTCTGATAGGGCGGCCCTGGGGCCCTAGGACACGATGGTGCGCCAGGTTTCGGCGTCGGCGGCCTCGGGGTTCTCATTGGCGCCGAGGTCCTCGGGCACGGTCTGCTCCTCGAACTCCGTCTGTCCGACGCGCTCGGCCTGGGTGGGGGTCATCCAGTCGCCGGCCGCCATGAAGGCGATGCAGAGTCCCACGACGGCGATGATGGCGATGACGGCCCAGATGAGGCCCGGGTGCTTGCGCGTGTTCGCCTGCGGGCCTCCGCGATCCACCTCGAACTCCTCCATGGCGGGGAATTCCGGATCGTCGGCCGACGATTCCAGCACGTCGGGCTCCTCGGCGGCCAAGGGATCGCGCTCGGCGAAGGTCTCGCGGTGCTCGGGTTCCCGCCCGTTCTCGTGGTGCTTGTGTGCGCCCATGGTGCTCTCCTTCTCGCGTAATGGCATGGGCCCCATGGTAGGGCCTGCGCCCCTTCCCCCTTTCCGCGCGGGCCAGCGGATGGGAATTGTTGGGCAAATTGCTTCGATTTCGTTGAAATTCCCCCTCCGGGGATGATGCCGTTGGCGGTGCAGGATTCCACGGGCACCTAGGGCAGCCGCGGCCGTCGTTTATCGAACAGGCGGTGAAACCTTGATGGGTCTTTCGCCGCAGCGCCCCAGGGGGCGATAGAATGGAGAGCCGTCCTTCGGGACGGCTTTCCCGTTGTCTGGGGCCGAGGGCCCCTGCTTGCGAAGTTAAAGGACGGACCTGTGCCCATCGACATCGACACCCTGAACGAGCCGCAGCGCGAGGCGGTCGTCACCACCGAGGGCCCGCTGCTCGTGCTGGCCGGCGCTGGAAGCGGCAAGACCCGCGTGCTCACCTACCGCATCGCCAACATTCTGGAGCAGAACCTGGCGGCGCCCTGGGAGATTCTGGCCATCACCTTCACCAACAAGGCGGCGGCCGAGATGCGCGAGCGCCTGGCCCAGCTCGTGGGCGGCCGGGCCCGGGGCATGTGGGTGTCCACCTTTCACTCCATGTGCGTGCGCATCCTGCGGGCCGATGCCGACCGCCTGGGCTTCACGAAGAGCTTCACCATCTACGATGTGGACGACATGAAGCGCCTGTACAAGGACATCATGGCCGAGCTGAACATCGACCCGAAGCGCTTCCCGGTCAACCAGCTCATGAACCGCATCTCGAGCGCGAAGAACGACCTCATCGTGCCCGGCGACTTCGAGGGCCGGGCCACCGACCCGGTGGGGCGCGTGGCCGCCCAGGTGTACACGCGGCTCCAGGAGCGCTTGAAAGCGGCCAACGCCGTGGACTTCGACGACCTGCTGCTGTACGCCTACCTGCTGCTCAAGCAGCACGAGGACGTGCGCGCCGCCTACCAGGAGCGCTTCCGCTACATCATGGTGGACGAGTACCAGGACACCAACCGCGCCCAGTACGCCATCACCATGCTTCTGGCCGCCGGCCACCGCAACGTCATGGTGGTGGGCGACGACGACCAGTCCATCTATTCGTGGCGCGGCGCCGACCTGCGCAACATCCTGGAGTTCGAGAGCGATTACCCCGAGGCGCGCGTGGTGAAGCTGGAGCAGAACTACCGCAGCGTGGGCAATATCCTGAACGCCGCCAACGCCGTGATCGCCAACAACCAGCACCGCAAGGCGAAGCGCCTGTTCACCTCGTCCGGCGACGGCGACAAGATCTCGGTGTACATGGCCTCTGACGAGCGCGACGAGGGCCGCTGGATCGCCGGCGAGATCGAGAAGCGCTGCGCCGACGGTGTGTCCTACAACAACATGGCCGTGTTCTACCGCACCAACGCCCAGTCGCGCATGCTGGAAGACATGCTGCTGCGGGCCGGCGTGCCCTACCGCATCGTCGGCGGCACCCGCTTCTTCGACCGCGCCGAGATCCGCGATGTGATGGCCTACCTCACCCTCGTGGTGAACCCAGCCGACGACATTGCCGCCAAGCGCGTGGTGAACGTGCCGCGCCGCGGCATCGGCAAGGCCACCATCGAGCGCATCGACCAGTTCGGGCGCGAGCTGAACATGCCCTTCCTCACCGCTGCCGAGCTGGCCATCGTGGACGAGGACATCCGCCCGGCCACCCGCCGGGCTGTGGGCGAGTTCGTGCAGGTCCTCAAGGACGGCGCCAGCTACGGGGGCGATCTGCGGAAGGTGATCGAGCGCATCATCGACCAGGCCGGGCTCATTGGCGCCCTGGAGGCCGAGGGCACCGACGAGGCCCGCGGGCGCATCGAGAACATCCAGGAGTTTCTGGGCGTTGTGGACGAGTTCGTGGAGACCCACGATGCCGAGGACGCCGACTATGCCGCGCCCACGGCCGGCGAGAGCCCCGAGGCCGAGCCGGTGCGGGTGCTGCGGGGCGATTCCCTGGCCGACTTCATCGAGTGGGTGCGCCTGCGCACCGACCTGGACACGGTGACCGAGGACGGCCAGGCCGTTACCCTCATGACCGTGCACTCCTCCAAGGGCCTGGAGTTCGACTGCGTGTGGGTGGCCGGCATGGAGGAGACCCTGTTCCCCCACATGAACTCCGTGGGCGACGCCGCGGCCGTGGAAGAGGAGCGGCGCCTGGCCTACGTGGCCATCACCCGCGCCCGCAAGAAGCTGTACCTCACCTGTGCCCAGCAGCGCCAGATCTTCGGCCAGACCCATGCGAACCCGGTCTCGCGCTTTATCGGCGAGATCCCGAGCGAACTGCGCCAGACCACGGGCCTGGGCTCGGCGGGCTTCTCCGGCACCGGTTGGGAGAAGCGGGGAAGCCGCCGAGGCATCGCCGGCTCGGGCACCGAGGCGGGGGAGGGCCGCGTGTTCGGCCGGTCGAGCGCCTCGGGTTCCGGTGGCCGCTCCTTCGCCGAGTACCGCGCCGCTACCGGCTCGGGGCGCGCGGCTGCCAGCAGCGGGTCCGCCTCGCGGGGCGGGGCCCCGTCGGGCCGCGTCGGTGCCGGGGTGAACCCGAACGCGGGGAAGAAGGCCGCGGCCAAGGCCGCCTTCGCCGCCGGCGATACCGTGGACCACAAGACCTTCGGCCGCGGCAAAGTGGTGAAGGTGGACGGCGACACCCTACACGTGAAGTTCGCCAAGACCGGTCAGACCAAGAAGCTCTTGAAAGACTACGCCCCCATTGTGAAGATCGGCTAGGAGGCTTCGGCGCACCGCAGCGGAAGGGCCCGGATCGCTCGATGGAGCGGTTCGGGCCCTTCTCTTAGGCGAGTTCTCGTTTCAGCTCCCTGAGATGGGTGCTCCTAGCAGCCCGCGCAGAAGCTGCAGGCGGAGGGGGCGGTGGCGATGCCGCCGCGGGCGGTCTCGCGCAGCTCCATGGGCAGCTCGCGGCCCACCTTGTCCATGACGGCCACGTTCTCGTCGAAGGGCACGAGGTTGCTCACGCCCGCGAGCGCGATCTGGGCGCACACGAGCGCCAAAGGCGCGGCGGTGGCGTCGCGCTTCTGGCAGGGCAGTTCCACCAGGCCGCCCACCGGGTCGCACACGAGTCCCAGCAGGCACTGGATGACGTTGGAGGCCGCATCGAGGGCCTGGATGGGCGTGCCGCCGGCCATGGCCACGGCCGCCGCGGCCGCCATGGCTGCGGCGCTTCCCACCTCGGCCTGGCAGCCGCCCTCGGCTCCGGACACGCTGGCGTTGCGGGCCACGATGTAGCCCACGGCCGCCGCCGTGAGGATGCCCTCGCGCAGCTCGTCGTGGCTATAGCCGCGCACGTCGCGCATGGCCAGCAGCACGCCGGGCAGGACGCCCGAGGAGCCGGCCGTGGGGGTGGCCACGATGATGCCCATCTTGGCGTTGGTCTCCAAGGTGGCCAGGGCGTACACGGCCGCCTTGGCCGTGAGCGGGTCCATGAGGCGCCGCTTGGCGTCGTCGGTCTCCAGGCTCGCGGTCACCTTCGCCGCCTCTCCGCCGATGAGGCCGCCGATGGAACGCTCCGGGGCCTCGATGGGCACCGTGGCCGCCGCGTCCATGACGGCGAGCGCCCGATCCAGGTAGGCGTCTACGTCGGCCGCCACTCCCTGTTTGGCGCACAGGGCCTCCTCGCGGGCGCGGAAGGCCTCGGCGATGGTCACGCCCTCTCGCTCGCACAGGGTCAGAAGCTCCGCCCCGCTCGTGTAGTTCCAGCGGGCGAACACCTCGTCGGCGTCGGCCGGTATCGCCACGGCCTCGCCGTCGGTGGCGCTCATGGCCGGGATGATGCGGGCGTTCAAGATATCCGGGTGCAGGATGAGGTACTCGCGCACCTTGCCGTCCACGTCGTCGTCGGTTTCCAGCACGGTGAAGGCGTCGCCGCGCTTCTCGGTGCGGTGCAGGTTGGCCGTGGCGATGTTGATGCCGCAGCTGGCGAGCACCGAGGAGATGTGGGCCAGCACGCCGCGCACGTCGTGCTGGTGCACCACGACGCTCGTGTGCTCGCCGGTGATGTCCACGTCGATGCCGTTGATGCGGCGGATGACCGCCGCGCCGCCGCCGATGGAGACGCCGCGCATATCGAGCACGTTGCCGGCGCCGTCCTCGCAGTGCACGTCCACGGTGTTGGGGTGGTCGCACGGGGTGGCGGTGTCCCAGACGATGCCCACGTCCACGCCGGCCTGCTCGGCCAGGGCGAAGGAGCGCGATACGTCCGGGTCGTCGGCGGCCAGGCCGATGATGCCGGCCACGAGGGCCTTGTCGGTGCCGTGGCCGCTGCCCGTGGCGGCGAAGGAGCCGTAGAGCGTGAAGGTCACGCGCTCGGGGTTGCCTCCGAAGAGCTTGCGCGCAATGGAGGAGATGCGCAGGGCTCCGGCCGTGTGCGAGCTGGACGGGCCCACCATGATGGGGCCGATAATGTCCCGCAGACCGTAGGTTTTCATGCTTCTCCTTTCGCGGGGGCCGAGGTGTCGGCCGCCCAATAGCCCGTGGAACCGGGGCGCTCGCGGGGGCGGCGGCCATGCCGTCGGCCGCGCGAGCATTTGTTTTCATCGCAGAACGCTATCATAGCCCATCGCCACCGGGGGCTGGGAGGGGTATACTGCCTCAAAACCGTAAATTGGTACAAGGTGAGATTGGTACAAGAACAGAAAGGGGCACCAATGACCACCAAGATTCTCGTCGTGGGCCATCGCAATCCCGACAACGACTCCATTTCCGCCGCTGTGGGGTACGCGTACCTGAAGAACGCCCTGGCCGCCCGCGACGGCGAGGCCGAGGCCGTCGAGTACGTGCCCGCCCGCCTGGGGCCGCTGCCCGTGGAGAGCGCCTGGCTCTTGGAGCGCAACGACATTCCCGAGCCGGTGCTCATCGAGAACGTGAACCCCCAGGAGCGCGACGGCGAGACGGTGCGCCAGAAGGTCATCCTCGTGGACCACAACGAGGTGGCCCAGGCCGCCCCGGGCATCGAGGAGGCCGAGGTCGTGGAGGTCATCGACCACCACCGCATCGCCGATATCACCACCGCCAACCCCATCCTGTTCCTGAACCTGCCCATCGGTTCCACGGCCACCATCGTCACGCTGCAGTTCCGCCAGACCGGCATCGAGCTGCCCGACGCCATCGCCCGGGTGCTCCTGTCCGCCATCCTCACCGACACGGTCATCATGAAGTCCCCCACCTGCACCCAGGTGGATATCGACCAGGTGAACTTCCTGGCCGACAAGCTCGGCATCGACGCCGTCGAGTTCGGCATGGAGATCTTCCGCACCCGCGGCGGCGAGGACACCATGCCCATCGCCAAGCTCGTGGAGGCCGACTCCAAGGAGTTCAAGGTCAACGACGACGTGACCGTGCTCATCGCCCAGCGCGAGACCGTGGATCTGCCCTGCGTGATGAACCGCGAGGCTGAGATTCGCGCGCACATGAAGAAACTTGTGGAAGACAACGGCTACGAGTTCGCCCTGCTGCTGGTCACCGACATTCTGGCCGAGGGCTCCCAGTTCATCGTGGAGGGCGACCCCGCCCGCGTGAACCGCGTCTTCGAGATCGAGTGCTGCGAGGGCGGCAACTGGATGCCCGGCGTGCTCTCCCGCAAGAAGCAGGTGGCGGCGCCCATTCTCGCCTCGTAAACCTCGTTCACTCCATCCCTTCGGGCCCGATCAGGGGGCAAGGGCGCCGTGCTCGGGCAGTCCTCGCTCGGCGGAACAGTCCACTGGACTGTTCCGTTCGCTGCGGAATCTGCGCGCGGACCCTCGCCCCCTGGTCGGGTCCTGCTCTATCTCGGTCGGGCAACGTCAAGCGTTTGTCGGACCCTCGCTGTTTTTCCTTAGGCGCATCCCTGCGACAAAAGATTAGGAATTTTGGAAAGAAGGAAACCCTATGAACCCCCAGCGTGTGCTTGATTCGTTTCTGGAGATGGTGGCCATCGAGAGCCCCTCGTGGCACGAGGCGCCCATGGCTGCCCATTGCGCTGGGCAGCTGGCGGAGATGGGCTTCTTCGTCACCTTCGACGCCTCGGCGGCGGAGACCGGGTCGGACACGGGCAATCTCATCGCCCACTTGCCGGGCACGGTGCCGGGCCGCATCGCCTTCGCAGCCCATTTGGACACGGTGAAGCCCTGCGCGGGCATCGAGGCCGTGGTGGAGACGCGGCATATCTGCGATGAGGTGACCTGCCGTATGGCCGAGGTGGTGTGCTCGGCGGGGGACACCATCCTCTCGGCTGACGACAAGGCTGGCATCGCCGCCATCTTCGAGGGCCTGCGCTCGGTGCTGGAAACGGGCTCGCCCCGTCCCGACATCACGGTGCTGCTCACCACCTGCGAGGAGCAGAGCCTGCTTGGCTCCTCCGCCTTGGCCGACGACGCGCTCGTGTGGCCGGCCGATCTTCCAGCGGCCTCGCGGAATACGGAATGCGAGGGGCTGCTCGCTGCTGCGGGGGACGACGGCGCGCTGCCGCTGTTCGTGCTGGACGCCGACGGGGCGCCGGGCACTATCATCATGGGAGCGCCCTACCACTGGACGCTGCGCGCCCGCATCGAGGGCCGCGCCGCCCACGCCGGGGTGGAGCCGGAAGAGGGGGTATCCGCCATCCAGATCGCCGCGGCGGCGGTGGCGGCCATGCCGCTCGGGCGCATCGACGAGTGCACCACCGCCAACATCGGCCGCATCGAGGGCGGCGTGGCCGTGAACATCGTGCCGGCTGCCGTGACTCTGGAGGGGGAGTGCCGCTCGCTCTACGAGGACCGCGTGCTCGCCCAGCGCGACGCCATGACGGCGGCCCTGGAGGACGCGGCCGCCCAGCTCGGTGGCCAGGTGGAGGTGGCCTGGGAACTGGACTACCCCGCCGTTGTGCACGAGTCGGGCGACGCCATCGTGGAGCACCTCGCCGCAGCGGCCCACGCGTCCGGCCTTGAGCCCCGGCGCGCCATCTCGGGCGGCGGCGCCGACGCCAACGTGCTCGGCACCAAGGGGGCCGACGCCATCACGCTCGGCGTCGGCATGACCAACTTCCATTCCACCGACGAGTACATCGAGCTGGCCGATCTACGTGCCATGGCCCGCTATGTGGAGGCCATCATCGCCGAGTACGCCGTCAAATAGTGCAAAACGTGCATTTTCCTGCATCGCGCTGATCTGACAATATGCGACATAATGGCAGGTAGATCACCTAAAATGATTTTGCTGAAAAATGCACGTTTTGCATAGCTTCCCCTGTCCAGCAGTTCGAGTAAGGAGATTCCCTCGCTTACGCGACCACGTTCGGTCAGGCGGGCGGATCTCCGTTGTGGCTGAAAAGGATATGGGGGTGGCTAGAGAGGGGGCAAATGATCAGACGACGAGCTCCGAAACGCGTAGCGAGACGCGTTGGGTACGCTCGCGGGCAAGACTCGCGAAGGTCGCGTGGCTGAACTCGAACTCGTTCTCATGGTTGCGCAGGAAGTTGCGCATGCGCAGGTAGTCTCGCACTTCCACGGCATCGTCGCTGTCGTCTTCCATGACCTCCTGAACGAAGGTGCGGGCGCGTTCGATGGTATCGACGTTGTCGGCTTCAAGCTCGGCTACGTATTGAACGCGCTCGTCGGCGGGGGCGTAGAACAGGAAGAGGCTCGCGAACTTCCCCTGTGGTCCCTCGGAGGAGCCCTGGGCGGCTTTGCGCTCCACTGCGGCGCGATCCACAAGAATCTTCCCGTTGTCGCGGCGGCCGGGTAGCACGCCCGAGGCAACCATGGCGTTCACGCGGAAGCGGCTTATGCCAAGCATCTCGCCGGCCTCGGTGGTTGAGATGAGGTCGCTGTCCTCGTTGGCTATCTTCTCCACCTTAAGTCCCGCCGTCGAAATCGGCGGCGCGAGCTCCAGACAGCGCTTCGCCTCATCGAGGGTGGCATGCGTCTTAGATGCGAGGTGGGGGTAATGAATCTCGAAGCCGTCGGCGGTCTTCTCGATGTAGCCGCCCGGGACAGGGCGGTCGTTGATGGCGAGCTCCCAGCGCAAGGGCTCGCCCTCGGCGTTGCAGTGTTCGGTCCAGGTTCGTATTTGCGTAGACATGTGGGTTCCTCCTTGCCGTTACAGGGGTTGAAAGGGGTTCTCGAGAGGGGTTTTCGAATAGGTGCGGCAGACGGGATAGGCGCCGCCGAACTGCGCCTCGATGGCAGCGATCATCTGCGTCTGGCCCATATCCTCCAGCATCTCGCGCGTGATCCAGCCGTACCCGAGTAGTTCGTCTGCCAGATCCACGCAATAGGTGCAGCGCTGGCACTGACGGTTGCAAGTTGAGGTGCGTTTGAAGAATCTCGTCTTGTCGAGCGCCTTGTTGTCGATATGCGCGCGGAATTCGATGCCGTAGTATCCGATGGAGCTGCACAGCAGGTCGAAGAGGTTGCCGTCGTAGGACTCGTCCAGGTAGGCCTCCGTGCAGCGGAGCACCTTGCTCGGCATCATGTCACGGCCGACGATTTTGAAAAAGCTCGTGATGTCCTCGTAGCGCCGCAGATCCTCGGGTCTGATCCAGTTCGACTTGAAGATCTGCCCGGCATCGCGTCCGATGATGTCGCCGCAGGCGAAGGAGAACGAGGTGCCCTCGTCGCGCTCCTCCTGGGATTTATGCGAGATAAGGTTCATATGGAACTTGCGAAAGGGGCACTTGTTTAGGCATCCCTCATTCACCATGAGCTTGAGCACCACGCCGAGTTTCTCTCGAATTTGCCGCAAAAGTTTCAGGTCGCGGTTGACGCTCGTGTCCATCGTCATGGTGGTAGCCCCTGCCAGCGCGAAGGCCTCGGCACGGGAGAAGCAGTCGATGTCAGCGAGAACCGAGGCGCTGATTTCCAAGTCGGGGCACGCCTCGCGTGCCTGCCCGATAAGGAAGGGGTTGGCGAGCGTGATTGCCTCCACGCCCTGCCGTTCGTGCATGTCGCGAATGAAGCCGATCTGACGATCAAGGGTCTCCTTCTCGTACCAGTCCCCGCCGTCGCAGGTGGAGTTCATCGTGATGTCGACGCGGATGCCCGCCTCGCGAATGATTCCGACCACTTCGACGAACTCGTCCAAGGTCGTCACGTTTCCGACGCGCCCCGAGCCGGTGATGACCTGGGGTGCGTTCAGGTAGATCTCGCGGATGGTGTTGCCGCCTCGCCCTTGAAGGGAGATAAGGCGCTTGAGCGTGTCGGCATCCCCATTGTAGGGAACGGAAAACTCGAGCTGAGTCACAGGGCCCTCTCCTCTCTTGTTAGAAGAAGGGCCCGCCTAACGAGCGGGCCCGCTTGTGCTTGCTAGCGCCGGGCGAGGGCTTAGGCCTCAGCCGTAGCGTCCCAGGACTCAAGACCGGCGGCGTTGCGGCCAGCGATGCGGCCAACGCACCAGTTCTCGGAGCCGTTGCCGCCGGTGATGGCGTAGGTGTGGCCGTTCATGTTGCCGAACGAGCCGGCGGAGTATAGGCGCGGAATCGGATTGCCGCTCGGGTCAACGATGTTGGCGTTTTCGTTGCGGCGAGCACCGCCGATGGTGTTGCAGATGCCTGGGTACAGCGGGATGGCGTAGAACGGGCCGGTCTCTACCTTGGCCAGCTGCTCGCGGCCGAAGTCCTCGTCGACGCCCTTGTCGCACAACTCGTTCCAACGGGCGACCGAGGCCTTCAGCTTTTCAGCGTCCATCTTGTCATCCCACTTGCTGGCGGCGATGTTGGCGGCCAGCTCGTCCAGGGTGGCCCCGGTGGTGATCCAGCCGCGCTCGAGCTCCCACTTGTTGTCGGCGGACCAGCCGGCCCAGCCGCCGAGCTCCGGATCGAGGCCCTCGGTCATATACCCGATGCCCATGCCGCCATTCTCGGTGGCCGCGCCGCCGACCATGCCGCCCCAGGAGCCGCCGTCGAAGGAGGTCTGGTCGAAGATGTACCAAGAGGGGATACGGTCGAAGTCACAGATCTCCTCGTCAAAGTTGGCGTAGGGCTTCCAGCCGCCGTGGGGGCTGAAGATTTCCTCATTGCCCCAGCGCTCGCCGAGACGACTCACCTTGATGTAGTTGGGGGTGGGGCTGCCCACGGACACGCCGCCGGGTACGATCTCCGGATCGTCGAACCAGGCGTCGTCGCCGCCGCAGACCTGCTGCATGTGCCACAGGTCGGCGCCCACCTTCTGGGCCATGGTGATGCCGTCGCCGGTGTTGTACTTCCAGCCGTAGAAGCCGCGCATTGGGTAGCACTTCAAGTACTTGGCCTGCAGTTCCTCGTTGAACTCGAAGCCGCCGGTGCACAGGATGACTCCCTTGGAGGCCTTCACGGCCTTGGGGGTCTCGTCGGCGCCCATGAGGGTGTAGCAGCCGATGATCTCCTTGGTGATTGGGTTCTGGATGAGCTCCTCGTCATGGCAGTCGAACAGCACCTCGATGCCGCGGTCCTGGCGATGCTGGTCCATGGCCTCGAAGAAGCCGGCACCGTAGCCGTCGCCGGAGCCGATGTACATCTCCTCGTAGCCGGTGAAGATGTTGTACTCGGCACGGGGGCTGTCGCCCAGGGTGTACTCGAGACCGTATTCGTCGGCATAGTCGGGGTTCTGCACGGCCTCCTCAGCCCAGGCCTGGCAGACCTCCATGGGGGTCTGGCCGTGGAAGGCCTCGAAGGCGAACTGGGCGGCTGCGTCGGCATCGTGGGGGGCGGTCCACTGGCCCATGTTGATGGACGAGGATCCGCCGCCGCGGAACGGTGACTTCTCCAGGTAGAGCACCTGGGCGCCCTCGTCGAAGGCGGTGATGCCGGCCCACAGGCCCGCTCCGCCGTAGCCGATTACCAAAACGTCGGTCTCGTAGTCCCAGGTCGCGGGCATCCACTCGGGGGTGCTGCCGGTCTCAGACAGCGCGGCGTCGTTGCCGGCGCACCCGGCCAGGGCGGCGGCGCCGGCAACGCCGGCGGCGGCCAGGGCGGAGCCCTTCAGAAAAGAGCGGCGAGATACTTCCTCCATGTTTTCCTCCTTAACAAGGCTTGCTATGCCATCCGCCGGAATGCGGATGATGCTGAAGTGGGAATGGCCGCACCCGGGCCCCGCAGAGGGAGGGATTGACGGGGCCGGGCGGAACCGGGTTCAATGAAAAGCGCTGTCTTACTCGTGGCAGGTGTTGCACTCGTAGACGTCCATGTGGTGGCAGCCCTTGCATGCCTTCTTCGCCGTGTTCTCGATGGCGTCGTCGGAGTGCATGCTGTGGCAGCTGCCGCAGTCGATGGTCGTGTGATCTTCGTTCTCGGGCAGGGCGTGGGGGTTCACCACGGTGCCGTTGGTGTCGGTGAGAACGGCGCAGGATTCGGTCTTGGCGGCCAGATCCTCCTGGCTGCCGTGGCAGCCGCTGCTGAAGCAGGCGGTGGTATCGACGGTGGTTGTCTTCAGTCGCTTGGGCGTCTTGTCGCCGAACTGCACGCCATCGTGGGCGGTCGCGAGGCCGTCGACGTCGCTATGGCAGGTGGTGCACTCTTGCGTCGCATGGTTGGATGCGGGCATGGTCGCGTCGCCGAGAGAGTCGCCCTCGGTGCTGTGGCAGGTGGCGCAGTCGGCGTCTGCGGAGAACGTGAAGTCCCCCGTCATTACGGCGCTCTCGTCGGCTTCTGTCTGCGAGCCTGTGTCCGTCTCACTGAGATTCGCCGTTTTCGGGGCGCAGCCGACCGTCCCCAGGGACATGAGCGCGATGGCGCTCGCGACGGCGGAGGCAAGAGCGATCTTGCGCAGGGATACGTGGGCCATGTTCCTCTCCTTCCAAGTGGCTCCGGCGGCTCTCTCGTCGTCCCGCCGGATTGAATCCGCTGGGCGGCATTGTGCGTCCCCGGTACCGAAATGCCATCATCCAAAGCCGATGCTTCGCGGGACAAGGCAGATTATTTTGGTGGTACCCCATCATCTAAAAGGGATGAAAGGCCAGGTAGAGAGCGGGATGACGTAGGTCGGATTGTGGTCGGTTGCCGGCCTTGCCCTTGCTATACTGCCCTTTGACCGCACATCGATACGGGAGGGTCGACGATGGTAGGAATGACGAAGGATGGCGGCGCACTGCCGTCCCAAGGGTCGGAAGGCGCTTCCGCAAAGGGCGTACTCTTGGTTGTTGTCGGGTGCGTTGGCGCTCAAACGTGGCTTCTCATTGTCGGCGTGATCGCCGACATGTATCGGGGCGGCGCCCTGGCGCTGTCGGGGTTGAACCCCCTTCTCTTCTCTTATCTCGTCGTTTTGGGGGCGACGGCGTGCGGAGCATCCTTCGCTCGCTGGAGGGGGGAGTGGGCTCGAGGCGTTTACGGGGCGTTTGCGGGAACACTGGCGGCCATTGTTGGCGCAGCGCTTCTACTTGTTCCCGAGCAGGACGGCTCGGTGGCGGTCGCAGTTTTGCGCATCATGTCCGGCGCGCTGCTCGGCCTGGGTGGCGGCTTGCTCTCCATGGCATGGAGCGAGCGCTTCGGGCGGTTGGACGCCCCCGCGCGCTCTCGGGCATCCTTTCTCATTGTGCTCGCCGCCTGCCTGCTGGCGGCCTTCGCCCAGTCCATGGGCATCCATTGGTCTCTGCTTGCAGCGGTCGTCGTGCTCTCGGTTGCCTCTAATGTGCTGTTCCTAGTATCGGCGTCTCACGGTGCGAGTCCTGCAGGGGCTCCTTTGCCGACGGCGCGGCTGAGAGGGGCTTTTGCCCGCATTGCCGTGTCCTACGGACTGTTCGGCCTCGTCTTTGCCATGATGATCACTCAGTTTCTCATTGCACGTCACGGTCACGCACTGTCGTGGACGTGGTTGTTGAGCCTTGGCGGCGTCGTTGTCGCACTCGCGGCCGTGCTTGTGGCGAGGGCGGTGCTGAATCAGGGATTCAGCTGGCTGCTCATTCTGCGCTTCGCGGTCATCCCTGTACTTGTGGCCTTCTACCCCTTCGATGCCGGAAGCGAGTTTTCCCTGCGCTTTGCCATGGGAGCCTCGGCGGTGGCCCTGTGGATATATCTTTCTTTGATGGCGGGGGTAGCGGCGGAGGCGGCCGGACAAATTCGCGCGCCCTTTGCCCTTGTGTGGGGCGTGGCCTTAGGTGCGCTTGCTTTGGGCGCGGCTTCGGGGTCGAGTTTGGCGCTTATGATGGAGAGCTTCGATATCCAGGGTCATGTGAGCGTGACGGCAATTGCAGCCATGGTACTTGCCGTTATCGCGTCGGATGTGGTGCTCACGCGTGGAGGTTTGGCTAGGGCTTACAAAAAGGCTGTAACTGCCGCAGGGGGCAAGGAGGCGGAGCCTGCCGACGACGGCGCATCATTCGACGAGCGGGTAGCTGCCGTGGTCGAGGCCTACGCGCTGACCGATCGCGAGGCGGAGGTGCTGGGGATTTTGGCACGCGGCCACGGTCTGGTTCGGGTGCAGGAGTCCCTCTTCATCGCCGAGGGTACCGCGATCACCCATCGTCGCCACATCTACCAGAAGCTGGGGGTTCACTCCAAGGCCGAGCTTATCGATCTGGTGGCCACATTCGGCGATGAGGGGATCGACGAGGACTGAGTGCCGCGCGGCCTCCCCGCTGAACGTCGGTCCTCCCTGGCGAACGGCAGTTTCCCCTGGCTCTTTCAATCGACTTCCTCGCGGGCCCAGCCAAATGTGAACATTTTGTGCCGCTCGTCGGAGGATATAGATACGCCCGGGTGCGTGGCGTTTGACACACGGCCTGAACCCCCGTAATATGCTCCGTCGCGCCTCGCCGAGGCGTTTGTTTTGTGCAGTGTAAGCTCGTGGATAAAAGGAAAGGAAAAGAGTCTTGCCTACAATCAACCAGCTGGTCCGCAAGGGCCGCAAGAAGTCGGTCGACAAGTCGAAGACCCCGGCTCTCAAGGGTAACCCGCAGAAGCGCGGCGTGTGCACTCGCGTGTACACCACCACCCCGAAGAAGCCGAACTCCGCTCTTCGCAAGGTCTGCCGTGTGCGTCTCGTCAACGGTATGGAGGTCACGGCCTACATCCCCGGCGAGGGCCACAACCTCCAGGAGCACTCCATGGTGCTCATCCGCGGCGGCCGTGTAAAGGACCTTCCCGGTGTCCGTTACAAGGTCATCCGCGCGGCGCTCGACTGCGCTGCGGTGGACAACCGCAAGCAGGCCCGCAGCCGCTACGGCGCCAAGCGCCCGAAATAACATTCGTTAAGCCGCGCGGGCCGAGCGTGTTCGGCCTAATGGACGGGGCACCGTCCCGAAGCGCGCAGAAGCAAAAGGAGAAACTACATGCCGCGTCGTGCAGCAGCAGTCCGCCGCGAAACGCAGCCGGACGCAAAGTTCAACAACCGTCTCGTCACGCAGCTGATCAACAAGGTCCTGCTTGACGGTAAGAAGTCCATCGCCGAGAACATCGTCTACGGCGCCTTCGACCTCGTCGCCGAGAAGACCGGCGAGGATCCGCTGGCCGTGTTCAAGAAGGCCATGGACAACGTGCGCCCCACCCTCGAGTGCAAGCCGAAGCGCGTGGGCGGCGCCACCTACCAGGTGCCGATGGAGGTCAACTCCCGTCGCGCCACCACCCTGGCCATCCGTTGGATCGTCGACTTCTCGCGCAAGCGCAAGGAGCACACCATGATCCAGCGTCTCGCCAACGAGATCATCGACGCTTCCGAGAACACCGGCGCCGCCGTGAAGAAGCGCGAGGATATGTACAAGATGGCCGAGGCCAACCGTGCGTTCTCGCACTATCGCTTCTAAGGCTGGTGTGATATATGGCTAAAATCGATCTGAAGGATACGCGCAACATCGGCATCATGGCCCACATCGATGCAGGCAAGACCACCACGACCGAGCGCATCCTCTACTACACGGGCAAGACTCACAAGATCGGCGAGGTGCACGACGGCGCCGCTACCATGGACTGGATGGTCCAGGAGCAGGAGCGCGGCGTGACCATCACCGCTGCCGCCACCACCTGCTTTTGGAAGTACCCCGGCGGCAAGGCCGACGGTAAGGAGTACCGCTTCCAGATCATCGACACCCCCGGCCACGTGGACTTCACGGCCGAGGTGGAGCGCTCCCTGCGCGTGCTCGACGGCACCGTGGCCGTGTTCGACGCCGTTGCCGGCGTGCAGCCGCAGTCCGAGACCGTGTGGCGCCAGGCCGAGCGCTACGGCGTGCCCCGCATCGCCTTCATCAACAAGTACGACCGCGTGGGCGCCGACTTCTTCCGCGCCATCCAGACCATGCGCGATCGTCTGGGCGCCAAGGCCGTGGCCGCTCAGGTCCCCATGGGCGCCGAGGACAACTTCTGGGGCGTCATCGATCTGGTGACCATGACCGCGTGGGACTTCAAGGCCGACGACAAGGGCATGACCTACCCCGAGCCCATGGATGCCATCCCGGCCGAATTCGCCGATGATGCCGCCATGTACCGCCAGGAGCTTCTGGAGGCCGCCGCCGACTGCGACGACGACCTCATGGAGAAGGTCCTGATGGAGGAAGAGGTCACCGTCGAGGAGCTGAAGGCCGCCATCCGCAAGGGTGTCATCGCCTGCCAGATCAACCCCGTGTTCGTGGGCTCCGCCTACAAGAACAAGGGCGTGCAGGAGCTGCTGGACGCCGTGGTCGACTACATGCCGTCCCCCGTGGACATCCCCGCCATCAAGGGCACCAACCCCGACACCGATGCCGAGGAGGAGCGCCCCGCAGACGTGAAGGCCCCGTTCTCTTCCCTGGCCTTCAAGATCATGACCGACCCCTACGTGGGCAAGCTCACCTACCTGCGCGTCTACTCCGGCGCCCTGGACGCGGGCAGCTACGTGCTGAACGCCGTGAAGGGCAAGAAGGAGCGCATCGGGCGTCTGCTGCAGATGCACTCCAACCAGCGCGTGGACATCGACGCCTGCCAGGCCGGCGACATCGTCGCCGTCGTGGGCCTGAAGGACACCTCCACCGGTGACACCCTGTGCGCCGAGAACGCGCCGATCATCCTGGAGTCCATGGAGTTCGCCGATCCGGTTATCGACATCGCCGTGGAGCCCAAGACCAAGGCCGAGCAGGACAAGATGGGCGTGGCCCTGGCCAAGCTGGCCGAGGAGGACCCGACCTTCCGCGTGTCCACCAACCACGAGACCGGCCAGACCATCATCGCCGGCATGGGCGAGCTGCACCTGGAGATCATCGTCGACCGCCTGCTGCGCGAGTTCAAGGTGGAGGCCAACGTGGGCAAGCCCCAGGTTGCCTACCGCGAGCGTCCGGGCCACGAGGTGCTGAACGCCGAGGGCAAGTTCGTGCGCCAGTCCGGTGGTCGCGGCCAGTACGGCCATGCGGTCATCAACATGTACCCGCAGGAGGCCGGCAAGGGCTACGAGTTCGTCAACAAGATCGTCGGCGGCGTGGTGCCCAAGGAGTACATCCCCTCCATCGACAAGGGCATCCAGGAGGCGCTGAACTCTGGTGTTCTGGCCGGCTACCCGGTCGAGGACGTGAAGGTCGAGCTCATCGACGGCTCCTACCACGACGTTGACTCCTCCGAGGCTGCCTTCAAGGTGGCCGGCTCCATGGCCATCAAGGACGCCCTGCGCAAGTCCAACCCGGTCATCCTCGAGCCGGTCATGGCCGTCGAGGTGGAGACTCCCGAGGAGTACACCGGCTTCGTCATGGGCGATATCCCGTCCCGCCGCGGCCTCATCCAGGGCCAGGAGCAGCGCAGCTCTTCGGTCGTCATCGAGGCGAAGGTCCCGCTGGGCAACATGTTCGGCTACGCGACCGACCTGCGCTCCGGCACCCAGGGCCGCGCGGTGTACACCATGCAGTTCGACTCCTACGAGCCCGTGCCCAAGTCCGTGCAGGACGAGATCATCAGCAAGGCCGGCGGCAACGCCTAGGGCGCCCGTCAGCAACTTCTATTTGGAGGTAATGTAAGTGGCAAGTCAGAAGATTCGCATCCGCCTGAAGGGGTACGATCATGAGATCGTGGATCAGTCCACGCGCCTCATCGTCGACACCGCTCAGAAGACGGGTGCCAAGGTTTCCGGTCCTATTCCGCTGCCGACGGAGCGCAATCTGTACTGCGTCATCCGCGGACCCCACGTGAACAAGGACTCCCGCGAGCAGTTCGAGATGCGCACCCACAAGCGCCTCATCGACATCCTGGAGCCGACCCCCAACACGGTCGATTCCCTGATGCGTCTCGATCTCCCCGCTGGCGTTGACATCGAGATCAAGCTGTAAAGGAGGTTTGGGACATGATTAACGCTATCTATGGCAAGAAGATCGGCATGACCCAGATCTTCGACGAGGACGACCGCATCGTCCCCGTGACGGTCATCCAGGCCGAGCCGAACACGGTGTGCCAGGTGAAGACCGTGGACACCGACGGCTACGAGGCCGTGCAGATGGGCTTCGGCTACATCAAGCCGCGCCGCGTGAACCGCCCCATGCAGGGTCACTTCGACAAGCAGGGCGCCGAGCCGAAGCGCTATCTGCGCGAGGTGCGCGTGGAGAACGCCGGCGAGTACAAGGTGGGCGACACCCAGACGGTGGCCGCTTTCGCCGAGGTGAAGAAGGTGGACGTCACCGGTACGTCCAAGGGTAAGGGCTTTGCCGGCGTCATGAAGCGCTACGGCTTCCGCGGCGGCCCGGGCGGCCATGGTGCGCACTTCCACCGCGCTCCCGGTTCCGTCGGCCAGTGCGCCACGCCCTCTCGCGTGTTCAAGGGCCTGCGCCTGCCGGGCCACATGGGCTGCGATACCGTGACCGTGAAGAACCTCGAGGTCGTGCGCATCGACGAGGAGCAGAACCTGATCCTCGTGAAGGGCGCTGTCCCCGGTGGCAAGAACGGCATCGTGCGCGTGCGCATGGCTTAGTGAATCGATCGGTAACAAGGAGTTACAGAAATTATGGCAACTATTGAGATTAAGGACGTGAAGGGCGCTGCCGCTGGCACGGTCGATGTGAACGACGCCGTGTTCGGTATCGAGCCGAACGTGCCTGTCATGCACCGCACGGTGAAGGCGCAGCAGGCCGGTTGGCGTCAGGGCACCGCTAACACGCGCACCCGCGGCATGGTCCGCGGCGGCGGCAAGAAGCCGTGGCGTCAGAAGGGCACCGGTCGTGCCCGCCAGGGTACCATCCGCGCTCCCCAGTGGGCCGGCGGCGGTACTGTGTTCGGCCCGCACACCCGCTCCTACGACCAGAAGGTCAACAAGAAGGAGATCAAGCTAGCCATGCGCAGCGCCCTGTCCGCGAAGCTGGCCGACGGCGAACTCGTGGTGGTCAAGGACTTCAACTTCGAGAAGCCCTGCACCAAGGACGCCGTGGCGCTGATCAAGGCCCTGGGTCTGGAAGGCAAGCGCATCTGCGTGGTCATCGGCAACGAGGACATCGAGGCGTTCCTGTCCTTCCGCAACATCCCCGAGGTGAACATCCTGCCGGTGGGCGATATCAACACCTACGAGCTGATCGACAACAAGACGCTCGTCATCGCCGAGCCGTGCCTGGCCCGCATCGAGGAGGTGCTTGCATAATGGAGAAGAATCCCCGCGACGTCATCATCCGCCCCGTCATCACGGAGCACAGCTACGATGCCATGGAGAACAACGTGTACACCTTCGAGGTGGCCAAGGATGCCAACAAGGTTGAGATTCGCCAGGCCATCGAGGCTATCTTCAAGGTGAAGGTGGTCAAGGTGAACACCCTGAACGTGAAGTCGAAGCCGAAGCGCGTTCGCTACCAGGAGGGTCGTACCCGCACCTGGAAGAAGGCCATGGTCACCCTGGCCGAGGGCGAGACCATCGAGATCTTCGCCAGCTAGTCGTCGCTTTCACGCGATAGGCTGAACGAACGGCGCCCCCGCCTCATCCGAGGCGGGGGCGCTTTGCGTGTGGGAGCGTGGCGCGGACGGGAGGGAGAGGCGCCGCGGGCCCCGATGGGTGCTGGGGGATGGGGTGCCCTTAGGCGGCGGCCATCTTCAGGATCGTGGCCAGGCTCACACCCTCCACCTCGGCATTGGCGATGGCACCGCCGCCGGGGACGTTGCTCGCGCAGGAACAGGCCATGATGTAGCTCTCGGCCCCCTCCTCGCTGGCCATTTCATCAACTGTGGCCGTAAAGGAGGCGCCGCCCGGAGCGCTCACGTCAATGGCGCTCGCGGCTTGGGTCTCGTAGGCGGGCATGGCGGTGCAGAGCACGGCTGCTGCCTTCGCGAACACACCGGCGATGCTCTCGGTGGCGGTCAGTGAGCCCTGGTCGAAGGAGAAGGTCCCCTCGACGGGAACGGCCTCTACAACGGTAGAGCCGGCGGCCTCCCGGGCCGTGACAGCGGTGGGTGTCGACCCTGCATCGGGGGCATCGGCGGGGGCGGCGACGGCCATGGTGGCACCGCCGGAGACGAGGGCGACGGCGGATAGGGCGCTGCCAACGATCTTCAGAGTGTCCTTGTGCATGACGGTAAATCCTTCCTACTCTTCCACGTTCACGAACAGCGTGACGGGCTTCTTCATCTGCGTGCCATTCACATCAGTGGCCTGCAGTTTCACCTGGTACTTGCCGGCTTCGGCGGGCGTCCAGTCCATGGAGTAGGTGACCCACTGGAAGGGATCGAAGTTCGTGATCTGGTCTCTAACGGGAAACTCCTGCCAGGTCTTGCCCATGTCGAAGCTGAAGGACACGCTGGCCAGATCACCCACTACGCGGTTCCAGCTGTACACGGCGCCGGTGAGGTTCACCGGCTCGCCCACCTTGGCGGTGATGCCGTCCTCTTGGAACCACATGCCGTTGATGGGGTAGCTTGGGGAGGGCTCGTCGGATTCGGCCATCATCGGGCCCTTGAAGTAGCTCTCGTCCTGGGTGAAATCGATGGACTGGATGTGCTTCACCTGCCGGGCGCCGGGGTTGCCCAGGGACACGAGCGTCATAGGGGCGCCGTCGTCGTCACTCAAGTCCTCGCCGTAGTACTTCAGGGCGATGTAGGCATCCTCGGTGTAGGTGCTCGCTTCCAGATTCATGGGCGGGAAGGCCTGCCAGCCGTCGGCGCCGGTGGCGTTCACAGCGTTCACGCCCTCGGCCAGGCCGCCGCATTGCTCGATCAGGTAGGCCACCGACACGCCCGACATGGGGATGTTGGACACGAGGGAGCCGCCGCGGCCGTTGGTGGCGCAGGCCAGCGCCATGGTGAACTCGGTCTGGGGCATGGCCTCCAACTCGGCCTTAGTGAAAGAGCGCGGGTTCTTCACGCCAGTCAGGCTCACGGTGTTGTTCTCGTCGCACACGGCATCGAAGCTGAAGGGCTCGCCGTTCTTCTCGGTGACCTCGGGGCCCCAGTTGTTCACGATGAAAACGTCGTCATGATCGGTGACGGCCTGGTCGAGTTTCACGTCGAGGGTCGGGGCACTGTCCTGGGTCATGCCGTTGATGAAGCCGCCGAAGAAGCCGCGGGAGTCGACCCAGTTCTGCTCCATCTCGTTGCCGTCGATGTTGGGATAGCCGCCCAGGGCCGGCTCGTCGTAGAAATCATCCCACAGGATCATCTGGTAATCGCCCTGACCGCCGGCGGAGTTCATGGCATGACAACTCCAGCAGTTTCCGTTGGCCTCCACGAAGGCGGCGCTGCCGTAATGGCTTGCGTGAATGAGATCGCCCAGATAGGGTCCGGTGAGCGCCGTGTGGCCTCGATGGCAGGGCTCGCAGTCCTGATAGGTCAGTGCCTTGTCGTAGCCCACATGGGTCAGGATGTGGCTGTAGCCATCCTTCATGTTCATAACGTCCCACAGATCTTCGTGGCATGAGTTGCAGCCGCGGTTGCCGGCGTTCAGCATATCGGTGGTGCTGAAGGTATCGTTGAAGTTGCCCGCCGACTTCTCGGTGAAGTCGGGGCACATTCCCTCGATCTCCTCTGCCGGGGCGCCCCCCTCCTCGGCTGTCCCCGTGGCGGGCGTGGTGGCTTTGGGGGCGCACCCCCACAGCGCGAGCGCTATGGCGAGCACCGCGGCGGCTATGGCGAGCGCCATAGCGAGCTTCGAGAACCGCATGGCTTCCCTCTTCCCCATGTTCCTCTCCTTTCTCGATTTATTCGGGCCCGCGCCATCTTTCTTTCCGTTACTTGGGCTGCGGGCTGCTCCCACCATAGGGAAGGAGCCTCCCCTTGAAATCAGTAAGGGTTGTTGATCTTTTCATGCCGTCTCAACAACTCTTGTTGATTCGCCAGAAATGCCCGGTGATATGATGAAGTCGGATAGAAAGAGCTCGAGGACGCGAGAGGGGATCGGCGTGATGCGAGGGGAGCGAGAGGAGCGGAGATCGTCGGAGGATACGCCTCGAAACGGTCGGAGTGCGGCCCCCTCGGGGCTCGGGTGGACGTTGACGGCGATGGTGGCCCTCGTGTCCTCGGCCATGCTGCTGCACGAATCGGCGAGCTGGGAGCTCGGCTATGTGGTGCTGGCGGGTTCGCCTGTGAACGTGCGCGCCTACTCGTGCGACGCCCATTCGCTGGGCCTGGTGTTCGGCTACGCCCTTACCCAGGCATGGGGCCCGCGGTTCGCCCTCAGCATCCGCGACATGACGGCGTGGCTCGTCTTCTTCGTCGTACAGTTTGTAGACGTGCTGGCGTTCTATTGGCTCATGGGCGGCGCCGGCCCGTTGTTCGCCGTTGTGGTGGTGCAGTTCGTGGGCGCCGCATCGGGGGCGATGTTCTTTGTGGCGGCCAGTCAGACGGCCTCCGTACTCTCTCCGCGGCAATTCCTGCTGTCGGTGGTGGCGGTTATTGGGGGCACGACCCTGATCGTGCAGGGACTGTTCAGTGTGCTGGAAACCAACGCGCCCCTTGTCGTATCGGAGTTTTTGCATTTGGGATTGGTGGGCGCAGCAGCGTTCGCCACGGCGCGCGCGACGCGGCCGGGATCCTGCCTTGTGGCCGCCTACGAGGCGGTGGCCTATCTGCCCATTCGCTGCCAGGGGCCTCGCGGGGACGATGGGGCTGAAGGGCCATCTGGCACGAGCGCAACTCCGCGCGCTCTTGCAAGTGGTTGGCGCAGCGAGGCGCGGGAGGAGGCCGGCGCGATGCCATCGTTCGTCCAGCTTGGCGGCGTTCTGCGTCGTGGTCCGCTCTGCGTGCGGCTCTTCCTCATTGTGGGAGCCTACGGTGCGGTATTCGGTTTTCTGCATGTGGTGCCGTTGGCCCTGCCCCTCGGTGTGGTGGCCCGGGTAAGCTCGTTTCTCATGGGAGCGGCTGTGGCTCTGGCGCTGTTCGTCGCTACCATGCCGCCCAGCCATGCTCGGGATGTCTCCTGGATATGGAATCGCTTCTATCGCTTCGTGTTTCCGGTGGTTACCGTAGCGGCCCTTCTGGGTCCCCTGACGGCTTCCACTGAGTTCCTGCCAGCGCTTATCATGCAGATGTGCGCGCTGTACTACTTCGACGCGCTTCTGGCCACCGCCTGCTATGCGGTGTGCCGCGCTATCCACGCCGCTCCCTTCCAAGTATTCGGGCGCGCCTTTCTCATCCGTTCGGTGGGCTTTCTGGCTGGCAATGTCATCGGCTCGGTCGTGCATGATACCGTGGTGCTGGATGCGGCGGTATTCAGCGTCGTCGGCACGGCGGTGTTCGTGCTGCTCGTGCTCGTCACCTTCAACACGAACTCCGAGCGCTACGCTAAGACAGTCTGGGGCCTTCTGCCCCACGAGGATCCCCGCGGCCGCTATGAGCGCCGTCACGCCGAACGCTGCGATGCTTTGGCCGCAGATTGGGGGCTGACCGGGCGCGAGAGCGAGGTGCTGCGGTTCTTGGCCGAGGGACGCCGCCCCAAGGAAATCAGTGAGACCCTCGTGGTGTCGGTGGCTACGGTGCGCTCCCATGTGCATGCTATCTACACCAAGGCCGGTGTGCATTCCGCCGATGAGCTGGCGGCTCTCATTCGGGAAGAGGGCGGGGAGGGGTAGCTCTGCTGGCTCGTTCGTCCGTGACGGAGCCGTTCGGTGAATGGCGGCTTGCCTCGTAAGGGGCCGCCCTTGGAAAGCCCGCGCCCTTGACGGGCTTTTCCCGTGTTTCGCGGCCGGGGAGGTGACCGGCACGGGGTTCTCGTGTATCGTAGGGAAGAAGTATCCGAACGGAATGCGGAGGCGTTATGGCGTTCGTTGAGTTTCGCGACGTGAGCAAGATGTACCAGATGGGCGAAGTGTCGGTGGCCGCCGTGCGCGACATGAGCTTCCAGATAGAACAGGGAGAGTTCGTCGTCATCGTGGGGCCGTCCGGCGCCGGCAAGACGACGCTGTTGAACATGCTCGGGGGCATGGACTCGGCCACCTCGGGCACCATTCTGCTCGATGGCGCCGAGGTGAGCTCTTTCAACCGCAAGCAGCTGACCCAGTACCGCCGCCACGACATCGGCTTCGTGTTCCAATTCTACAACCTCGTGCAGAACCTCACGGCCCGGGAGAACGTGGAGCTGGCGAGCCAGATCTGCCGCGACCCGCTGCCGGCCGACGAGGTGCTGGCCGCCGTGGGCCTCGAGCAACGGGCCCGCAACTTCCCCGGGCAGCTCTCGGGCGGCGAGCAGCAACGGGTGGCCATCGCCCGCGCCTTGGCGAAGAACCCCAAGCTCCTGCTCTGCGACGAGCCCACGGGCGCCCTGGACTACGAGACGGGCAAGGCCATCCTGAAGCTCCTGCAAGATACCTGCCGCACGACGGGCCGCACCGTGGTGGTGGTCACCCACAACAGCGCCTTCACGGCCATTGCCGACCGAGTCATCCATGTGCGCGAGGGATCGGTGGCCGCTGTGGAGCGCAACGAGGCGCCCCTGTCCGCCGAGGTGCTGGAATGGTAGGCGGCCGCCCGGCCTGCGCTCCCTTCGCGAAGGCGGAGGGGTGCCGATGAGGGCCTTCAGCAAGGACGTCGTCCGTTCCATCCGCCACTCCCTCGGCCGCTTCGTGGCCCTGGCCGCCATCGTGGCCCTGGGCACCGGCTTCTACGCCGGCCTGCGCATGGCGCCCCCCGACATGAACCTGGCCGCCGACGCCTACTACGACGGTGCCGCCCTCATGGACGTGCGCGTCGTCTCCACCTTGGGGCTCACCGAGGAGGACATCGAGGCCCTGCGGGCCGTGGACGGCGTGGAAGGGGTCATGGGGGCCTACTCCGCCGACGTGCTGGCCACCATGAACGACGAGCAGTACGTCATGCGCGTGCACTCCCTCTCGCCGAGCGCCGCCACAAGCGTTCAGGAGGGCTCTGCCGTCGTCTCCGATGACGGCGACTACCTGAACCGCCTCGAACTGGCCGAGGGGCGCTGGCCGGCGGCCCCGGGGGAGTGCGTCATCTTCAACGACAAGGTCATGAGCGGCCCCTCCGAGCTGGGGGACACCATCGTGGTGGACGGCTCGGTGGGCGAGGGGGCCGACGCTCTGGCGCGCACGGAGTTCACCGTAGTGGGCCGCGTGCACTCGCCGCTCTACGTGAGCTCCACGGCCATGGGCACGTCCACCATCGGCTCGGGCACGGTGGAGCAGTTCATGTACGTGATGCCCGAGGACTTCGATCCCGACCTGCCCTTCGTGGAGGCCTACCTCACCGTGGCCGGCGCCGCCGAGCTGCCGGCGAACAGCGCCGCCTACGATGAGCGTGTGGCCGCGGTGGTGGCCGCCGTCGAGGCTATCGCCCCCGAGCGGGAGCAGGCCCGCGTGGCGGGGCTCCAGGCCGAGGCCCAGGCCGATCTGGACGAGGCGCGGGCCGAGTTCGAGGAGGAGAAGGCCCGCGCTCAGACCGAGCTGGGGGATGCCCGCGCTGAGCTGGATGCGGCCAAGGCCGAGCTGGACGACGGCCAGCGACAGCTGGATTCCGCGGCGAGTACCCTGGCGGCCAATGAAAAGAAGATCAGCGACGGCGAGAAGCAGTACGTCCAGGGCACCGACGCCCTCGCGAAGCGCCGGGCCGATGCCGATGCGCAGTTCGCCGAGGCCCAGGCGGCGGTGGAGGCCAACGAGGCGAACCTGGCCGAAGCGAAGGCGGCCCTGCCGACCCTGGAGGCCTCCCTGGCCCAGGTGGAGGCGGCCCTGGCCGCTCCGGATCTGCCGGCCGAGCAGCGGGCCCAGCTCGAGGCCCAGAAGGCCGAGCTGGAGAAGAACATCGCCGACATCGGCGCGGCTGCGGTGGCCCTGGAAGAGGCCAAGGCCCAGCTGGCGGCCCAGCGCACGGCCGCCGAGGAGCAGATGGCCGCGGCCCAGAAGCAGCTCGACCAGGGCAAGCTGGACGTGGAAGAGGGCAAGACGCGCCTGGAAGAGGGCCGGGCCGAGTACGAGCAGGCCAAGGCCGACCTGGAAGCGGGCCGCGCCGAGTACGAACGAGGCGTGGCCGACTACGACGCCGCAGCCGCCGAGGCCAACGAGAAGCTCGATAAGGCCGAACGGGAGCTGGCCGATGCCCAGCAAGAGATCGACGACATCGAGCCGCCGGACTGGCTCGTTATGGACCGCTCAAAGAACTTCGGTCTGGTCAGCTTCGAGAACGACGCTGCTCGCGTCGACGCCATCGCCTCCTTCTTCCCCCTCATCTTCTTCCTCGTGGCGGCATTGGTGGCCCTCACCACCATGACCCGCATGGTGGAGGAGGAGCGCATGCTCATCGGTACCTTCAAGGCCCTCGGCTACTCCCGGGCGCGCATCACGTCGAAGTACCTCATCTACGCGGCCCTGGCCGCCGGCCTCGGCAGCCTCATCGGTATCGGGGTCCTCTCCCAGCTGCTGCCGTGGGTGGTCATGGAGGCCTACTCCATCGTCTACTACGTGCCGAACGGCCCTCTGGCTGTGGACTGGCCCATCGCCCTGGCCGCTGCCGGCATCGGCGTGGGCATCACCCTGGCCGCCACTTGGGCCGCTGCGGCCGCCACCCTGCGCGAGACTCCGGCCGCCCTCATGCAGCCGCCGGCGCCCAAGGCGGGCAAGCGCATTCTCCTGGAGCATATCGGCCCCCTGTGGCGGCGCCTGTCGTTCTCGTGGAAGGTCACCTTCCGCAACATCTTCCGCTACAAGCGCCGCCTCATCATGACCTGCGTGGGCATTGCCGGCTGCACGGCCCTGCTGCTCACGGGTCTGGGGCTCCAGAACTCCATCAACGACATCATCGACGTGCAGTACGGCGAGATCGTGGACTACAACGTCGTCATCACCGAGAAAGAGGACGCCGCCGACGCCGATCGCGAGGCCGCGCGCGCCCTGTTGGACGATAAGGACCAGCTGCCCGTGGCCGTGCGCGCCACCGAGGCCTCCCTGATCGCGGTGGGCGCCAATGGCACCGAGGCCATGACCACCATTGTGGCCCCCGACGACCCCTTGGCCTTCCAGGGGCTCTGGCACTTCCGCGCCCGGGAAGGCCACGAGGCGCGCGACCTGACCGATGAGGGAGCTATCGTCACCGAGAAGCTCGCGGTGAAGCTGGGGCTTTCCGTGGGCGACGAGATCACCTTCGCCGAGCAGGACGACCTGGGCAACGCCACGGCCGTCACCTACACCGTGCCCGTGGCCGCCGTCGTCGAGAACTACATCGGCGACTACGCCTTCATGACGCCCGCGGTCTTCGAGCGCACCTTCGGCGAGGAGCCGGACAACCTTACAGTATACGCCCGGGCCACCGACGACGGGGAAGCGCGGGCGGCCCTCTCCGAGGCCCTGCGCGCGACCGGGGCCGTGGACACCGTGGCCTTCAACGACGAGGTCATCGACTCCTATCGCCAGATGCTGAAGTCGGTGGACATGGTCGTGGTGGTGCTCGTGGTGGCCGCGGCGGCGCTGGCCTTCATCGTGCTGTACAACCTCACGAACATCAATATCACCGAGCGGGCCCGCGAGATCGCCACGCTGAAGGTGCTCGGCTTCACGCCCCGGGAGGTGAACGCCTACATCTTCCGCGAGATCGTGCTGCTCACCATCCTGGGGGCGCTTGTGGGACTGGGGCTCGGCGTGGTGCTGGAAGGGTTCGTGGTGGTCACCGCCGAGGTGGACCAGGTGATGTTCGGCCGCACCATCCATGCCGCGAGCTTCGGGATCGCCTTTGCGCTCACCATGGTGTTCACCGCCGTGGTCATGGTGGCCATGCGACCCAAGCTGGCGAAGATCGACATGGTGGAGAGCCTGAAGAGCAACGAATAGCCGTCCGGCTGTCGGGATTGCTCGCTACTTCGTGATCTTTCCCTGCTCGACCCACCGGCGGATGCGGTAGCTCACTCCCAGGTCGTCGCAGATGGTCTGGCAGGCGGCCTCTTCTTCGGGGGTGAGGGTGGTCTCCACCGTGGTCATGGTCACCTCGGGCACATATCGGCTGACCTTGCGGGCGAAATCCAGCATGGCGGGGAAGGCCTCCTCGCCGAAGCGGCTGCGCGTCAGCTCGGCGTAGCGCTCGGGGCTTGGGGTGTTCAGCGAGATGGATACCGCATCGACGATGCCCGCGAACTCGGGCGCGATATCGCGGTCGCAGATCAGCGATCCCTGGCCGTTGGTGTTCACGCGCACGGGCAACCCGTAGGTCTCCTTCACGTAGGCGGCCACGGGCTTCAGCACCTCCCATGCCTCGGTGGGCTCGCCGAAGCCGCAGAAGACCACTTCGCCGTAGCGGCTCATGTCGAATTTCGCGAACTCGTCGCGCACTTCCTCGAACGTGGGCTCGCGCTCAAGCCACAGGCTGTCCGATCCACAGACCGATTCTCCCTGGCTGCGCAGGCAGAAGGTGCAGCGGCACGAGCAGCGGTTCGTCAGGTTCACGTACAGGCCGTCATACACCTCGTACAGCATGGTCATGGCTTTCGACACGGTGCGTCCTTTCTCGTTCGGCGTGTCCGGCTTCTAATCCAGTTCTCGAATGACTTCCTCGAAGGCCACCCCGTCGGTGACGGGAATGCCCATCGCGGCCGAGCGCTCGATGCAGCGCCCGATGAACGTGGCGGCCTTCTCCACCGAAGTGCGGAAGGGCAGGCCCTTTACCGCGTCGGCGGCAATGATGGCGGCGAATACGTCGCCGGTGCCCGAGCGGTCGCCGCCCTGCTGGGGTGTGCGCACGGTGAAGGCGCCCCCGCCGCGCTCGTAGCCCACGTTCACGACGGCGCCCTCGCGCACGACGCCGGTGATCACCACAGAGCGCGGCCCCGCGGCGGCCACGCGCTCGGCCATGGCGGCCACGGTCTCCAGCGAGGCATCGGCGGGGTAGGGCTCGCCGAGCAGCAGCGCCGCCTCGGTCAGGTTGGGCGTGACGATATCGGCGGCGGCCACCAAACGGCCCATAGAGGCGCACATGGCAGGGGTGTAGGTGGCATAGGGGCGCCCATAGTCGCCCATCACGGGATCGACCACCACCACGGTGCCGTCCGTCGCGAACTCGCGGAGGAAGCTCTCCACGATGGCGATCTGATCGGCCGACCCGAGAAAGCCCGTGCAGATGCCCGCGAATTGCAGGCCGAGCTTGCGCCACTCGGCGATGTGCTCTTCCATGTGCGCGGTGAAATCCTGGAAGCTGAAGCTGTCGAACATCGTGTGGTTGGACAGCACCGCCGTGGGCAGCGGGCAGCACTGCACGCCCAAATGAGAGATGATCGGCAGCTGCACGGCCACCGAGCAGCGCCCGAACCCGGTGTAGTCGTTCACGAGCGCGATCTTCTTCTGTCGGTTGTGCGGCATGGGGCCTCCTTTTCCGGCGTCGAGCGCATCCCGGCCCCGCATCGCAGCGAGCCGCAGGCGAGGTTGCGCAGTCTCTCATGATACACCCCTGTGTTGCGCCTCTGTTTCCGGATTGCCGCCCCGGGCTTCGGGCGGCGTGTGTGCTACCATAGCGCCCAAACCTTTTGAGGGGTCGCACAGGAGCGGCCCCCGTTCATGGAGAAGGAGCATTCAACCGTGAAAGTAACCGAGAAGAAGTTGGCCGACGGCGTCATCAAGCTGGATTGCGAGGCGACGGCCATCGAGGTGAACAATGCCCTGAAAGAGGCCGGCGAGGCCTTTGCGCTGTCCATGGGCGTGCGCCCCCAGCCCGGCAAGAGCATCGAGCAGCTGTGCCAGGAGCAGATGGGCATCGCCGATCTGGACAAGATCGTGGAGACGAGCGCCATCGAGATCCTCGTGCCCCGGGCGCTCGACCGCCGCAACCTCGTGCCCGCCTTCCCGCCCAAGGCCACGCCCGCCACAAAGTTCGAGCGCGGCAAGAAGTTCTCCTTCACGCTGAGCGTCACCGTGAAGCCCACCTACGAGCTGTCTTCCTACGACCCGGTCGAGGTCACGGTGCAGCCCTTCGTCTTCGACGAGAGCCCCATCAACCAGCAGCTCGAGGAGATCGCCAAGAACTCGGTCACCTACGTGGCCGCCGATCCGAAGCCGCTTGAGGCTGGCGATGCCTGCTCCATCGCCATGAAGTGCTTCGACGACGGCGAGGAGATCAAGGCGCTCACCTGCGAGGACCGCACCTACCTCATGGGCCGCGGCTATATGCCCGCCGGCTTCGACGAGGCGCTCGTGGGCATGGAGCCGGGCCAGACCAAGGAGTTCACCTTCGAGGCTCCGCTCGGCACCGAGAACGGCGAGGTGACGAACAAGCCCATCTCCTGCACTGTGACCGTGAAGGAGATCCAGGAGGAAGTGGTGCCGGTCATCGACGACGCCTGGGTGAAGGCCAACATGCCCATGTTCAAGGATCTCGATGCCCTGAAGGCCGACATGCGCCGCGTCTTCGAGGCCCAGCAGCGCGAGGCCTACGAGGGCTACGTGCAGCAGATGTGCGTCGGCCAGCTCACCCGCCGCTTCGAGGGCCGCATCGCCGACGAGGTCTACGAGGCCACCCGCGACCACCTCATGCAGAACCTTCGCGCCGAGCTTTCCCAGGCCGGCACGACCTGGGAGCAGTTCGTGGCTGCCAACGGCGGCGAGCAGCAGTTCGGCATGATGCTCATGATGCAGACCCGCGAGGTGCTCGTCCAGGGCTTCTGCCTCGATGCGGTGTACCGCCACGAGCGCCTGACCCTCACCGACAAGGACCTGGAGGACGCCTGCTACGGCATGAACCCCCAGGGCAACCCCAAGGCCATGCGGGCCGATCTGGAGGCCTCGGGCCGCGGCTTCGCCCTGCGCGAGACCGCCGAGCGCCTGAAGGCCGCTCGCTTCGTGACGGCCCACGCGAAGATCACCACCGCCGCGGCCCCCGAGCCCGCAGCCGCGCCTGAAGAGTCCGCGGCCCCGGCCGAGGCAGAATAAGGAACCTGCGGTAGGGCAAGGGCCATGCCCTTGCCGCCCAGCAAGAGAGGCTCCGCCGAGCGGGGAGGGGCAACCTTCTTTCCCGGCATCGCCTTTCGACCAGTGCACCCACCCGGGCGGGCTTCGGCCCGCCCGCTTCATGGAAGGAGCGTCTCCGTGGCACCAAAGCGCCCGAAGCGAAACTCTCCGGCTTCGGCAGGCCCCGCGGCGCTGCCGTCTTCGGCTTTCCTGCCTACCACCCGCGCCGAGGCCGATGCGCGCGGTTGGGGCCAGCTCGACTTCGTCTACGTCTCGGGCGATGCCTACGTGGACCACCCCTCCTTCGGCAGCGCCATCATCACCCGCGTGCTGGAATCCCACGGCTACACGGTGGGCATCATCGCCCAGCCCGATTGGAACGAACCGGCCAGTAT
This sequence comes from uncultured Enterorhabdus sp., assembly GCA_947649205.1. Taxonomy (GTDB): domain Bacteria; phylum Actinomycetota; class Coriobacteriia; order Coriobacteriales; family Eggerthellaceae; genus Adlercreutzia. The sequence goes on from CANSQM010000006.1 coordinate 84,696, forward strand.
GACCGTCTTCGGCGAGCCGCGCCTGGGCTTCCTCGTGTCGGCGGGCAACATGGACTCCATGGTGAACCACTACACAGTGAACAAGAAGCGCCGCCGCGAGGACGCCTACACTCCGGGCGGGGAAGCGGGCCGCCGCCCCAATCACGCGGTCGTGGTGTACGCGAACCTCATTCGGCGCACCTACAAGAAGACTCCCGTCATCTTGGGCGGCATCGAGGCCAGCCTGCGCCGGCTCGCCCACTACGACTACTGGTCCGATTCCCTCAAGCGCTCTATCCTCATGGACTCGGGGGCCGATCTCATCTCCTACGGCATGGGGGAGCGCTCCATCGTGGAGATCGCCGACGGACTGGCCGCGGGCCTTTCCGTGGAAGACCTCACGTTCATCGACGGCACGGTGTTCCGCACCCGTTCCCTGGATCATGTGGTCGATTACGAGATGCTGCCGAGCTGGGAGGCGGTGTCCGCCGACAAGCGCACCTTCGCGACAAGCTTCGCCGCCCAGTACCGCGCGAGCGATCCGGTGAGCGGCAAGCGGCTTGTGGAGACCTATCCCCACGGGGTGTACGTGGTACAGAATCCGCCGGCCGCCCCGCTGACCCAAAACGAGATGGACGCCGTCTACCGGTTACCCTACGCCCGCACATGGCACCCGTCCTACGACGCGGCCGGGGGCGTGCCGGCCCTTTCCGAGGTGAAGTTTTCCCTCACCTCCTGTCGCGGCTGCTTCGGTGAGTGCGCCTTCTGCGCGCTCACCTTCCATCAGGGGCGCATCGTCACGGGCCGCTCCCACGAGTCGCTTCTGGAAGAGGCCCGCGCCATGACCGCCGACCCCGACTTCAAGGGCTATATCAACGACGTGGGCGGCCCCACGGCGAACTTCCGCGGGCCGGCCTGCGCCAAACAGCGCGCCCGGGGCGCCTGCGTCGACCGCCGCTGCCTGGGCACGAAGCCCTGCCCGGCGCTCAAGGCCGATCACCGCGACTATACGGGCCTGCTGCGCAAGCTGCGGAAGCTGCCCGGCGTGAAGAAGGTGTTCGTGCGTTCCGGCATCCGCTTCGACTACGTCATGGCCGACCCCGATCCCGACCGCACGTTTTTGCGCGAGCTGACGGCCCACCATGTGTCCGGCCAGCTGCGTGTGGCTCCCGAGCATGTATCCGATACCGTGCTGGCCGCCATGGGCAAGCCGCCGCGGGCCGTCTACGACGCCTTCTGCGAGGCCTTCGACGAGGCGAACCGAGCGGCGGGGAAGAACCAGTTCGTCGTGCCCTATCTGATGTCGTCGCACCCGGGCAGCACGCTCGCCGAGGCGGTAGAGCTGGCCGAGTACGTGCGCGATATGGGCTTCAACCCCGAGCAGGTGCAGGATTTCTACCCCACGCCCTCCACCATCTCCACGTGCATGTACTACACGGGGCTGGACCCGCGTACCATGGAGCCCATCTACGTGCCGAAATCCGCCCGCGAGAAGGCCATGCAGCGCGCGCTCATCCAGTACCGCAACCCCGCGAACTACGACCTGGTGCGCGAGGCCCTCGTGAAGGCGAAGCGCACCGACCTCATCGGCTGGGACGAGCATTGCCTCATCCGCCCCGTGCGTCCCAAGAAGCGCGACGGGGAGGACGGGTCGCCCCGCCGCGGTGCGGGCGGGAAGGGCAGCGCCGGCAAACAGTCGAAATCGGGCAAGCGGCCGCGACCCGACGCCGGCAAGCCCGGTGCGGCCCCCAAGGTGGGCAAGCCGGGGAAGGGGAGGCCGTCAAAGGCCGGAGCGCCCAGCCGTCCCGGCCCCGCTGCGGCCCAGCGCGTCGGCAAGCCTCCCAAGGCAAGCGGCCGCAAGGGCGGCATCCGCAAGGGGCGATAGGCGCGTTGGCCGGCCGCCGCGCATCTTCCCCGTATGTGGCAGAAATGTGAGGGCGCGACCGTCGGCGAAAAACTTCTTGAATGCGTCATGGCCCACGCCTATAATGCATCTTTGCGTCTGTGTGGCCAGCGATGGATACACCCGGGCGCGTGGTTAGACGGCGTCGCGACGGAGAGCCTCCATCTGCGCCGATCGGCAATCGCCTGACCACTCAAAGTAGGGGAGCTTCCGGTGTGCGGAGAGGCGCGCGAGCGGAAGATCCGAAGTAAGGGGCGACGTCACGCGCACCGGTTGCCGTTACCGGCCGGAGCGGTGGGGAAGCCCGAGGTTAAGAAAGGTTGTTACTGTGGGAATCAAACAGTACAAGCCGACGAGCCCCGGCCGACGTTTCCAGACGGTCTCCGACTTCGCGGAGATCACCACGTCCAAGCCGGAGAAGTCTCTTCTGGCCCCGAAGCCGAAGAAGGCCGGTCGCAACTGCTATGGCCGCATCACCACCCGTCACCAGGGCGGCGGCAACAAGCAGCGCTACCGCATCATCGACTTCAAGCGGAACAAGGACGGCGTGCCCGCCAAGGTTGCGACCATCGAGTACGATCCCAACCGTTCCGCCCGTATCGCTCTGCTGCACTACGTTGACGGCGAGAAGCGCTACATCATCCACCCGAAGGGCCTGAAGGTGGGCGACATCGTGGTGTCCGGCCCCGAGGCCGACATCAAGCCGGGCAATGCCCTGCCCCTGGCCAACATCCCCGTCGGTACGCTGATCCACAACGTGGAGCTCCAGCCGGGCAAGGGCGCGGCTATCGCCCGTTCCGCCGGCACCTCCATTCAGCTCATGGGCAAGGAAGGCAACTACGCCGTCCTGCGCATGCCTTCTTCCGAGATGCGCCGCGTGCTCATCACCTGCCGCGCCACCATCGGCGAGGTGGGCAATGCCGAGCACTCCAACATCAAGATCGGCAAGGCCGGCCGCAAGCGTTGGATGGGCGTCCGTCCGACCGTCCGCGGTACCGTCATGAACCCGGTCGACCATCCGCACGGCGGCGGCGAGGGCAAGAACAAGTCCGCCGGTCGTCACCCGGTCACTCCGTGGGGCGTGCCCACCAAGGGCCATCGCACCCGCAACCCGAAGAAGGCTTCCAGCCGTCTCATCATCCGTCGTCGCAAGAAGTAGCGGAATAGAAGGAGTCTTAAGTGAGCAGAAGTTTGAAAAAGGGTCCTTTCGTAGAGCCGCGCCTGCTTGCCCGTATCGAGGCAATGAACGCGGCGGGCGAAAAGAACGTCATCAAGACCTGGTCCCGCGCGAGCACCATCTTCCCGGAAATGGTGGGCCACACCATCGCCGTGTACGATGGCCGTAAGCACGTGCCGGTCTATGTTACCGAGTCTATGGTTGGCCACAAGCTGGGCGAGTTCTCGCCGACCCGTACCTTCAAGGGTCACGCGGCCGACAAGAAGAAGCGATAGGGCATAGGTGAGAAGTTACATGGAAACTAAAGCAGTATCGCGTTACGTCCGTATCGCTCCCCGCAAGGCCCGCATCGTGGTCGACCTGGTTCGCGGCAAGTCCGTCGCCCAGGCCCGCGAGATCCTGGCCTTCTGCGAGCGCGCCGCCGCCGAGGTTGTCGCGAAGACGCTGAACTCCGCCGTGGCCAACGCCGAGCACAACAACCACCTTCGCGCCGACAACCTGGTCGTGAAGACCGCGTTCGTCGACGAGGGCCCCACCCTGAAGCGCATCCGTCCCCGCGCCAAGGGCTCCGCGTCGCGCATCAACAAGCGCACGTGCCACATCACCATCATCGTCGCACCCCGAGAGGAGGCATAAGGAATGGGTCAGAAAGTAAGCCCTACCGGATTCCGCCTCGGTATCACCGAGGATTGGCGCAGCCGCTGGTACGCCGGCAAGGACTACGCCGCCACGCTTGAGAACGACATTGCCATCCGCAAGTTCCTCGACAAGCGTCTCGCCCGCGCCTCCGTCTCCAAGGTGGAGATCGAGCGTGCCGGCGACAAGATCAAGGTCGTCATCACCACCGCCCGTCCCGGCGTGGTCATCGGCAAGAAGGGCGCCGAGATCGACGCCCTGCGCAAGGACCTGGAGAAGGTCGCCAACGGTCCGGTCTCCATTGACGTGGTCGAGGTGAAGCGTCCCGAGCTGGACGCCGCGCTGATCGCCCAGTCCGTGGCTGAGCAGCTCGAGGGCCGCGTGGCCTTCCGTCGCGCCATGCGCAAGGCCGTGCAGTCCGCCATGAAGTCCGGTGCCAAGGGTATCCGTATCCAGTGCTCCGGCCGCCTGGGCGGTGCCGAGATGAGCCGCCGCGAGTGGTACCGCGAGGGTCGCGTGCCGCTGCACACCCTCCGTGCGAAGATCGACTACGGCTTCGCCACCGCTGCCACCACCATGGGCTCCATCGGCGTGCAGGTGTGGGTGTACCACGGCGAGGTGCTGCCGGGCCAGAAGGCCCCCCAGCCCGCGCTCGAGGGCTCTTCCCGCCCGAACCGTTCCCGTCGTAACGATCGCCGCGAGAGGGGTGACAAGTAAATGCTCGTACCTAAGCGCGTCAAGCACCGCAAGGTGCAGCGTGGTTCCATGAAGGGCAAGGCCAAGGGTGGCACGCGCCTGAACCACGGTGAGTACGGTATCCAGGCCCTCGAGGCTCACTGGATCACCAACCGTCAGATCGAGGCTGCTCGTATCGCCATGACCCGTCACATGAAGCGTGGCGGTAAGGTGTGGATCACCATCTTCCCCGACAAGCCCATCACCTCCAAGCCCGCCGAGACCCGCATGGGCTCCGGTAAGGGTAATCCCGAGGGCTGGGTTGCCGTGGTGAAGCCGGGCCGCATCATGTTCGAGATCGCCGGTGTGGACGATGAGACCGCCCGCGAGGCTCTTCGTTTGGCCATCAACAAGCTGCCCATCAAGTGCAAGATCGTCACTCGTGAAACGGAGGGGCAGCAATAATGAAAGCAGCAGAGATTCGTGAACTTTCTGCCGAGGACCTGCAGGTGAAGTTGAAGGAGGCCAAGGCCGAGCTGTTCAACCTTCGCTTCCAGATGGCTACGAGCCAGCTTGACAACACCGCCCGCGTGAAGCAGGTTAAGAAGGACATCGCGCGCATCATGACTGAGATGCGGGCTCGCGAGCTGAGCGCGTAGATCAAGGAAGGTGCAAACAATGACTGAAGAGCGTAACCTGCGTAAGGTCCGTCAGGGCATCGTGGTCAGCGACGCCAACGACAAGACCATCGTGGTGGCCGTGGAGGAGCGCAAGCCCCACCCCATCTACAAGAAGATGATTACCTCCACCAAGAAGTTCCATGCCCATGACGAGAACAACGAGGCCGGCGTCGGCGACACCGTTCAGATCATGGAGACGCGCCCGCTGTCCAAGATGAAGCGCTGGCGTCTGCTGAAGATCGTCGAGAAGGCCAAATAGTTTTCCGTGCCCTGGCACGAAGGCTATTGTTAAGGAAAGTTAGGAACATCACATGATTCAGATGCAATCCATGCTCGCCGTGGCCGACAACTCCGGCGCTCGCAAGGTGCAGTGCATCAAGGTCCTGGGCGGCTCCAAGCGCCGTTACGCGGGCCTCGGTGACGTGATCATCTGCAGCGTCAAGGAAGCGATGCCCAACGGCAACGTCAAGAAGGGCGAGGTCGTGCGCTGCGTGATCGTGCGCGTGAAGAAGGAGGTCCGTCGCGCCGACGGCTCCTACATCCGTTTCGATCAGAACGCCGCTGTGCTGATCAACAACGACGGCTCCCCGCGCGGCACCCGTATCTTCGGGCCCGTCGCTCGCGAGCTGCGCGACAAGAAGTACATGAAGATCGTGTCTCTGGCACCGGAAACGCTGTAGGGGAGGTGTCAGAATGGCTCAGAACAAGATGACGATCCGCAAGGGCGACACCGTCAAGGTGATCACCGGCAAGGACCGCGGCAAGACCGGCAAGGTGCTCCGCTCCGTCCCCGAGAAGTCCCGCGTGGTGGTCGAGAAGGTGAACATGGTCAAGAAGGCCATGCGCCCCACCCAGCAGAACCCCCAGGGCGGCATTTCCACCCTCGAGGCTCCGATCCACGTCTCCAACGTGATGCTCGTGTGCCCGAGCTGCGGTGAGGCCACCCGCGTGGCCCGTCGCCGCGACGAGGGCAAGCTCGTCCGCGTCTGCAAGAAGTGCGGCAAGGACATCCCGGCTGCCGAGTAGAGTTTTCGTGAAAATCCGCCCGTTCGTTGAGAGCGGGCGGATTTTTCCTTGGATAGAGTGCCCGCTTGTGGGACAATATCCAATCGCGCGCTCGCGCGCTATGGCCCTGGGAAGGTCCCAGGGACGCGGGGTCGGAAATCCTGCGTTTAATCCATCGAAGAAAGGCAAGAGAAGACATGGCTGAAACCCCTCGTCTGAAGGTCAAGTACACGACCGAGATCGTGCCGGCTCTCGTTGAGCAGCTCGGCATCAAGAACGTGAACTGCGTGCCCCGCCTCGAGAAGATCGTGGTGAACATGGGCGTTGGCGCCGCCGCCGGCGACTCCAAGCTGCTCGACGCCGCCATGAACGACATGCGCATCATCACCGGCCAGCAGCCCTGCGTCACCCGTGCCAAGAAGTCCATCGCCGGCTTCCATGTGCGCGAGGGCCAGGCCATCGGCTGCAAGGTGACCCTGCGCGGCGACCGCATGTGGGAGTTCCTCGATCGTCTGCTGGCCACCGCTCTTCCCCGCGTCCGCGACTTCCGCGGTATCTCGCCGAAGAGCTTCGACGGCCGCGGCAACTACACGCTCGGCATCACCGAGCAGCTGATCTTCCCCGAGATCGAGTACGACAAGATCGACCGTACCCGCGGTATGGACATCACCTTTGTCACCAATGCCGGTGAGAACGAGGGTGCCTTCGCGCTGCTGACGGCGCTCGGCTTCCCGTTCAAGAGCAAGTAAAACGACAGGGCAGCCGCCCTCGTCGCGTAACCTCAGGTTTTGAGTCCGCGAAAGGAATGCGGGCTTGAAGGCATAAGAAAGAAGGAATGCATGGCTAAGAAATCGATGATCGCCAAAGCCAAGCGCGAACCGAAGTTCTCGACGCGGCAGCACAACCGCTGCACCCGTTGCGGACGTCCCCGCGCCTACTATCGCAAGTTCGGCCTGTGCCGTATCTGCGTGCGTGAGTTGGCTAACAAAGGCGAGCTGCCCGGCGTGACCAAGGCTTCCTGGTAGGAACCGACCCACGTCAGGGTGTGCCAGCGTTACAGGCGGAGGCGCTATGGGCGCCGACGAACCGAACGCATGGTTCATCACGGATCAAAGGAGAAACACACATGACAATGACCGACCCCATCGCAGACATGCTGACGCGCGTGCGCAACGGCCAGTCTGCCGGCAAGGCGACGGTGTCCATGCCGTCGAGCAAGAAGCTCGTCGAGATCGTGCGCATCATGGAGCAGGAAGGCTACATCCAGCGCTTCGACGTGATCGACGGCGAGCCCCGCGCCACCCTTGAGATCACCCTCAAGTACGGCCCGAAGAAGGCCAAGACCATCCGCGGCATCAAGCGCATCTCCAAGCCCGGCCTGCGTATCTACGCCGGCAAGGACGAGCTGCCCCGCGTGCTCGGCGGTCTCGGCTGCGCCATTATTTCGACGTCCCGCGGCGTGATGACCGACCGCGATGCCCGCAAAGAGGGCATCGGCGGCGAGGTTATCGCCTATCTGTGGTAGGAAAGGAAGGGATTGACCTATGTCTCGTATCGGTAAGATGCCCATTCCCGTTCCTGCCGGCGTCGATGTGACCATCGATGGCCAGACGGTGACGGTGAAGGGCCCCAAGGGTGAACTGACCCGCACGTTCCTTCCGTCCATGATCGTTGTCCGCGAGGGCGATGAGCTCATCGTGACCCGCCCCGACGACACCCGTGAGTCCAAGAGCGCTCACGGCCTGACCCGCACGCTGCTCGCCAACATGGTGGAGGGCGTGTCCGCCGGCTTCTCCAAGAAGCTGCAGCTCGTCGGCGTCGGCTACCGTGCCGCTCTCAAGGGCAAGGACCTTGAGATGCAGCTCGGCTACTCCCACCCGGTGCTGGTGGAGGCCCCCGAGGGCATCACCTTCGAGGTTCCCTCTCAGACCGAGATCGTGGTCTCCGGCCCGAGCAAGGAGCAGGTCGGCCAGGTTGCCGCGAACATCCGCAAGTGGCGCAAGCCGGAGCCCTACAAGGGCAAGGGCATTCGCTACGAGGGCGAGCATGTCCGCCGCAAGGCTGGCAAGGCCGGCAAAGACTAAGCCTACTCGGTAGCTGATTGAAGGGATTAACCTATGAATAAGCAACAGAAGAAGCAGGCCGGTCTCGCCCGTCGCCATCGTCGCGTCCGCGGTAAGATCTCCGGCACTGCAGCTCGTCCGCGCCTCTGCGTGACGCGCAGCAACAGCAACATCTACGCCCAGGTCATCGATGACGTGGCCCATGTCACCATCTGCGGCGTGTCCACCCTCGGCCCCGACTTCAAGGCCACCGGCAAGTCCGGCGCCACCGTCGAGGGCGCAGCCGAGCTCGGCGCCATCGTCGGCAAGCTGGCCCAGGAGAAGGGCGTGACGGAAGTTGTGTTCGACCGTGGCGGCAACCTGTATCACGGGCGCATCAAGGCTCTGGCCGACGCTGCCCGCGAAGCCGGATTGAAATTCTAGAAGGGGTTTGGCATATGGCTCGTAACAACAACCGTCAGCAGGAGAGCACTACTCCCGAGCTGCAGGAGCGCGTCGTTTTCATCAACCGCGTGTCCAAGGTCGTCAAGGGCGGCCGCCGCTTCGGCCTGACCGCGCTCGTGGTCGTGGGCGACGGCAACGGCCGCGTGGGCGTGGGCATGGGCAAGTCCCAGGAAGTGCCCACCGCCATCAAGAAGGGCGTCGAGGACGCGAAGAAGAACATGTTCACGGTGCCCGTCACCGCCGAGGGTTCCGTGCCCCATGAGATCATGGGCGAGTACGGCGCCGGCCGTGTGCTCATCAAGCCGGCCGTTCCCGGTACCGGTGTGCTGGCCGGCGGCCCGGTCCGTGCCATCATGGAGCTCGCGGGCGTGCAGAACGTCATCACCAAGTCGCTCGGCACCAACAACGCCATGAACATCGTGAAGGCCGCTGCCGAGGGTCTCAAGAACATGGAGAGCCCGGCCGAGGTTGCCGCTCGCCGCGGTATCTCCGTGGCCGAGATGTTCGGCGGGAAGGAGAACTAATGGCTGAGACGAAGAAGACCCTGCGTCTGACCCAGGTCAAGAGCCCCATCGGCCGCAAGCCGAATCAGGGCCGCACCCTGCGCGCCCTGGGCCTGCACCGCATCGGCGACACCGTCGACCAGGTCGACAACGAGAGCGTGCGCGGCATGATCTTCACCGTGAAGCACCTCATCACCGTCGAGGAGATCTAAATCTTCTCGCACCCCATTTGATGGTTTCCGGCGCACTCGAAAACGGGTGCGCCGTTGCCATGATAGAAGGAAGTTTGCTGGCGGCGAGCTGCCAGCACTGATCGGGATTAAGGAAATACCTGGTCGGAAAGCGAAACAAAGGAGAAAGAACAATATGGAACTCAAGGATCTGAAGCCGGCTGCTGGCTCCACCAAGAATCGCAAGCGCGTGGGTCGCGGTCCCGCTTCCGGCACCGGCAAGACCGCCGGTCGCGGCATGAACGGCCAGAAGTCCCGCGCTGGCGGCGGCAAGGGCGCCGGCTTCGAGGGCGGCCAGACCCCGCTGGCCCGTCGTCTGCCGAAGCTGCCCGGCTTCCGCAACTTCAACCGTGTTGAGTACCTGCCCGTCAACGTGAGCCGCCTAGACGCCAAGTTCGAGGCCGGCGACGTGGTGGACGGCGACTCCCTGAAGGCCAAGGGCATCATCAAGCACGCCGACGCCCTCGTGAAGGTGCTCGGCGACGGCGAGATTACCAAGCCCCTCACCGTGCGCGTGGATAAGGTGTCCGCTACCGCCAAGGCGAAGATCGAGGCGGCCGGAGGAAAGGTCGAAGAGCCTTGCTAAGGTCAATTCTTGACGCATTCAAGGTTCCGGAGCTGCGCAAGAAGATCCTCTTCACGCTGGCGATTCTCGCGCTCTACCGCTTCGGGGCCTATGTGCCGGTCCCGGGCATTCCCTTTCATGAGTTTGCCACGGCCTTCCAGGACACCGGCGTGGCTATGACTATGCTGGACCTGTTCACCGGCGGCGCGCTGTCGAACTTCTCGGTGTTTTCCCTGGGCATCATGCCCTACATCACCGCATCCATCATCATGCAGCTGATGCAGGGCGTCATTCCCGCCGTGGGCCGCTGGGCCCGCGAGGGCGACACCGGGCGCCGTAAGATCACCCAGGTCACCCGCTATCTCACGCTGGGCCTGGGCCTCATCAACGCGGTCGGCTACTTGCTGCTGTTCAAGTCGCCGGCCTACGGCGTGCAGTTCTCCACCGAGGTGCCCGAGCTGCTCACGGATGCCATTATCGTGTTCACCCTCGTGGCCGGCACGGCGTTCATCATGTGGATGGGCGAGCTGATCACGCAGCGCGGCATCGGCAACGGCATGTCGCTCATCATCTTCGTGAGCATCGTGTCGCGGGTGCCCTCCGCCATCTTCTCGTCGGTGAACCTCACGAGCGACTTGGGCACGGGCATCGCCCTCACCCTGGTCATCCTGGCCGTGGTGCTGGTGTGCATCCCGCTCATCATCTTCGTTGAGCGCGCCCAGCGCCGCATCCCGGTGAACTACGCCAAGCGCGTGCAGGGTCGCAAGATGATGGGCGGTCAGTCCACCTACATTCCGCTGAAGGTGAACGCGGCCGGCGTTATCCCGATCATCTTCGCGAGCTGTCTCATCTACTTCCCGGCCCAGCTGGCGGCCATCTTCAACGTGGGTTGGCTGACGGAGTTCGCGAACTGGTGCTCCACCGGTTGGCTGAACTGGGTGCTCACAGTGCTGCTCATCGTGTTCTTCGCGTATTTCTACACCTCCATGGTGTTCAATCCCGAGGAGACCGCTGACAACATCCGCAAGCAGGGCGGCTTCATTCCCGGCGTGCGTCCCGGCACGGCCACGGTGCAGTACATCAAGAACGTCATCAATCGCGTGACGCTGCCCGGTGGCATCTTCATCGCGGCCATCGCCGTGGTGCCCACCATCATCTTCTTCTTCACGAACAACCAGCTCATCCAGGCGTTCGGCGGCACGTCCATCCTCATCATGATCGGCGTGGCCCTGGACACCATGAGCAAGATCGAGAGTCAGCTGAAGATGTACAACTACGAAGGCTTCTTCAAGTAAGAAGATTCGCAGGTAGAAACGAAAGGATGTTTTCCATGAACATCGTGCTTCTTGGGGCTCCCGGTGCTGGCAAGGGCACCCAGGCAGCCAAGCTGGTAGCGGAGTTCGAGCTGCCCCACATCTCCACCGGCGACATGCTGCGCGCGGCGGTGAAGGCGGGCACGCCGCTCGGCCAGAAGGCCAAGTCCTATATGGACGCCGGCGATCTGGTGCCCGATGACGTCATCATCGGCCTGGTGACCGAGCGCCTCCAGGACGGCGACACCGCCAACGGCTTCATCCTCGACGGCTTCCCGCGCACCTCGGCCCAGGCCGTGGCGCTGGACGCCGAGCTCTCCAAGCTGGGCCGTCCCCTGGATGCCGCCCTGCTCATCGACGTTGACCCCGAGGTCATCGTCGGTCGCCTCACCTCCCGTCGCATGTGCCGCGACTGCGGCTACATCGGCAGCGCCGCCGATGGCGACACCTGCCCGAAGTGCGGCGGCGAGATGTACCAGCGCGACGACGACAACGAGGCTACCGTGCGCAACCGCCTGGATGTGTACGAGACCGCCACGAGCCCGCTCATCGACTACTACCGCGGCTGCGAGCTGCTCGTCACCATCGACGGCGACCGCGACCCGGAGGTCGTTTACGCGGACGTGAAGGAAGCGCTCGCCTAGGTTGCGGCCTCGCCGGCGTTTATCGTCCCGTGAGGTAAGGCGTTTAACCTCTGAAACCCGCATCCCGCGAAGGGGTGCGGGTTTTCTCTATATAATAGGCCCATGCCTACTGTGCGCGAGAACATAGCCTACACCTTCGAGCATTTCATGCTCATCTACCGCGGCACCCTGCTGCGGGTGGCCCGAGCCGTGGCGTTCATCGTGCTGTTGGCCGCGGCCTGCGAGGTGTTCGTCTTCAATATGAACTACTTCGCCAGCGCCGGCTACCAGACCATCAACCTCACCGATCGCCTGGCCCTGGCCCAGAACGAGGACGGCACCTACAGCCTCACGGACGTGGACCACGTCATGGAGTTCTCGAACCTCAACACCGAGGTGCACAACATCAAGCTGGACTTCGCCGCGAACCAGCCGGCCCAGCTGGTCTCGGTGAAGATCCAGTTCACCGACGGGGCCCACCAGACCTACTTCGACTCCACCGAGTACACCGTGGGGGTGCCCCTGGCCGACATATCCACCAAGGTGGAGCAGAGCAAGTTCGTGAACCTCCAGACCGCCGGTCGCGTGGACAATCTGCGCATCGAGATCGCGGGGGAGGAGCTGGGGGCCGAGGTGTCCTACCCCATCCTGCTCGACGGGGTGTACCTGAACGCCCATCGCCCCTTTGTCTTCAACGGCTGGCGCTTCGCGGCCGTGCTCATGGTCATGCTCGTGGGCTACGGCTTCCGGCCGAAATCGGCCATCTACCGCATCCGCATCGTGGAGAACCCCCGCAAATCCAAGGCGGGCATCATCTTCGCGGTGCTGGTGGAAGTGGCGCTGCTGACCGGGTTTCTGTTCTACGGCTCGAACCTGGTGGGCGTGGCCACCTCAAGCTACAACTACGGTTCCTGGGACGGCGCGTCGGTGGTGAACACCTTCGAGGTGGGCGGCGACAACGCCCAGCAGTACGCCGAGCTGGCCCGGGCCATGGCCGAGGGCCGGCTGTATCTGGACGAGGAGCCGCCCCAGTGGCTCCAGGCTATGGAAGATCCCTACGACAAGGGCGCCCGGGATGAGGCCCAGAAGGCCACCGGCGAGCCCTATCTGTTCGATGTGGCCTACTACGAGGGCCACTACTACGTGTACTTCGGCGTCGTGCCAGTGCTGCTGTTCTACCTGCCTTTCTACCTGCTCACGGGGGCGAATTTCCCCACGGCCATCGGTGTGCTCGTCATGGCCATTGCCTTCGTGCTGGGGGCCACGGCCCTGCTCGACCGCTTCGCCCGTTACCACTTCCGCTCCGTTTCCCTCGGCGTGTACCTGCTGTTGCAGATACCGCTCGTGGCCTGTAGCGGCATCCTGTACCTGGTGAAGTTCCCCACCTTCTACTCGCTGCCCATCATGTGCGGGCTCGCCTTCTCGGTGTGGGGCCTGTACTGCTGGAACCGGGGGAGCATGGGGCGCCACCGCGGTGTGTGGCTGTTCGCCGGATCGCTGTGCATGGCCCTCGTGGCCGGGTGCCGCCCGCAGCTGCTGGTGCTGTCGTTTCTGGCCTTCCCGCTGTTCTGGCGCACCTACATTACCGAGGGGCGGCTGCGCACCCGAGCGGGCGTGGGGGAGTTCGCCTGCCTGGTGGCGCCCTACCTGCTGGTGGCCGCCGGCATCATGGGCTACAACTACGCGCGGTTCGGCTCGCTGACCGATTTCGGAGCCAACTACAACCTCACGGTGAACGACATGACCAAGCGCGGCATGAACCTGGGGCGCCTGGCTCCGGCCTTCTTCACCTACTTCCTGCAGCCGCCTTCCATGGTGGGGGTGTTCCCCTTCCTCCAGCCGGCTCCCTTCGACACCACCTACATGGGCCAGACCATCAAGGAGGTCACCTTCGGCGGTATCTTCGCCTGCCTGCCGCTTTTGTGGGTGCTCGCATTCTCGAAGCGCATTCTGGGCATGCGGGTACGGCAGCGCTCGACGCGCACTATCATGGGCGTGATCGTGGTGCTGTTGGCCTCCGGTGTGGTCGTGGCTTTGGCCGATGCGGAGCTGGCGGGCATCCTCCAGCGCTATTATGCCGATTTCAGCTTCATGTTCCTGGCGGCCTCGGTGCTGCTGTGCTTCGTCGTGAACGAGCAGCTCTCCCACGCGCGGACCGGCTACGATCTCATGCTGAAAGTGCTTCTGGTCCTGGCGGCGGCGAGCGTCACCTACAGCCTGCTGCTGTGCCTCGTGCCCGAGACCGGCTGGTACTCGGACGTGTACCCCTGGGCCTATCAGGATCTGCTCCAGACCGTGCTGTTCTGGAAGTAGGGCGCGCCGGGGCGCGGGAATGGCGCGGCCGGAGGGGGCGCCCAACCGGGGCGCACCGAGTCGCCCTGGGCTAGAGGGGGTGCTCCGGTTTGCCCCAGTGGCTTTCGCCCGGCTCTCTGGTCTGCTTGAGCAGCCTGCACCTGGTGAGAATGCCGGATACCACCTCTATATCGGCTGTGCTTCCTTCATGGGGGTCGTGTCGAGGAACAGCAGCCCCGTGGCCCCGATGGGGTCGTAGCCGTCCAGCTGGCCGTCGTAGTAGGCCGTGGCCGTCTCGCGGTGGAACAGGGGGTAGAGCGGCGCCTCGGCCGCGATGATATCGAAGCACTGGTTCCACAGATCCTGCTGGGCGGCCTCATCGATGCTGGCCCGCGCCTCGGCCATGAGCTCGGACAACTCGGCGAACTGGGGCGTGGCGGCCCAGCAGGTGCGGGCCCGCGTCCAGGTATTGTCGCCGTACCACCAGCTCATGATGAGATCGGGGTCGTTGCCGAGGCAGGACGGGTCGCCGGGGGAGAGCGCCACATCGAAGGGAAGCAGCGTGGCGGCCTCTGGTGGCGTGGAGATGTCCGCGAACAGCGCTGCGGCATCCAGCGGCACTAGCTCAGCGGTCACGCCCACGGCCTTCCAGTCCGCGATGATCATCGGTGCCAGCGCGCTCACCCAGTTGTCGTTCACGCGCAGGGTGAGGGCGAGCTCTTCTGCGCCCGCCTCTGCCAGAAGCTTGCGGGCCTTCTCCGGGTCGTAGCTGTACACCGTGGAGGCGCGGTGGTAGCCGCGGAAGTAGTCGGGCAGAAGCGAGGTGGCCGGACGGGCGTGGCCGGCCATGACCTGGCCGATCATAGAGTCCACGTCCAGGGCGTACAGGAGTGCCTGGCGCACGCGGGTATCGTCGAAGGGCGGCCGGGCGCAGTTGAACATGAGGAAGGGCAGGTTGCAGCCGGGCACGTAGTCCACCGATGCTCCCGCCTCGGCGATGGCATCGGTGAGCACCTCGGGCGCCGCCTCCATGGCCAGCACGCGCTTCTCGGTGAGGGCACGGGTGCGCTCTTCGTCATCGAGGATGACCGACCAGGCCATGCGGTTGCAGGTGGCGGGATAGGGGCCCTCGTAGCGGCGGTTGGGGGTGAAGGTGATGGTACCGCCGTCGGTGGCGTCCACCGTATCATAGCACCAGGGGCCGCTTCCGATGGGACGGCTCTCCAGCTCCTCGTCGGTGGCGGTGGCGGGGAAGATGCGCACGAGGGCGAGGCGTTCCCGCAGAAGCGAGCCCATGGGGGCGGTCAGGGCGAAGCGCAGGGTGCGGTCATCGGTAGCGGCCACAGAACGGATGAACGAGAGGAAGGGGCCGTAGAGTTCATCGGCCATGTTGCGGTTGAAGGCGTTCACCACGTCGTCCACGGTGAGGGGCGTGCCGTCGGAGAACACCGTGTTCTCTCGCAGGGTCACTTCGAAGGCGAGGTCGTCGATCTGCACCGGATCGGTGGCGGCCAGGCCGAGCTCGGCGCGGTAGGTGTGCATGTTCAGCTCGTAGAGCCCCTCGAACACATGCCAGTTCGCGGCCAGAAACAGCCCCGAGGCGCAGCCGATGGGGTTGGGGGTGCCGTCCTCGTAGGCCACGGCTGCCGTCAGCGTGCCGGCCACGCCGCTCTCTACCGTGGGCAGCGGGCCCTCCTCATCGGCGGGGACGTCGTCGGCCGGCTCGAGGGGCTGCTCCACCGAGCAGCCGCCCAGGGCCACGGCCACCGCAGCCGAGGCGGCCCCGGCCACAAAGGCCCGACGGGTGAGGGGGAGGGCGGCAGCCGGGGGCGTCGTGAGGAGTGCAGAGAGCGGAGAGGGGGCCACGGGCATCCTTTCTCGTCGTGATTCCCCACCATTATAGAAGGGCGCCGCGCCCCCGTTCGGAAATCCCACAGCAAAGCCAAGGAGGCGAACGGGGCTTCGGGGTTTTCGACTTCTTCAATAGACTAGAATAACTCAAAGCTATTCGGCAATCACTTGACGAATAGCATGGAAAGTAGGATAATCAAACCAGCTAAAAGCGTGGATCTTGATGGATGCCGATACGTTGGCATCCAGGAGAGAGCGGAGGTGGTGCTCGGATGGGGAAGAATCGCGAGACGGA
This sequence comes from uncultured Enterorhabdus sp., assembly GCA_947649205.1. Lineage (GTDB taxonomy): Bacteria > Actinomycetota > Coriobacteriia > Coriobacteriales > Eggerthellaceae > Adlercreutzia. The sequence continues at coordinate 100,930 of CANSQM010000006.1, forward strand.
ACTTCTGAGAGAGGCATCTGGCCAGATTCCGGCAATGGGCCGCGTCCTCTACGTCCTCTTCGTTATTGCCACGGTCATCGCGCTGATGAGCCTCGTCTTCTATCCCCGCGTATGGGGAGAGATTATGCAATCGAGCGATGCTGCTGGCGCCGAGATCATCAGTGGAACGTTGGGCCGGCTGGCTCTGCTGTGTCCTTGCCTGTGTTGCGCGCTGTTGGCGCGAGATGTCGCCAATGGGGAAAGCCCCTTCGCCGGCAAGCAGGCAAAGCGCGTTTTCTTCTCGGCGTGTGCCATTGCCGTCTACACGGTCTCGTGTTTTCTTTGGCAGCCCCTCATCTCCAGTATTCAGGAAAGGTTAGGGCCGACGCGGGCTGCCCAGTTCAGTGAGTATGCCATGATTCCCGATATATCCATGCTCTTTTGGATGATCGTGGTGACGCTGGCGATGTTGCTGTTCGCCATGGTTCTCAACTACGGCAAGACGCTGCAGATGCTCGTGGATGAAACGGGGTAGGTCATCGTGGGTATTATCGTGAATCTCGATGTCATGCTCGCGAAGCGCAAGATGGCTTCGAATGTGTTGGCGGAGCGCATTGGGTTGTCCGAGAACAATCTGTCACGCATCAAGAAGGGACATATCAAGGCCATTCGCTTCTCGACTCTCGGGGCTCTCTGCCGTGAATTGGATTGCAAGCCAGGCGATCTGCTCGACTATGAACGGGATGGATCGGACGATTGGGACGAAGATTAGATTCAGTTGAGGGAGGACGGTGGCCGCAGTGATCGGATTTGCCTTGCCGAATATCCCGGGCGTTCCCTATTGGGCGTGGGGTCTCGCCATCCGTGCGCTCATAGCATGGCCCATCGCCTACTATGCCAAGCGAAAAGGATACAACTTCTGGAGCTTTCTCATTGCCGGCACCCTGCTCAGCCCTCTTACGTGCCTGGCCCTCGCCATAGCGCTGCCGAAAATCGTCCGCTATGTGGATAAAAGAGAGGCCGAGGCGCTCAAGGAGGATTAGCGTTTGGGCCTGGGAGATGGGGATTGTTTTGTTCGGATTGTTTTTTCGCCCACACGGATTGTGAATCGATGATGCTCCGTTGCCGAGTGGCGAGGATGAGAGGCGGTGCAGGAGAGTCGCTGCCTTGAGATGGATCAAAGACCTCGATTTGCTGGAACGGGAGACAGTTGGAGGTACTGGTGTTTCTTCAGGGGACTGTCTGTCGTTGTCGTTTCGGATGTTCATAAAGGAGCACGGAGAGAAGGGGGTGATTGGTGGGGCGTAGGAAGATAGCTTGAGTGGGTCGTATACTCAAACAATTGAGAGAGGTGAGCAGTATGGATAATCACCACATTAGGAAAGACTCGAGTCTTGCTGGATACTTTTGGAAGTTGGTTCCGATCGTCATCTTTTCCATTGCCTGCACGCTGTGTTTTCGTGGGGAGGCCTATGCGGACTCTATTGATTTAGAGCTTGCCGTGGGGCCGGATGGGGACTTAACGGTAATTGCCCAAATTGATGATTCTGGCGTGCTTGAGATCCAGGAGTTTGAGGTGGATGGGAGGGTCATTCCGACGGATAGCGAGATGGCCGAGTCCGAAGAAGTTCTTATTGCTCTGGCCGCGGCTCATAACGGCTGGTATAAAACGAATGCCGGGGATTGGTTTTACTTTGTTGATGGCAAGTGGGTGACCGGCTGGAAGAAAATCAGCGGCTATTGGTATTACTTCAACAGCTCCGGAAAGATGCTCAAGGGTTGGCAATGGATAGGGAGCAATTGGTACTATTTGAGGACGGCAACGAATAAGCCCACTACAGGGCCGGAGGGCGCAATGGTGGTGAACTGGGCATACGTTGGGGGCTACTGGTACTGCCTGGCTGGTAGCGAGTGTGGCATTGGGGAAAACAGTCCCGATCTCGGCAAGATGCTCAAAGGCATACGCAAAGTTGGTCTCTACGAGTACTATTTTTATGTCAAAGGTGAGTATTTTCCCGGGATCGATGTTCCGGATGGCTCTATGGTTACGGATGCTATTGGCGTGAGAGTTTTTGGGCCGGATGGTCGTGCCGTTGTCATATCGATCAACAAGCAGGGTCACGTAAGCCGTCATGTGGCGCTCTCTGCCTCTGAGTCGTTTGATGCCGCAGATAAGGATCTCTAATCGCATAAATGAACCGATTCCTGGAGAAAGCGAGCAAGATGATGATAGGACTTGGGTTGCCAGCGATTCCCGGGGTACCAGCGGAAGTGTATGTTTGGCTGATCAGGGCTCTTATCGCTTGGCCTGTTGCGTACTATGCAAAGAAGAAGGGCTACAACTTCTGGGTATTCTTCGTGGCCGGGGTGCTCTTGAGTCCCCTTACGTGCTTGGCCCTCGCCATTGCGCTGCCAAAAATTGTTCGCTATGTGGGCAAAAGGGAGGCCGAGGCGCTCAAGGGGGATTAGCATTTGGGTTTCGATTGCGCCGCCGGGCAAGCGAACGGCGTTTGGAAAGGGCCAGGCGCTAACCGTCAGCACTGATGCGGGGGGGGGTGCCTCAAGAGGCGCCCCCTCTTCTTCTTGGGAGTCCTCGGATCGCTCGCTC
>CANSQM010000007.1 GCA_947649205.1 uncultured Enterorhabdus sp.
GCCCAGCGCGGCGCCGCGGCCGGGTGGTGCCCCCGCTGTCCTCCCAGGAGAGCTACGACATGACCCGCTCTTCCATGGAGAGCTACGAGCGGGCCCGCGCCTCCCGCGACGCCCTGTCCGAGACCCGCCGGGGCCGCGCCCTCAACCGCGAGGTCATCGACGGGCGCGGCAGCATCGATTCCCGCACCTTCAACGAGAGCCACCAGATCTCCGCCTACTCCCGCGACGAGCGCGACCGCCACGATCCCATGGTGGACACCGTGGAGGCCCGCACCACCTGGCGCAGCCGGGCGGGCCAGGGCTTCGACGGCGCCGTGGACCCGGCCGGGGCCCACGCCATGCCGGCGCCCCTGCGCCCCCGGGGCTCCCGAGCCAGCGACGTGGGATTTTCCGGGGTCATGAGCGGCCGGGCGAACTACAGCGCCCCCGCCTCGGGGCCGTTGGCCGCCCTTCCCACCTTCCTGAAAGTGACCATTCCCGTCATTGTTATACTACTGGCCGTTATCATCTATCTGGTGGTGTTCTAGAAAAGGCAGCCCATGTACGCGAAGCCCACGTGCCCGACCCCGCTCAAGATCGTCATCCTGGCCATCATCGCCATCGAGCTGGCCTTCATCGGCTTTACCCTGGTGACCGAGGCCCGTGCGGGCGAGGGGGCCGCCCCCGCCCCCGAGGAAACTGTCCAGCCGGCCCCTGCGCCGGCCGACAGCGCCGCGCCCGAAGCTACTGCTCCCGAGGCCGGTGGCGACGAAGCCGCCCCCGAGCCGGTGACGCTGACCGTCACCTTCGCCGGCGACTGCACCCTCGGCTCCGACGTGAACTTCGACGGCTCCCGCAGCTTCAATTCCAAGTACGCCGAGGTACAGGACCCCGCCTACTTCCTGCAGAACGTGGCCGAGCTGTTCGGCGCCGACGACCTGACCGTGGTGAACATGGAGGGCGTGCTGACCGAGGGCGGCGAGCGGGCCGACAAGGAGTTCGCCTTCCGCGGCAAGCCGGAGTACTCCAAGATCTTAAGCTCTTCCAGCGTGGAGGCGGCCACTATGGCCAACAACCACTCCAAGGACTACGGCGAGGACAGCTACAACGACACCATCGAGGCCCTCGAGGGCGACAACGTGAAGACCTTCGGCTACGACCGCATCGCCTATATGGATGTGAAGGGCGTGAAGGTGGCCCTGATCGGGGCGTACTTCCCCGAGGACAGCGATGAGAACCAGAAGGCCATGACCGACAACATCGCCAAGGCCCGCTCCGAGGGGGCCCAGCTCGTGCTCGTGTACGTCCACTGGGGCATCGAGCGCGACTACGACCCCTCCACCGACCAGATGAACATGGGCCGGGCGGCCATCGACGCCGGCGCCGACCTCGTGGTGGGCTCGCACCCCCACGTCATCCAGGGCTGGGAAGTGTACCAGGGCCGCTACATCGTCTATAGTCTCGGCAACTTCTGCTTCGGCGGCAACAGCAATCCCGAGGACAAGGACTGCATGCTCTTCCAGCAGACCTTCACCGTGACCGGCAACGAGGTGGCGAAGAACGACGACGTGGACTTCATCGCCTGCTCGGTGTCTTCCGAGAGCGACCGCAACACCTACCAGCCCACTATCGCCGAGGGCGACGAGAAGGCCCGCATCGACGGGAAGATCCAGGAATCCACCGACAAGATAGCCGCAGCCGCCGCCGAACTGGACGGCACCGGCGGCGATACCGCCGGCGGAGATGCTGCCGGTGACGGCGAAGGTGGCAGCGAGGGCGACGGCGAGAACGCCTAGGGGATCGTCCGGTTCCGCGAATCGCCGGCACTACATCGAGGGGGGGTCGGGCTGCTGGTGGCAGACCGACCACGAAAAACGGGCCCGCTCTCAGAGCGGGCCCGTGCGTTGCAGCGGTGGGGAGGGGCTTGCGATGGCTGCGTTGCCGGGGGCTCCCCTAGATCCGGAAGACGCAGGCGCCGGCGGTGAGGCCGCCGCCGAAGCCGGCCATGCAGGCCAGGTCACCGCGCTGCAGCTTCCCTTCCGTGAGGGCCTCGTTCAGGGCGATGAGTGCGCTGGCGCCCGACACGTTGCCCGTGTGCCCGATGGACATCTGGAAGCGCTCCACGGGCTGGCCCATCTTCTTCGCGGCATAGCGGATAATGCGCTCGTTGGCCTGGTGCGGTGCGAACAGGGCGATGTCGGCGGCGGTGACGCCGGCTCGCTCGAGAGCCGTCTCGATGGAGCGCACCATGGCGGAGGTGGCGAACTTGAACACTGCCTGGCCGGCCATGCGCATGTAGGGGTCGCAGTCCTCGCGGGCCGGGGAGAAGGGGGTCGCGCGGGCGCAGAAGGCGCTGTCGCACCAGAGCACGTGGTCGGTGTCGTCGGTGTTCTCCATGTAGCTGGCCAGCATGCCCTCCTCGTCCTCACGCCATTCCATGACCACAGCGCCGGCGCCGTCGCCGAACAGGATGCAGGTGGAGCGGTCGGTCCAGTCCACCAGGCGGCTCAGACGCTCGGTGGCCACGACGAGGATGCGGCGCAGCACGTTGCGGCGAGGGGTGCGGCCAGCGGCTTCGGCGCTGGCGCGGTCGGCGGCGGAGGCGGCCAGCAGCATGTCGGCGGTGGAGGTGCCGTACACGCAGCCGGAGCAGGCGCAGGACATGTCGAAGCACACGGCGTTCACGGCACCGATGCGCTCGCGGATGAGGGCGGCCTCGGAGGGGAAGTGGGCCTCGGGGGTGAGGGTGGGGCAGATGACCATGTCGATGGTGGCGGGGTCGATGGCCCCCTCGCGCAGCCAGCCGCCCTCCTGAACGCCCAGGGCGCGCAGGGCAGCCGCGGCGCCCAGGTCGGTGGCCGTCTCGTGCTCGGCGATGTGACGGGTGTGGATGCCCGTGCGGGGCACGATCCACTCGTCGGTGGTGTCGACGATCTGACCGAGCTCGTCGTTGGTGACCACCTGCGCCGGCAATGCCATTCCCGAACCGATAATTACGCTGCCCAAGGCCATTCCTTTCCCTGAAGGCGCAGTGACCTGCGCTATGATAGACGGTGCGTCTCTCAGTGTTTCACTCATCGATAAGATGTTTGATGAAGATTTTAGACGCGCAGTCAGTTTTTTGGCCAAATTCCTTAAGATTTCTCAGATAGTTTATCAGAGACGAGCGTGAGCACCGGAGCGAGAGAAAGGATGAGCGCGTCCCATGAAGACCCGAATCACTGAGTTGTTGGGGATCGAGTACCCCGTCGTGCAGGGGGCCATGGCCCGCATCGCCGACGGCGGTTTGGCCGGCGCCGTGAGCGCCGCCGGGGGATTGGGCATCATCGCCTGCGGCGGAGCGCGGCTGGAGTGGATCGAGGAGCAGGTGGCCCGCGCCCGGGCCATCACCGACAAGCCCATCGGCATCAACGTCATGCTGATGGATCCCCGCGCCGCCGAGGTGGCCGAGCTCGTGTGCAAGCTGGGGGTGGAAGTGGTCACCACCGGCGCCGGCAGTCCCGCCAACTATATGAGTATGTGGAAGGAAGCCGGCGTGAAGGTGGTGCCCGTCGTGGCATCGGCCGCCCTGGCCGCCCGCATGGAGCGCCTGGGCGCCGACGCCATCGTGGCCGAGGGCACCGAGGCCGGCGGCCACATCGGCGAGCTGACCACCATGGCCCTCATCCCCGCCGTGTGCCAGGCGGTGTCCATCCCCGTCATCGGCGCCGGCGGCATCGCCGACGGCCGCGGCATGCTGGCCGCCTTCGCCCTGGGCGCCGAGGGCGTGCAGTGCGGCACCCGCTTCCTCACCGTGGAGGAGTGCAGCGTGCACGAGGCCTGGAAGGAGAAGGTGCTGAAGGCCAAGGACTCCGACACCATCGTCACCGGGCGCGGCACGGGGCATCCCGTGCGCGGCCTGAAGAACAAGTTCGCCCGCGAGTGCCGCAAGCTGGAGCTGGCGGCCCAGTCCGGCGAGGAGCTGGAGGGCATGTACGCCGGCTCGCTCGCCCGGGCGGTGGCCGGCGATGTGGAGAACGGCTCGGTGATGGCCGGCCAGGTGGCGGCGCTTGTGACCGAGCGCGGTACCGCGGCCGAGGTCATTCAGGAGATGGTGCGCGAGGCCGAGGCCCTGGCCGGCCGCACCATGGACGAGCTGGCGGCCATGAACGGCCGTCGCGAGCGGGCCTAAGGGGGCGCCATGACTTCACTGCTCGACGAGACGCCTTTGGCACCGCTCGGCCCCACGGGACTTGTGTTCATGGCCTCGGGCCAGGGCTCCCAGAAGCCCGGCATGGGTGCCGACCTGCTGGATATTCCCGAGGTGGCGGCCACCTTCGCCTGCGCCTCCGATGTGCTCGGCCGCGATGTGGCGGCCCTCGTGCGCGATGCCGCGCCCGAGGAGCTGAACGACACCCGCAACGCGCAGATCGCCATCAGCGCCCTGTCCATCGGCACGGGCTGGGCCCTCATGGCCCGTGGCGTGGTGCCCGACGCGCTGCTCGGCTTCTCCCTCGGCCAGATTTCCGCCCTCGTGCTGGGTGACATGCTGGACGAGGAGGCGGCCTTCGCCCTCATCGCCGAGCGCAGCCGTCTGATGGGCGAAGCGGCCGACGAGAACCCCGGCGTCATGAGCGCCTTTTTGAAGATCACCCTGGCCGAGGCCCAGGAGCTGTGCGCGGCCTGCGCCGAGGGCGAGGTACTGGTGCCCGCCAACCTGAACGGCGGCGGCCAGATCGTCATGGCCGGCACGCCGGCGGCCGTGAACCGCGCCGAGGAGGCCTGGGCCGCTTCCAAGGGCCGCTTCTCGCGCCTGGCCACGTCCGGCGGCTTCCACAGCCCGCTCATGGCCCCGGCCGCCGAGGCCTTCGCTGACTACCTGGCCGGCGTGGACTTCCGCGCGTCGGCCGTGCCCGTCATCGGCAACGTGCACGGCGCGCCCCTTCAGGCCGCTACCGTGCGCGAGGAGCTGGTGGCCCATCTCGTGAGCCCCGTGCAGTTCGAGGCCAGCGTGCAGAAGCTCGCGGCCGCCGGTGCTGCCTCGTTCGCCGAGGTGGGCTATGGCGGGGTGCTCGCGAATCTCGTGAAGCGCATCGACCGCACCATGCCGCGCGCGGCCATCCAGGACCGCGCGAGTTTCGACGCCTTCGTGGCGGAAAACGGAAAGTAGGAGACTATGACTGATACGCAGGATCGCCGCGTCGCGGTGGTCACCGGGTCTACCCGGGGCATCGGGCGCGAGATCGCCCGCGAGCTGGCTCGCGCCGGCATGAACGTGGTGGTGAACAGCTCTTCGGAGAAGAGCCTGCCCGCCGCCCAGGAGCTGGCCGCCGAGATTGCCGCCGACTTCGCCGTGGAAGCGGTGGCCGTGGCCGCCAACGTGGCCGTGGAAGAGGAGGCCAACGCCCTCATCGCTGCCGCCACTGATGCCTTCGGCCGCGTGGACGTGCTCGTGAACAACGCTGGCATCACCCGGGACGGCCTGGCCGCCCGCATGAGCGACGAGGACTTCGACGCCGTCATCGACATCAATTTGAAGGGCAGCTTCCATTGCTGCCGCGCCGCCGCCAAGGTGATGATGAAGCAGCGCTGGGGCCGCATCATCAACATGTCCAGCGTGGTGGGCGTCTACGGCAACGCCGGCCAGGTGAACTACGCCGCCTCCAAGGCCGGTGTCATCGGCATGACGAAGTCGCTGGCAAAGGAGCTGGCCCGCCGCAACATCACGGCCAACGCCGTGGCCCCCGGCTTCATCGCCACCGACATGACCGACGCGCTCTCCGAGGCCCAGAAGGCTGCCATCGTGGATCGCATCGGCAGCGGACGTCTGGGCGAGCCCGCCGACATCGCGCACCTGGTGCGCTTCCTCGCCTCGGACGAGGCGTCCTACATCACCGGTCAGGTTATCTGCGTGGACGGAGGTATGTCCCTATGAGCGAGAATATGAGCGAGAGCGTGCAGACCCGCCGTCCCGACGGCAGCCATCGCGTCGTCATCACCGGTGTGGGCGCCGTCACTCCGGCCGGCGTGGGCGTGGACGCGCTGTGGAACACGCTGATGGAGCGCGGCTGCTGCATCGGGCCCATCGAGCGCTTCGACACGACCGACTACGAGGTGCACATCGGCGCCGAGGTGCGCGACTTCGACGGCACCGAGCACGGCCTCACGAAGAAGGAGGCCCGCCGCTTCGAGCGCTTCGTGCAGTATGCCATCGTGGCCGCCGACGAGGCCCTGGCCCAATCCGGCCTTGAGGTGACCGAGGCGAACCGCGACCGCATCGCCGTGGTGTTCGGCACCGGCATCGGCGGCATCGACGAGCTGGAGAAGAGCTTCGCCACCCTGCAGGAGAAGGGCCCCAAGCGGGTGAACCCCCTGTTCATTCCCACGATGATCGGGAATATCGCCGCCGGCAACCTGGCCATTCGCTACGGCATGCGCGGCGAGTGCCTGAACGTGGTGACCGCGTGTGCCACCGGTGCCCACTGCATCGGCACGGCCCTGCGCGACATCCGCCATGGCTATGTGGACGCGGCCCTGGTGGGGGGCACCGAGGAGTCCGTGAGCCCCATCTGCATCGCCGGGTTCACGAACCTGTCGGCCCTCACTCGCGCCGAAGACCCCCAGCAGGCCTCTCTGCCCTTTGACGCCCGCCGCGGCGGATTTGTGGCCGGCGAGGGGGCCGGCGCCCTGGTCATCGAATCGCTGGAGCACGCCCTGGCCCGCGGCGCTGAGCCTATCGCCGAGATCACCGGCTTCGGCTCCACCGGCGACGCCTACCACATGACCGCCCCCGACCCGGAGGCCGCGGCCATCACGGCCGCCATGGCCGCAGCCCTCGCCGAGGGGGGCTTCACCCCGGCCGACCTGGGCCATCTGAACGCCCACGGCACCGGCACCCCGGCCAACGACGCCGGCGAGTCCAAGGCGCTCGCCAACCTCATGGGCAGCGTCGAGGCTGCCTCTTCGGTGCCCGTCACCTCCATCAAGGGCACCACGGGCCACATGCTCGGCGCCGCCGGCGCCGTGGAGGCCATCGTGTGCGCCCTGTCCGTGGCCCGCGATGCCGTGCCCCCCACGGCCGGTTTCGCCGAGCCCGCCGAGGACTGCCCCGTGGCCGTGGTGACCGAGGCTGTGACCGACTACCCGCAGAAGGTTGCCCTGTCCACCTCCCTGGGCTTCGGCGGCCACAACGCCGCCCTGGCCTTCTCGCCCTATAAGGGCGTCCCCCTTGTGAGGAACATGGGACATTACCCGGTAAGGGTGTCCCGCTGAGAGAAAGAAGCGATCATGGCCGACGAGACGACGCTGGCGCCGCTGCCCTGGGGGCGCGACGTCATCGAGAGCATCCTGCCCCACCGCGACCCGTTCGTGTGGGTGAGCCGCGTGGTGGCCATCGAGCCCGGCGCGTCCATCACCGCCGAGCTGGACGTGCCGGTCGACCTGGACATCTTCCGCGGGCACTTCCCCGATCACCCGGTGCTACCGGGGGTCATCATCATGGAGGCCCTGGCCCAAGCTGCCTCCATCGCCATGCTGCAGGCGCCCGAGCTGCGCGGCCACATCGGCTTTCTCGCCGGCATCGACGGCGCAAAGTTCCGCCGCCAGGTGGCCCCGGGCGAGACCGTCACCCTGACGGGGCGCATCGTGAAGTCCTCGCGCCGCTTGGTGGTGGCCGAGGTGGAGGCCTCCGTGGCCGGCGAGGTGTGCGCCACGGCAACCCAGAAGTACGTGCTCGCCTAGGGCGCGTCGAACCGAGAGCTAGAGGGATCGAATCATGGCTAAAACGGCATCCAAGTACATCAGCTTCGACAGCGACGGGCGCCTGTTCGCCGATGAGACCGTCGGCATCGAGGAGCCGGCCGGAGCCGAAGCGCCCGAGAACCCGTCCCTGAAGGCGGCCGTGGCCTACGCCTTGGACGCCATCGTGGATGCGGCGAGCGCCCTGCCCGAGAACGCCGCCGCCCTCATCGCGCCGGCGCCCAAGGCCGAGCGGATGGATCCCGAGGAGGCCACGCTCACCGTGGGCTGCGACGTGCGCTCCACCATCGGCGACGACTTCGCCGTGACCGCGACCGAGGGGGCCGACGGGCACCCGCGGGCCCTCGTGGTGGCCTCGGCCAAGAACGCCCGGGCCTTCGTGGGCCCCATGGAGCAGGCCGGCCTGGACGTGGTGTTCGCCACGGTGGACAACCGCTCCCTGGACGGCTTCGCTCGCCGCCAGCTGCCCACCTACAACCTGGGCAGCACCTCGGCCGCCGTGAGCGCCGAGCAGTTGTCCGGCAACATCTACACCGTGCTGTCGGCGGCCAAGGAGTGCGGCGCGTCCCTCATCTTCATCGACAGCCCCACGGCTCCCCTGGCCGTTGACGAGTACTTCCTGCGCCATGCCCGCAAGCGCGGCCTGCGCGTGTTCGCCCCGGCTGCCGAGGGCACCCAGCTCATGGGCTGGGTGGAGCTGCTGCCCGCCGCTGACGGCCTGGCCGCGCCCACGGCCGCTCCCTGGGAGAGCGCCGCGCCCGCGGCCGCCGACGATGACGAAGGCCCCACCCACTGGCGTCGCTGCCACGCCTGCAAGCTCTTCTTCGACAAGGAGGAGATCATCTCCGAGGGTTTCACCTGCCCCGCCTGCGGCACCCTGCAGCGCATCCGCTCCGACGAGCGCCTGGCCCTGACCGTGGATGCGGGCTCCTTCGAGGAGTGGAACGCCCAGATGGCCGATTCCAACCCGCTCGACTTCCCCGGCTACCCCGAGAAGATCGCCGACCAGCGCGAGAAGAGCGGTCTGGAAGAGGCCGTGCGCACGGGCCGGGCGACCATCGCCGGCCTGCCCGTGGCCATCGGCGTCATGGAGTCCGGTTTCTTCATGGGCTCCATGGGGCATGTGGTGGGCGAGAAGGTGGCGGCCCTCATCGACCGCTCCATCGAGGAGAAACTGCCCGTGGTGGTGTTCTGCGCCTCCGGCGGCGCGCGCATGCAGGAGGGGCTCACCTCTCTCATGCAGATGGCGAAGGTGTCCTGCGCCGTGGAGCGCCTGGGCCGGGCCGCGCTGCCCTTCATCACCGTGCTCACCGATCCCACCACCGGCGGCGTGACCGCGTCCTTCGCCATGCAGGGCGACATCATTCTGGCCGAGCCACGGGCCCTCATCGGGTTCGCCGGCCAGCGGGTCATCCGCGACACCATCAAGCAGGAGCTGCCCGAGGGCTTCCAGACCGCCGAGTTCGCCCTTGAGCACGGCCTCATCGACGCCATCGTGGAGCGCGGCCGGATGCGCAGCGTCCTGGCCCAGATCCTGGCCCTGCACGCGCCGACCGATCCGTCGCGCATCGTCACCTACCACAGCGTGATGGACGCCCTGGAGGTGGGCGCTGGCGCCTACGGTACCGTGTCGGTGGCTCCCGAGGCCCGCATCGTGGGCGAGCGCATCCGCGCCGAGGAGGCCGCGGCCGGCTTTCTGCGGAAGGTACCCGTGGTGGGCAGCCTCATCGGCCGGGGCGAGGAGGAGAGCGCCGCGGAGGCCGACCGCCGCGAGCTGGACCGCTACGCCCGCCGCGAGGCCCGGCGCGCCAACGTGAGCGCCGATGCTGCCGCCGGCAGCGCCTGGGAGAGCGTGCAGATCGCCCGCAACGTGCACCGGCCCACGGCCAAGCGCTACATCGACGGCATCGTGGAGGGCTTCATCGAGCTGCACGGCGACCGCGCCTTCGCCGACGACGGGGCCATCATGGCCGGCATCGGCTGGATCTCCGGGCATCCGGTCACGGTGATCGCCCAGGAGAAGGGCGCGACCCTGGCCGACCGCGTGGCCCGCAACTTCGGCTGCCCCCAGCCCGAGGGCTACCGCAAGTCGCTGCGCCTCATGGCCCAGGCCCAGAAGTTCGGCCGGCCCATCCTGTGCCTGGTGGACACCCAGGGCGCCTTCTGCGGCACCGAGGCCGAGGAGCGCGGCCAGGGCAACGCCATCGCCGACAACCTCGTCTTCATGGCCGGCCTCACCGTGCCCGTGGTCAGCGTGCTGCTTGGCGAGGGCGGCTCCGGCGGGGCGCTCGCCCTGGCCGTGGGCAACCGCGTGGCCATGCAGGAGCACGCCGTGTACTCGGTGCTCTCGCCGGAGGGCTTCGCCTCCATCCTGTGGAAGGACCGCACCCGAGCGCCCGAGGCCGCCCAGGTTATGCAGATGAACGCCGAGGCGGTGCTCGCCGGCGGCATCATCGACGCGGTGATCTCGGAGGGGGAGGGCCCGGCCCACGAGAACCCCGAGGCCGCCGTGGAGGCCGTGCGGGAGTACGTGAAGGAGGCCTACAAGGAGCTGACCGGCCTCTCGCCCGAGGAGCTCGTCGCCCAGCGCCAGGAGCGCTTCGCCCGGTTCTAGGGCCGTTGAGATAACCTTCGCGAAACGCTTGGACGGGCCGCCCGGCAGGGGCGGTCCGTTCGTTTATGCTGGCCTTCGTGGAACCTCGTCGATGGGAGCAGCTATGCATATGGGACCGCGGAAGGTCATCTGGATCGCCGGCGCCACCGGGCGCATCGGTCAGGCCGTGGAGCGCCTGCTCGACCACGGCGACTACGTCATCATCACCACCGATACCGAACTGGACGTGACCGACCACGAGGCGGTGCTCCAGTACGTGTCCATCAACCGGCCCAACATCGTCATCAACTGCGCCGCCATGGCCGACGAGGCCACCTGCGAGGCCCATCCGGTGGAGGCCTACCGCGTGAACGCCATGGGCGCCCGCAACCTGGCCGCCGCGGCCTGGTCGGTGGGGGCCTCCATCGTGCAGCTGTCCACCGACGATGTGTTCTCGGGCACCGACCGCGGCAGCTACAACGAGTTCGACGCGGTGCTGCCCCGGGACAACGCCTACGCGAAGTCGAAGATCGCCGGCGAGAACTTCGTGCGCGAGCTGAACCCCAAGCACGTCATCGTGCGCTCGAACTGGGTGTACGGGGCCGAGCCCGGCTACTGGCTGGCCGACCTGCTCATGGCCGCCCGCACGGACACCCCCTTCCCCGTGGCCGAGAACCAGCTCTCGTCGCCCACCTCGGTCACCACCCTGGCCGCCTGCATCGTGGCCCTCATCGAGAGCGAGGAGTACGGCTTGTTCCATGCCGCCGACGAGGGGGTGGTAAGCCGCCTGGACTTCGCCCGGGAGGTGCTGCGCCTGGCCGGCCTGCCCGATGGGTGCCTGCGGCCCGTGAACGATCCCGCCGAGGCCCGCACCATCAACCTCGTGAACCTCATGCTCACCATGACTGGCATCTACACGATGCCTCCCTGGCAGGACGACCTGCGCGATTACCTGGCCGCCCACGACCTTTTGGCCTAGAGGCGCCCGGCCATGGAGTTCCGCAACCATCTGCAGCCGACCGAAGGGCCCGAGGGTTCCGGCGGCCGCCCGTGTCTCCGCCTGAGCCGCCTGAGCTTGACGGGCCGCATCCTCGTCGCGCTGGGACTGGGACTTTTGGTCGGTGTGGTCTTCCACTACCTGGTGCCGGCCGGCCCTGTGCGCGACGACGTGCTTGTGGGCGGCGTCTTCTATCTGGTGGGCCAGGGGTTCATCCGGCTCATGCAGATGCTCGTGGTGCCGCTCGTGTTCTGTTCCATCGTCTGCGGGGCGGCGGCCATCGACACGAAGACCTTGGGATCGGTGGGCCTGAAGACACTGCTCCTGTACCTGCTCACCACGGCCATTGCCATCTCGCTGGCCCTCGGCGTGGGCAACCTCATCAACCCCGGCGAGGGGGTGGATATGTCGTCGCTGGCTGCGGTGCCCGGCGACGGGGATGCCGCGCCCCTCGACGAGGCGGCCGCGACGAACACCATGGACACCCTGCTCAACATCATCCCGAAGAACCCCGTGGCGGCGCTGGCCAACGGCGACATGCTGCCGCTCATCTTCTTCGCCCTGTTCGTGGGTATTGTGCTGGCCCGGCTCGGGCGGCGGGTGGAAACGGTGCATAGCTTCTTCGTGCAGTTCAACGACATTATGATGGAGATGACCTCGCTCGTCATGAAAGCGGCGCCCCTGGGGGTGTTCTGCCTGCTCGCCCGCACCTTCGCCAACGTGGGCTTCGAGGCTTTCCTGCCCATGGTGAAGTACATGGGCGGCGTGCTCGCGGCCCTGGCATTGCAGCTCGGCGTGACCTACATGGTGCTCTTGTGGGTGTTCGCCCGCATGAGCCCGCTCATGTTCCTGCGGAAGTTCTTCTCCGTGGCCGCCTTCGGCTTCTCCACGGCCACGTCGAACGCCACCATCCCGCTGAATATCGAGACCCTGGAGAAGAAGATGGGGGTGGACCGGCGCATCTCGTCGTTCACCATCCCGCTCGGCGCCACCATCAACATGGACGGCACCGCCATCATGCAGGGGGTGGCCGTGGTGTTCACGGCCCAGCTGTTCGGCGTGCCCCTGGGGCCGGCGGAGTACGCCACGGTCATCGCCACGGCCACCTTGGCCTCCATCGGCACGGCCGGGGTGCCCTCGGTGGGACTCATCACGCTGTCCATGGTGTTCAACGCCGTGGGGCTGCCTTTAGAGGGCATCGCGCTCATCATGGGCATCGACCGCATTCTGGACATGTGCCGCACGGCCGTGAACATCACGGGGGACGCGGTGGTCACCTCCATTGTAGCCAAGCAGGCCGGGCGCGTGGACATGGCGGTGTTTCGCGACCCCGATGCCGGCCGCGAGGTGGACGAGGTGCGCGTGGTGGTGCACCAATAACGCGGGGCAGTGTCGCAGGGCATGGGTGTTCGGAATGGCCTGGGATGGTCTGATCGGGCTTCTCAAAAACCTGTTTTTGCGCAACAAACTCCGCGAAGAAGACATCGACCGTTTCCGGGCATGGCATCTCGAGCTATGGGATCGAAGCTACCAGGGAAAACATCGAGCTTGGGGAGGGCTTTGCCCGATCTGGCGCTCGCAAACGGGGTGTGAAGTCTATTTCGCGGAGTTTGTTGCGCAAAAGAGCCGTTTTCGGATACCAAAACGAAGGGGCACCCGCCCGGGTGCCCCTTCGTTTGCGTTCTATGATGCGCGGGCCTACAGCATGGTGGCACGCAGCTCGTCGGCGCTCAGGGGCGACAGCAGTGCCGGAGCGATATCGAAGATGGTGCGGCAGCCCACTTCGCCGGCCTCGGCCATGCGGGCGCAGGCGCGGGCGCACGCCGCCAGCACGCTCCCGGTGAACTCGGGGTTGGAATCCAGCTTCAGGGAGTACTCGATCACGTGGGTGTTCTCGCCTGAGGCCCCGGTGGTGCCGGTGCGGATGACCGAGCCGCCGTGGGGGATGCCGGCGTGGTCGCGATCCAGTTCCTCCTGGCTCACGAAGGTGACCGTGGTGTCGTAGTCGGCGAAGTAGTTCGGCATGGTGACGATGGCCTCTTCGATGGCGGCGGTGTCGGCGCCCTCCTCGGCCACCACGAAGCACTCGCGGGTGTGCTTGTCGCGGGTAGTCAGCTCGGGGTTCGCGCCGGAGCGCACGGCCTCCAGGGCGGCGGGCACGGGCACGGTGTACTGGCGGGCATCCACCACGCCGGGGATGCGGCGGATGGCATCGGAGTGGCCCTGGGACACGCCGCGGCCCCAGAAGGTGTAGTCGGCGCCGTTGGGCATGATGGCGTTGGCATAGACGCGGCTCACCGAGAACATGCCCGGATCCCAGCCCACGGAGATGACGGCCACATGCCCTGCCTCGCGGGCGGCGGCATCCACGGCGGCGAAGTGCTCGGGGATGTTGGCGTGGGTGTCGAAGGAGTCCACCACGTTGTAGAGCGCAGCAGCCGCGGGGGTCTGCTCGGGCAGGTCGGTGGCTGAGCCGCCGGCCAGCACGAGCACGTCGATGTCATCGGTATGGGCGGCCAGCTCGTCGGCGGGCCACACGGCTACGTCCGCGCCGTAGGGGTGCACGGTGGCGGGGTCGCGGCGGGTGAACACGCCCACGAGTTCCATGTCGTCGTTGGCGGCCACGGCCAGCTCAACGCCGCGCCCGAGGTTGCCGTATCCGAGGATGCCGATGCGAATGGGGTTCAAGGTTGCCTCCTAGAATGTCTGCTTCTCGATCGCGGTCTATTATCACCCAAGTTGCCGCGGCCCGGTTCAGACGATGCGTGAGTGTAACGTGGTTTTAACGGAGCCCCCGGCCTCCGCGATGCCTCCCGCTCGCCGCGGGCGGCTCCGCCGGCCCGTTGGGGGATGTGCGACACGGGCCGGGTGCCTCCGGCCGTGGAGGCGCGGGACGCGGGTGGCGAGGGGCGGGAGCTGCGCCGGGGAGCGGCGGGGGTTGCCAAGCCGGGCCGGGTTCCGTCGGCCGCAAAGCCGGGCCGGGCGACGGCTCCTGGGGCGGCGCCCGCGAGCGGCGGGCTGTCCTCACCCTCGGTGGGAATGCGCAGGGTGAACACCGTGACGCCCCGTTCGCTGGCCGCCTCGATGACGCCGTGGTGGGCCACGACGATCTCCCGGGCGATGGCCAGTCCGAGCCCCGCGCCGCCGGAGCGGGTGGTGCGGGCCCCGTCCTCGCGGTAGAACTTCTCGAAGATGGTCTCCAGGTGGGCATCGGATATCTCGCGGCCTCGATTGGCCACCGTGATGGTGGTGAAGCGTCCCTCGGGGCGGGCGGCTAGGGCGATGGTGGAGTTCGGGTCGGCGTAGGCCACGGCGTTGCGCAGCACATTGCCGAGGGCCCGGGCCAGCTTGTCGGGATCCACGAAGAAGCGGTCGGCGGCCCCCACGTCGATGGAGATGCGGATGCCCCGAGCCGAGGCCTCGGGGAAGAACGCCTCGGCCACCTGCTGGCAGAACAGGCGCACGCCGATGGTCTCGCGCTCGATGGGGATGGCCGACAGGTTGTAGCGGGTGATCTCGAAGAACTCGTTGATGAGGCTTTCCAAGCGCTCGGCCTTGGTGTAGGCGATGTCGGCGTACTTGCGCAGGGTGTCCCGCGGCAGATCGGTGGTTTCCCGCAGCAGGTCCAGGTAGCCGAGCACCGAGGTGAGCGGCGTGCGGATATCGTGGGCCAAGTAGGCCACCAGCTCGTTTTTGCGCTGCTCGGCCGCCTTGGCCGCCCGCTCGTCGGCGATGGACTGGGTGCGGATGACCGCCAGCTCGTTGCGGGCGATGGACAAATCGGGCGGCAGCTCGATGGGGGCGTCCTTGTCGGCCAGCAGCTTGCCCACGGCCTCGGCCAAGTCGTCGAAGTAGCGCAGGGACTTGTTCAGGGTGCGCAGGATGATGAAGAGCCAGCCCGCGACGAAGGCGAGCGCGGCCAGGGGCAGCTTGAAGGACTTGATGAAGGTGTAGGTGGCCACATCGCGCACCGAGGTCACGCCGTTCTCGTTGGTGATGGTCTGCCAGACGGGGTGCTCGTCGGAAAGTCCCACGGCCTGGGCCCGCTGGTCAGCGGGCAGGCTCGTCCAGGTGTTGAAGGCCTCGTCTTGGGCTTGGCGGTAGGCATTGCCGAGAACCTCGTCGAGGGCTTGCTGATCGTAGCCCATAACGGCCGCGGAAGTGAGTATCTGGACGACTTCCTGCTCGGGGGTGTTCTCGGGTACGAAAGGCGAGGGCAAGGTGAGGGAGAGGCGCAGCTCTTGGATGGACATGGACACGTGCAGGGCCGCGAGGGCCTGGGCCGCGCTCGCCTCGGCGGGAACGACGTTCTGGGCCTCGAGGATCTGCTCGTAGGACACCGGGGGCACGGGAGCGAGATTGTCGGCGCTTGCGTTGCGGGCGCCGTCGTCGGTGGCGTCGATGCCGGCCGCTTCGATGCCACCGACTTCTCCGCCAGCGTCCACTTCGGGAGTGCCGCTGGCGGCGCCCGATATCTTGGTTTCGGCCCGGGCCTTCTCGTCGGCCGCCTTCGCAGCGGCATTCTCCTCAGAGACCGTAACGTACTCGCCGATGGCGTCCTGCATCTCGTTGACCTGTCCCTGGACCTCATCGACGGTGGCCGCCTCGCCGGAATACCCTTCGTTCACGAGATCCTCGACCCACATGTCGAACAGGCCGTTATCGAGCATGCCCTGGTCGACGAGGATGCGGCGGAACTCGGGGGAAGCGTCCAAGGCGCGCCAGCTGGAGGTGGCGTTGGCCACATAATTGGCCACGGATGGCACGACGAAGGTTTCCAGGGAGAAGCAGATCAGGACGAAGGCCCCGCTGAACAGAACGAGATTGCGGATGAGGGCGCCGAGCACGCGCCGCTTGAGGACGCGGGCCTGCTCGCTCCTAAGCGCCATGGCCGTCGGCGCCGGGGCCGCCGCGCAGCTTGTAACCTACGCCCCAGGCGGTCTCGATGAAGGCGGAGGAGGCATCGATGGCGGCGAGCTTCTTGCGCAGGCGGCGGATGTGCACCATGACCGTGTTGGCCGCAGCGTCGTCGAAGCGCTCGTGCCAGGCCCCCTCGAACAGGTCGGCAGCCGAGACCGGCGAGCCCACCGACTGGGCCAGCAGGGCCAGGATGGCGAACTCCTTGGGGGTGAGATGGAGCGGCTCGCCGTGGAGCGTTGCCAGGTGGGTGCGCAAGTCCACCTCGATGGCGCCGGCGGTCAGCAGGGTGGAAGAGGCCTGGGGGGCTGCGGCCTGGCGTCGGCGCAGGCGCGCCTTCACTCGGGCCACGAGCTCCCGGGGGCGGAAGGGCTTGGTGACGTAGTCCTCGGCGCCCAGGGTGAAGCCCACCACCTGGTCGGCCTCCTCGTCCTTGGCCGAGAGGAAGATGACGGGGATGTCCATCATCTGCCGCATGCGCACGCACAGCTCGAAGCCGTCGATGCCGGGCATCATGATGTCCACGATGGCCAGATCGAAGGGAGTGCGGCCGAGCATATCGAGGGCTGCCTGGCCGCTGTAGCAGGCCAGGGCATCCATGCCCTCGGCCACGAGCAGGTTCACCACCAAATCGGCGATGGCCTGCTCGTCGTCGACCACCAATATGTGAGCGCGTTTTTCCATGGGATCCATGGTACACGATTCCAGCGGCGGCTGCAGGGCAAGGGGCCCCTCGCCGGAAGGCTTCAGAAAAAGTTAAGGTCCCTGCCGGAATCGTCAGTATTTGCTATGGGACGTGTAAGCCGTGCTGTCGATAAGGTGAGGGGGAACTTGAGAGTGGAGTAGGCGAAGGAGCGACCGATGGATACCATCCTGTACCGAACCGACGAGAGCAGCGGCCTCGGCCGGGGTCCTGCGGCGAACCCCTATGGGCGCGAGCGCTGGTGCCGCCCTGACCGACCGGCCGGCCCACGGCACGGGGCTGCGGCGAGGGAATCGGCATCGCGGGACGGGGCGGCGAAGGGCTCCGGGCGGCGGGGCGGCTCGGCGGCGTCGCAAGGGGTGCGCGGCGGCCGGCCCGTGCAGTCTGCGGCTGAGTGCTCCCGCGAGACTTCGCAGCGTGCGACGGCCTACGGTGAAGAGGTTTTGCGCCATGGGGCTGCTCACGGCGAGGGGGCTACGCGGCGACCCGGGTGCGACGGTACGGCGGTGCGGCGCCGGGGAGGGGGAGCGGACGAGGCCGCGGCTGAGGCGGCCCGACGGGTCGCAACCTTGGCGCCCCGGCCGGTGTGGCATCGCCTGCGCCCGCGCTTCATCGGCCGGGCGGCTCTGGCGGCGGTGCTGGGAATCTTTCTGGTCGTCGCTGCCTTCCAGTTGGCGGCCATCTACCGGGACGGTCGCGGTGACGGATCGGCGCCGCTGGTGCCGGCGGTTGTGGCCGACGCGCCTCAGGAGGGGGAGCCGGCGACTAGCACCCCGCGCGACCAATGGCGGCGCGGGGAGGTGCCCTTCCTCTACCAGATCGACAGCGCCTGGGCCGATGCCCCCTATGCGGGCACCGACGTGGCCGAGGCCGGCTGCGGGCCCACCTGCCTGTCCATGGTATACGTGGCTCTGACGGGCAAGGACGACTATGATCCGGCGGCCATGGCCGCGTTCAGCGAGGCGGGCGGCTACGTGGAGGACGGCATGACCGCGTGGAGGCTCATGGGCGCCGGCGCTGGCGAGCTGGGGCTTGCCTCCCACGAGGTGCCCGCCGACCGGAGCCGCATTCTCGCGGAGCTGGGCGAGGGGCGGCCCATCATCTGCTCGGTGGGGCCTGGCGACTTCACCACGACGGGCCACTTCATTGTGCTGGCCGGCGTGACCGAGGATGGCCGGGTAGTGGTGCACGACCCCAACAGTCCCGCCCACAGCGCCGAAACGTGGGATGTGGACCAGATCATCGGCCAAGCCCGCAATTTCTGGGCCTTCGAGCGAGCCTGAGGTCTCTTAGGGAAGGACCGTTCCGTGGAGGGACGCTGCTCATTCGATGGGTTCGGTGCTCAGGGTTTCCCTTGTGCTAGGATGGCCCTACGTATTCCCCGAGGGAAAGGAGGCCGTCGTGAGCGAGTTCCCGCCATCGCAGCCGGCTCCCGCCGCACCGCCGACCCCGCCTGCGCCCGCATTCGCACCCGAGGCCCCGCAGCCGGCTCCCGCATTCGCACCCGAGGCCCCGCGACCGACGAGCGCATTCGTTCCAGAGGCCCCGCAAGCGGCGCCCGCATTCGCGGCGCCGTCGCCGTCGGCTCCCGTGCTGTGGTGCCAGAACCTCACCAAGACCTACGGCTCGGCCGTGGCCCTCGATCGCTTCACGATCTCGGTGCCCGCCGGCCGCATCGTGGGCCTGCTCGGTCCCAACGGCTCCGGCAAGACCACGCTGCTGAAGATGATCGCGGGGGTGAGCCATCCCACGGCTGGCGAGGTGCGCGTAGCCGGCCTGCCCGTCGGGCCCCAGAGCAAGGCCCTCGTGTCCTATCTGCCCGAGCGCCCCTATTTCTCCCGCTCCATGCGGGTGCGCGAAATGCTGGCCTATTTCGCCGACTTCTATGCCGATTTCGATAGCGCCCTGGCCCACGAGATGCTCGGCCGCCTCGGCGTGGACCCGGCCGCGGCGTGCTCGACCCTTTCCAAGGGTACCGTGGAGAAGGTGCAGCTGACCCTCGTCATGGCCCGCCATGCGGCCCTGTACCTTCTGGACGAGCCCATTGGTGGCGTTGACCCGGCGGCGCGCGACTACATCCTGTCCACGATCATCCGCGCCTACCGTCCCCAGTCCACCATCATCCTCTCCACCCACCTCGTGCGCGATGTGGAATCGGTGCTGGACGACTTCATTCTGCTGCGCTACGGCCAGATGCTGCTCCATGCGCCCGTGGCCTACGTGCGCGAGAAGGGCACGACGCTGGATGCCTTCTTCCGAGAGGAGTTCCGATGCTAGGCAAGTTGATGACCTATGAGCTGCGAGCCCTCTGGAAGCCGGCGGCCATCATGCTCGCCATTATGGTGGTCGCGGGCATCGCCGGAACCGCTTGCCTCGGCGCGACCCGGGCGATCAGCGAGGTATCCTGGGGCGCCTATGGCTCCCTGGCGGCGCCCACGGCCGGCAATGCCACCGTGGTGCTCTTCATGGGGGCGCTGTTCTGCGGTTTTCTCGTTTGGGCGGCCGTGGCGGCGTTCTACGTGTTTTCCACCATGCGCTTCTACCGCACCCTGTTCACCGACGAGGGCTACCTGACCCTTACGCTGCCCGTGTCCACAGGGAAGCTGGTCATGGCGAAGTTCTGGGTCTCGTACTTGGTGCTGGCCGCGTTCGCCCTTGTGGCGCTGCTGATGTACACCCTCATGGCACTGGCTATCAGCGGCGGCGACGTGGATGCGGTCACCGGCGTGGCCTCCATGATGGGCGGTTGGTTCGCCTTCGCGGCCGACGGCGATGGGCTCAGCGCCCTGCTAGGTTACGGGAATATGCTGGTGACCTGCGCCTACGCTCTGGGTCTCGCCTACGGCAGCCTCACCTTGGGAGCCTGGTGGGCCCGGCGCCACAAGGTGGCCGCGGCGGTGGGCGTGTATCTGGGCGTGGGCTGGGTGCTCTCTCTCGTCTTCTCCATTGCGGGGGTGCTGGTCATGAGCGGCGATGTGGCGTCCTGGGACTTCACCCTGGGAGCCGTGGCGGTGGTGCAGCTGCTCATGAACCTCGCCGTCGCCGTCGGGTCTCTGGCCCTGTCGGCCCACCTCGTCCGCACCAAGGTCGACCTGAATTAGGAGCGCCGATCTTCGCAGCTTCCGCGACGTTTGGGATCCTTTCCGCCCAACCTTAGCTGGCAGCTAATGAAATGATTCGCGAGAACCGATACTCTTCTTCACGGCCATGAGGCGAAACATTCATGAGAAGAAGGGAATCATTATGGAGAAGAAACCGACGTCCGGTCTCGCCGTGACGGGGCTGGTGCTGGGGATTATCGCGCTGTTCAGTGCCTTTGTGCCGTTGTTGAATTTGCTGTCGTTTCCGTTTGTGCTGCTGGCCATTATCTTCGGAGCCATCGGGCTTATCCAGACGATCAAGGGCACTAAAGCAGGCAAGGGCCTTGCCATCGCCGGCTTGGTGCTCGGTGTGCTCGCGTTGCTGGTGACGATGGCCATGTACGGCGGTGCCTCGGCTGCCTCCGACGACTCCTCCGAGAATGCCCCGGTCGCCGAGCAGGCCGCGAGCCAGGATACGCCGGCTCAGGCCGAGCAGGAGGCGAGCCAGGAGGAGCCGGCCCAGGCCGAGCAGCAGGAGGCCGCCTCCGACTACGCGGTGACCATCGATGGCTGTCGCATGACCGAGGATTACGAGGGCAATCCTGCCGCGGTGGTGACCTTCACGTTCACGAACAATTCCGAGGAGACGACGAGCCCGGCGGTGGCGCTCCATGCCCAGGTGTTCCAGAACGGCACTGAATTGGAGATGGCCATCACGGCGGACAATGAAGATGCCGGCAAGTACATGAACGACGTGAAGCCGGGCGCCTCCATCACCTATGGTCTCGCCTACGAGCTGGAGGATATGAGCGACATCACCGTGGAGGTGCAGGAGCTGATGGCCTTCAACGACGTCCTTCTCGCCGAGCAGACGTTCTCCTTGAGCTAAGCGGCGCGTGGAGTACGGTTTTCGGCGCCCCGGCCCCGGTGCGGCGCGGGGTACCGCTAGAATACGGCTACGGTAATGGCGCGACGAAAAAGGAAGAAGCGTGTGGAAGAACCGCTGACAGAAGATATGCTGGCCGAGCTGCTGGAGGCTCCCGATCCTCGGGCGTTCATCAAGAAGGCCGCCCACGTGCCGCGCGACCTGTCGGCGTATCTCAACGAGCTGCTGGAGGCTCGCGACCTGAAGCGGGCGGCGGTGGTGCGCGACGCGGGGCTGAACGAGACGTTCGGCTATCAGATATTCACCGGAGCCCGGCGTGCCTCGCGAGATAACCTGTTGAAGATCGCCTTCGCGCTGGGGCTGCCCCTGCGGGAGGCCAACCGGCTTTTGCAGGCGGGCGGCGTCAACGAGCTGTACTGCAAGAACCGTCGCGATGCCATTATTATTTTCGCTCTCAGTCATGGCTATACGCTGCAGAAGACCGAAGAGGAACTGTACCGCTTCGGGGAGACGACGATCGGCTAAGAACACATCGGGCTGGAACAGGGCCGCCTCGGACGTTGCCTGGTCGGCAATCGAGGCGGCCTTTGGTACCATAGACGCTATGGAGCATGATCCGCTGGCGACATATTTGGAAGCGCTTGCGCGCGACGACTGCTACCGCGTCCATCGCGTTCTGAAGACGAATCCGCACGAGACCACCGAGGTGGTCTTCTTTGTGGGCGCCAACGATGCGGCGCTCGGTCCTTTCGTGCGCAAGCGCATCAGTGGGGAAGTGCCCCTTGGCAGCGCCTATGGGCTGCTCGCGGAGGCCCAGCGCACGGGGCATCGGTTTCGTCATCTGCCCCGCATTTACGATGTGCACGAGCGCGACGGCGATTTGGTGGTGGTTATGGAGTTCGTGGGCGGCCGCACCTTGCGCGACGTGGTATACGAGCGCGATGCCTCGGTGGCGCTGGCCCGCGAGGTGTTCCCGATCCTATGCGACGGGGTCATCGAGCTGCACGAGGGTTTTGCGCCGCCGCTCATCCATCGCGATCTGAAGCCGAGCAACATCGTCGTGAGCGACGGCGGTCTGACGATTATCGACTTCGGCATCGCCCGCGCTTTCCACGAGGGAGCCGGTGCCGACACGACCCATTTCGGCACGCGCTCCTATGCGCCTCCCGAGCAGTTTGGCTATGGGCAGACCGACGTGCGCAGCGATGTCTATGCCCTGGGCATGTTGCTGTACTACCTGGTGACCGAGCGCGATCCAGATGCCCGGGTGGCCACGGGGGGATTTGCGGATCCGGATGTGCCGCCGATGTTACGACCGGTGCTCCAGCGAGCCTGCGCTTTCGACCCCGCCGCCCGCTTTTCCTCGGTTCGGGCCTTGAAAGCGGCGTTTCTCGCGGCTATGGGAGCGCAGGCGGCGCTGGACGCGGCACCTGCGGCGGGACTGCAGGTGCAAGGGGCTGCCTCTGCGGTGCCCCACGGAGGCGCGATGGCCTCCTCTGAAGGTGCCGGAATTCCCCGACCGACAATGGTTCAGCGCGTACGGGCTGCGTTCTCTTCCCTTCGTGGAACAGAGGCTGCGGGGCTTGTGTGGGACTGCATGCTGCTGTCTGCCTGGCTTCTGTTCGTGGGCGTCGCTCTTGCGATGCCCTTCGATCCCGGGGAAGGGTACGAACAGTGGCCTCGTTGGTTGCTGGTGTTCCAATACTGGTTCTTCGCCGCGCCGTTTTTCACGGGTATTGCCTGCGCCCTGCTCGATGTGCGCGTAGTCGCCCGGATGTTTCCCCGTCTGCGGCGCTATACCCTGAGGTGGCGTCTTATCACGAGTGGCGTCCTGGTGGGGGCGGGCGTGCTGGCCGTGGGCTGCACGGTGGCCATGGCCTCGGTGTTGGGGTTGCCCCGGTAGCTGGCGCGGCTCTACGATTCCCAGCGGGTTTCCCAGAAGGCCACGGCGCTGGCGGCGGCTACGTTCAGCGAATCCACACCGTGGGCCATGGGAATGCGCACGGTGTAGTCGCAGGCGGCGATGGTGCCCGTGGCCAGGCCGTCCCCCTCGGTTCCCAGCACCAGGGCCAGTTTCTCGGCCGTCTTCAGGCGCGGGTCGGCCACGGAGATGGACTGCTCTGACAGTGCCAGGGCCGCTGTGGCGAAACCGGCCTCGCGCAGCAGCGCCACGCCCTCTTCGGCCCAGTGGGTGCCGCTTCCGATGCGGGCCCAGGGTACCTGGAACACGGTACCCATGGCCACGCGGGAGGCGCGGCGGAACAGCGGGTCGTGGCAGGCGGGGGTGAGCAGCACGGCGTCGATGCCCAGGGCCGCGGCGCTGCGGAAGATGGCGCCGATATTCGTGTAGTTCGTGATGTCCTCGAGCACCGCTACCCGGTGGGCGCCAGCCAGCAGGGCGCCCAGGTCGGGCTCGGCGGGGCGGTGGAAGCAGCAGAGCGGCCCACGGGTCTCGCGGTAGCCGGTGATGGAGCGCATCTCGTCGGTGGACACCACGGCCACGGGCACCTGCGGGTGCGCCTCGGCGATGCGGCCGATGAGCTCGGCGGCCCCGTTCAGCCAGCGCTCGTCGGTGAGCAGGGCGAAGGGGGCGCAGCCGCTGTCGAGGGCCCGGGTGATGACGTTCACGGATTCCGCGACGAAGAGCCCGGCGGCCAAACGGTCGGGGGCGCCGGCGGGATCGCAGGCCCGGGCGAGGCCCACGAGCTGCTTGGGGTCGCGCAGCTCGCCGTCGGTCATGGCGGCGAAGGGGGCGAGGTGGGCGTCATCCGGGCCAATGGCCGCCGCGCCCGGAACGTGCCGGTCGTGCGAAGCGGTCACCTCAGCTCACGCCCTTCCGTTCGATGAGGGCCGGGGCCGGCGGAAGGTAGCGGGCCGGGTAGATGAGGAACCCGAGCTTCCCGACGCGCTCCAGCAGGGCCATGACCAGCACCGGCAGGCCGAAGCAGGCCACGAGCCCCGCAGCGAAGCAGAGCCAGGGCGCGCCCGATGCCGTGACCCCCAGGGCTGTGAGACCGACGATGGTCAGCTTGAGGCCGAGGGGCGCCAAGGGCCACAGGGCCATGGTGTAGCGGGAGGCGAACCCGTAGAAGGCATCTTGGGCCCCGGAGCGGAACGCCGCCGAGAACAGCGAGGCGAACCAGACGACGCCGATGGCGTCCAGCAGGCCGTAGGAGGCCTCGCCGAGCCAGCCGGCGCCGAAGGTGATGACACTCGTGGCCACCCAGAGGGCCCCGAGGGCCCAGGCCTTCTCGGGAGTGCGCAGAAGCGGCAGCACGCGGAACAGGGCCACGCCCATGCCGCCGGCGAACCAGATCCAGTTCTCGGCCACGGCCTGCACGAGCCAGGGCAGTCGCTCGGCGGTGGGGGCCGTGGCGGGCAGGGAGAGCAGCACGACGATGGCGATCTTGCAGCCCAGGGCCGCCATCAGCAGCCGCGAGGCGTTGCGACGGCTGGCCACCGTGGGCGTGATGGCGAACAGGATGAGGCAGACGGGGAAGTACCCGAGCGGCTCCACGGGGTCCAAGAGCAGCACGTCGAGGACCGTGAGCGGTCCGAGGGGGCGGCCGCCGCCCGTGAGGGCGTTGACGACCAAGGTGAGCACGGTGAAGGTGAGGAAGGGCACGAGCAGCACCGTGGCCTCGCGCTTCATATTCGCCATCCAGGCCCGCTTCGTGCGCACGGAGCGATAGCGCTGGTAGAGGTAGCCGCTCGCGAAGTAGAACACGGGGAATTGCAGCGGGAACAGGCAGTCCTGGGCCCAGAGCACGATGCCGGCCGCGGGCAGGGGGCCGGCGGCCGTGGCGAAGGTGAGCAGGCTGCCGAAGGCGATGAGCAGGGCCGAGGTAGCCTCCATGTTGTGCACCCAGGTGTCGCTCGGATGGTCGAGGCCACGGCCGTGCATCTCGTGGACGGCCGCGGGGCGCGGGGCGGTGTGGGCGGTGGCGGTCATGGGCGCGAAAGGGTCAAGGCGGCACTTCCTGGAAGATCGCGGTCGGGCGTTGGATGGCGCCATGATACCGTGCCCGCGCCGTCGCGCAGTCCCGCACCGCTTCCCATCAGCGCGAAGCAGCACGCACGGGCGGTGCGCGGCAGGGCGTCGGCGCCGGTTGCGCACCGCCGCGACTGCGCGGCGGTCAGGGACGGAGACGACGCGGGTTGCGGCGCGGTTGCGGCGTGCGGGCGCTGCGACTGCGCGGCGGTGGGAATCTTGCGGGGCCGCGATTACGCGACGGCCCTGGTTGTCCGCAGAGGGGGCTGCGCGGAGGCAAGAGCCTGGCGGGGCCGCGATTGCGCGACGGTCCTGGCGGCTCGCGGGGGGGGGCTGCGCGGCGGTCAGGGGCGCAGGCGGGGAATGACCTCGTAGGGGTCGGCGTGCGTAGCGGCCGATTCGTCCCCAGCGGCCAGGAGGAGGTGCTCGAAGGCGCGGCGGCGCTCGACAGAGGCCTTGCGGAAGATGTTCGAGGCATGGAACTGCACGGTGCGCGGCGAGAGTCCCAGCTGGTCGGCGATGTCCTGATAGCAGCGGTGCTCCAGAATGAGCTGGGCCACCGCCACTTCCCGAGGCGTGAGGCCGAAGGCGTCCAGCTTGCGCCGCAGGCGCTCCTCTTCAGCCTCGCGTCGGCTCTCGGCGAGGCGGAGGGCGCGGCCGTGCCGGGCGAGGAGCGCTCCGGTTCCCATGAGCCCGAGGGCCATGGCTGTGGCCCCGATGACGACGGCGGATTGCCGCAGTCCCTGCGGGGCCGGAGCTCCGAGGGCGAGGCAGCCGGCTGCCCCGGCGAGCAGGCATCCCAGGGCGATGCAGCCGAGGGCCGCCGCGATGACGCGGCCGCTGCGGACCGCGCTCGAGCCGTGAGCGCGGCGCGGGTCATCGTCTTCGCCGACGCAGCGGCGGTCTTGTGGGGGAATGAGAAGGGAGTGGGCGACGGTAGGTCGGCCCCACGGGACAGGTGCCTCCATGGTTGCTCCTTAGGAACGGGAAGGGCCAGGGCTCTTCGGTGAATAGGGCCCCAGGTGAGGATGGGCGTTGCCGCTTGGGAGGGCCGTGGGGCGTGCGGGCGGCGAGCGCGGTCCGCACGCCGACGGAGAGGCGGTTCTGAGATGCCTCGCGTGGGTTTCCGATCATAGCACGGGACGTTGAATGACATGCTATTCTATGCAGAATATGATAGATCGATTACCAATATGGACAAATTTCGTTAAAAACCAGCCTGTTTTCGCCCCTTGTCGAGCTGCCCTAAACGTGGACTTTCTTGGGAAGTGGAAGCGGTTTGCTGTGCCCATGGTAGGATTTTGCGTCGCTTCGCGCTGGTTCGCCGGACCCGCGGGCGCCAGTGCCGCCGCGCAGTCCCGCGGTGTTCCCGATAGAGTAAGGGGCGAGTTCTTCCATGGATATGTTCATCGAGATTCTGAAGGCGTTCTTCATCGGCGTGGTGGAGGGCATTACCGAGTGGCTGCCCATCTCTTCCACGGGCCACATGATCCTCGTGGACGAGTTCGTGAAGCTCAACGTGTCCGCTGAATTCTTGGAGCTGTTCCTCGTCGTCATCCAGCTGGGCGCCATCATGGCCGTGCTCATCCTGTACTTCCACAAGCTGAACCCCTTCTCGCCCCGCAAGACGGCGCCCGAGAAGCGCGGCACCTGGCGGCTGTGGGGCATGGTGGCCATCGGCTGCATCCCGGCGGCGGCCATCGGACTGACCCTGGACGACTTCTTCAACGAGTACTTCTACAACGCGTGGACCGTGGCTGTCGCCCTCATCGTGTACGGCGTGGTGTTCATCCTGCTAGAGCGCCGCAACCGTCGGCGCGAGGCGGCCTACCGAGCCTCCCATGACGCCCGTGCTGCCCGTGGGGCCCATGCCCGGCCGCTGCCCGTGGGCCCGGGCGATGACGGCGACGATGCCGAAGCCGCCCTGTTCCGCGTGCGCACCGTGGACGAGATCGACTGGAAGACGGCGCTCAAGATCGGCTGCTTCCAGATGCTCGCCAT
Source organism: uncultured Enterorhabdus sp. (assembly GCA_947649205.1). GTDB lineage: Bacteria > Actinomycetota > Coriobacteriia > Coriobacteriales > Eggerthellaceae > Adlercreutzia. The sequence continues at coordinate 26,885 of CANSQM010000007.1, forward strand.
CATTCCCGGCACCTCGCGTTCCGGCTCTACCATCATCGGCGGCATGCTCTGTGGCTGCTCGCGCACGGCGGCGGCCGAGTTCACGTTCTTCCTGGCCATTCCCGTCATGTTCGGCTGGGGCGTGCTGAAGCTCATCAAGTACATCCTGGCCGTGGGCCTGGCCATGACCGCTACCGAGATCGCCGTGCTCGTCGTGGGCATCCTCACGGCGTTCGTGGTGTCGGTCATCTCCATCAAGTTCCTCATGGGCTACATTAAGAAGAACGACTTCACCGCCTTCGGCGTGTACCGCATCATCGTGGGTGTCGTGGTGCTGGCCTACTTCGGCGTGAAGGTGCTGCTGTAGCTGGCGGCGCTGCGCGAGAGCGCCCGCGAGCCCTCTTCGGCCCCGCGGGTGTTTGGTCGTGCCGCGGTAGCCAATTAAATTGTCTTATGATAATCTGCTCCCCGTGAAAGAGCGGTGTCGCACCGGATTCGGTGCGACGTTGTCGGAAGGGGAGGAGCGCTGTGTTCGGCGAACTGATTGTGGCCTACCTCTTCCTCGGCGGCACGGGGGCTGGCGCCTGCGCGGTGCTGGCGGCGCTCGGACTGCTTGCCGATCGGGACGATGTGGCCCGTGGGATGCGAGAGCGGTTCCGCGACGGTCGCGGCGCGGTTTACCGGCGGCTGTTCGTTCCGGGGCTCACTGCGGCCCTGAGCGCCCTGGCCCTGGGCGTTCTGTGTCTCGCTGCCGATCTGGGGCGGCTCGATCGCATTCTGGTGCTCGCGGCTGCGGCCCCGACCCATTATCTCGTCGTGGGGTTCTGGGCCATTGCGGCGAGTATGGTTCTGGGCGCGGCGTCCCTGCTTGCATGGCAGGGGGTTCTGCCCCTCGGGCGGCCCGTGTTCGCGGGGCTGCACGGGGCGCTGCTGCTGGCTGCCGTGGTGACGGCGGCCTACACGGGCCTGCTGCTCGGCGGTCTGCGGGCGGTGCCGCTGTGGTTCGGCCCCTGGCTGCCCCTCCTGTTCGTGCTCTCGGCGCTTTCCTGTGGAACGGCGCTGGTGGTCGCGACGGCAGCTCTGTCCGGTGCGGCTTCCTCGTTCGGCCGCGTGGTGTGCGGCCTCGCCCGGGCCGATTGCGGGCTCATCGCTCTGGAAGCTGCGGCCCTGGCGCTGTGGCTCGCTGCGACCTGGGCTGCTGCGGGCGGGATGGCTTCCAGCACGGGCTTCCCCGCTGCCCCGTCGACGCCGACGGATGTCGCCGCCCTCGCCTCGGTGACGGCCCTTGTGGAAGGCCCCTGGGCGCCGGCGTTCTGGGGCGGTCTGGTATTCGGAGGGCTCGCCGTGCCCTTCGCCGTGGAATCGGCTCTGGTGCGCCGGCACACCGCGGCGGCCGCTGCGTCCGACGGCCCGCGCTTCCGGGCGCGGCTGTTTGGCAGCGCGGCCTGCGTGCTCGCGGGCGGGGCGTGGCTCCGCTACCTCGCGGTGGCCGCCGCCGTGCAGCCGATCGTGTCCTCTGCCCCTGTGGCCCTCTGACTCGAAGAAAGGTTTCCCATGTTTCCCTTTGAAATCGACGAAGCGAGCGATGTGCCCCTGTGGGTGCAGCTGCGCAACCGCATCGCCTACCTCATCAACGACGGCTACTTCAAGCCCGGCGACAAGCTGCCCACGGTGCGTGGCCTGGCTTCGGAGATCTCCATCAACTACAACACTGTGAACAAGGCCTATCTGAGCCTCGTGTCCGACGGGTATCTGGAATCTACCCGCGGGCGCGGCGTGTTCGTGACCGATATGGCCGCGGCCGAGGGCGGCGAGGGACGCGGCGAGGCGGACGCGGTGCTCGACGACTGCATCGCCGCCTGTCGCGATCTGGGCATGGACTACGACGACATCGAGCGGGCCATGGGCCGCAAGATCAAGCGCTTGAAGCACGAGGAGGCCCGCCAGCGGGGCGAGGTGTCGGCCCGTATCATCGACTTCGAGCAGTCCGTCGGCCGCAAGGCGAAGGAGGCGTGAGCATGACCCGCGAGAAGAAGGAGCACCGGTTCCGCGTTGCGCCCGACCCGACCACCGAAGTGGTGGGGGAGCGGGCATCGAGCACCGGGGTGCTCGTGTTCTCGGCGGTGCTGTTCGCCGCTGCGTTCGCCGTAGGGCTCGCCGCGGGCTGGCTGATAGTGGGCGCGGTGACGCTGCCGGGCATCGTTGGGGCCGCGGTGGCGGGGCTTATCGCCCTGTCGTCGTGCCATGTCGCCCAGCAATGGGAACGGGTCGTAGTGCTGCGCCTCGGTCGCTTCAACCGCGTGTCGGGCCCGGGGCTGTTCTGGACGTGGCCCGTCGTGGAGGCGAACACCCTGCGCGTGGACACCCGCACGCGGGTGACCACCTTCTACGCCGAGGAGACCCTCACGGCCGATCTGGTGCCCCTGGATGTGGACGCCGTGCTGTTCTGGCACGTGTGGGACGCGAAGGCGGCCTGCCTGGAGGTGGGCGACTTCACCCGGGCCGTGGAGATGGCGGCTCAGACGGCCCTGCGCGACGCCATCGGCCGCGCCGGCGCCGCTGAGGTGGCCATCCGCCGCGAGCAGCTGGACCGCGAGCTCAAGCGGGTGCTGGAGGAGAAGGTGGCGCTCTGGGGCGTGACCGTGCTGTCGGTGGAGGTTCGCGACATATTGCTGCCCCGCGAGCTGCAGGAGGCCATGAGCCTGGAGGCCCAGGCCGAGCAGCGCAAGAAGGCCCGCATCATCCTCATGGAAGCGGAGCAGGACGTCTTCGAGACCCTAGCTGAGATGGAGGATCTGGTGGGCGGTCCCGAGGCCGTGGGCCGCCTGCGCACCATGCACCTGCTGAACGAGTCGCTGCGCGAGGGCAAGGGCACCGTCGTCATTCCCAGCGCCTTCGCCGAAGGCTTCAACGAGGGCCTGAGCGGCCTGCTGAAGGGGTAAGTGTCAAGAATATTTGACAATCACGTCGCGTCCTTATTCGTCAAGAATATTTGACAATTCTCAAATATTAGCTAATATCAAGAAAATTTGATATTAGATGGGAGATGAACGATGAAGTGGACCAATGTGTACGGTCTCGATCAGCTGGGGTCGTTTCTCCGGCGGGCACGCAAAGAAAAGGGGTACACCCAAGATGAGTTCGCGGAGATCATCGGCGCCTCCCATGCCACGCTCTCAGCCCTTGAGAACGGGAAGAGCGTCAGTTCCCAGACGCTCATGCGTGCCATCAGCGATTTGGGCTTGAAGTTGGTGGTGCTTCCCAAAGGCGCCCAAGCGGAAGTGCGCGAGGCCCCCGCTTCTGCGGTGGTGCTCCCGCGGTCGCACCAAGAGGGAGGTCGGTCATGAATCCCGAGGTTCTCGAAGTTCGCCTCGGTGGCGAGAAGATCGGGCATCTTGACCGCACGAAGAACGGCGCGCGCTTCGCGTTTTCGGAAGAGGCGGTCTCGGAGCACCCCTCTTCGCCCCTGCTCTCAACGGCACTCTGCGTGCAAGAGGGGCCTTTCGACGCTTTGCGGACGTTCTCCTGGTTCTCGGGGCTGCTGCCCGAAGATGCGAGGCTCAATGAGTTGCAGCGATTCTACGGTGTCGCCGAGGGCGACTATTTCGGATTGCTCGCCCAGATTGGCTGGGAGTGCGCCGGTGCCGTTGAGGTGATGCCCTCGGAAGATTGGTCATTGGTGCGTGCCGGCTCTTGAGATCACGCCGGATATGCTGTTCATGGGCCTGCGCATCGATGGCCGCATTCGCATCGATCGGATCGGGCGAGAGAATGTCGAGGCCGAAGCCCGCTCGTGGGGTCTGCCTGCCCGTGTCGTAGGCGAGGTGCTCGAGAAGGCGGTGGAAGATGTCCGGCTCGGTATCGCGATTGCCGGTGAGCTTTATCCCGAGGCTGGCGCCCGTCACGCCGCCCCCGCCTTGGATCGGTTGGAGGCGATGGGGTTCTAGGTTCTGTTTCGAATACGAGATCTTAGACTTAAGAGAGAAAACTAGATTTACTAGGTAAATGAGATTTTCTAGATTCGCTGGATTCTAGAGACAGGCGGCCTGGTTGAAGGGGCGGATTCGCTTGAGTTCAGGCTCGAGTTTGCGCCGGGCGATTTCCAGATCGTAGGCTTCTTGGGCGCGAAGCCAGTAGCCATCGGTGAGACCGAAGAAGCGGCAAAGACGCAAGTCGGTATCGGCAGTGATGGTCCGGCGTCCGAGGACGATCTGCCCGATGCGCTGGGCCGGCACGCCGATCTCTTTAGCAAGTCGGTACTGTGACAGACCCAGGGGCTTGAGGAATTCCTCGGAGAGCAGCTCCCCGGGGGTAATGGGATTGAGAAGTTCATTCATCGTCGCACGCTCCTAGTGGTAGTCAGAATGTACCCCTATAGTAACTCCTCACGTTAATAACGCCAAGAGTTACTAGTGCAAAGAGCGTACGGGCCGCTTTGTCGGATCGTAGGTCAGCTTTCCGATCTGCACGGTACGCGCGAAACTCTGGAGCATAGGGTATACTGCAAGCTATCTAGTCGGTATGCGAGGAGGTGAGCAATGCCGCCCTATACCATTGAGCAAATTAAAAGTGAGGTATCCCAAGCCAGCGAGGAATACAACGCCACAGCTCCTCTTGAGGAGAGGATAGCGAGTGTGTCTCTGTTCGGTAGTTATGCCGATGGGCGGGCGACTCGCAGATCCGATATCGATCTGCTTGTGCGCTTCACTTCGGCTGTTGTGAGCTTGTTTACCTTAGCTCGTGTTCTGTCTTGCATGGAAGAGCGTTTGGGTGTCTCGGTGGATGTGGTTCAAGATCCGGTTCCCGATGGCTCCCTGCTTGTTATCAACAAGGTGGTGCCGCTCTATGAGGGATGCTGATGTCAGGATACTCAAGAAGATCGTCTCGGAAATCGAATATCTGGAGAAATTGCTAGGGGAGGTAGACCTAGACGCCTTTTTGGCCGACGAGACAATCGAACGCGCCTCCTCGATGACAACCATCAACGTAGGTGAGCTTGCGAAGCGCTTAAGTGAGGGGTTTTACGCTGAGCATCCTGGAACTGAGCTGCGTTTTGCTGCGAAAACCAGGGACGTTTATGCGCACGGCTACTTTACCCTTTCATTTGAGACGGTTTATAAGACTGCGGTTGAGGACTATCCTCGATTGAAGCTTGCGGTTCTCGAAATGATCGAAGCAGAGGAGGCGGATCGTGACGCTCGTTACGAAAAAGAGCTGATGGAGGTAATAGAGGGCGGCCGCGCGGATCTGGCTGCAGGGCGTTATGTCGTGGGGATCGAAAATGCGAAAGAGCGCTTGCGCCAGATGGAGGAGGAATCAAGCAACGATTTCGAATAACTATCCTCAAAATAGATAACCTGTCTCAAGAATTGTCATATGATAATCCTTGCATTGTCATATGACAATTTGCTATGATGCCTCCCGTGGAATTTGGCCAATTCTTCAGGATTACCAGTTTGAGGGGACGAGAGAGCGGTCGCGTGAGGAGATGCGGGCCGCAAGCGCCGGAAGGCGAGTCCCTGGGAATTCGAAGGAGGAGAGATGTCGGGAGCACGAAACTCCACTCTCACCCGCAGGAGCTTCCTCAAGACCACGGGCGCGGCGGCTGCCGGGCTCGCCTGCGCCGGGGCGGTCGGTGCCGCTCTCAGCGGCGAAGTGCTCGCGCCCGCCCAGGCCAACGCGGCCGGCGAGGAAAAGACCATTTACACGCTGCACCAGTTCATGTGCCAGGGCAACTGTTCGATCAAGTGCACGGTGCGCGACGGATATCTGGCCAAGATAGAGCCAAGCGATGCGGTGGCACCGAAGTACCAGCGCTGCTGCATGAAGGGTCTGTCCGAGATTGAGCACGTGTACAGCCCGCTGCGCCTGCAGACGCCGCTGAAGCGCGTCGGCGAGCGCGGCGAGGGCAAGTTCGAGAGGATCAGCTGGGACGAGGCCATGGATATCGTGGGCTCAGAGCTCAAGAAGGCGTGGGACGCCTACGGCAAGGAGTCGGTGTACATCTCCGCCTCCAACGAGCCGCGCTTCGGCATGCTGGCCTCCATTCTGGGCGCCGGCACGGGCGTGGAACCGGGCATCGACCGCGGCATCGGCAACGGCGTCGATCCGGCCATCGGCGGTGGCGGCTTCGCCTCCTGCACCAATGAGACGCGCGACTGGGTAAACGCGAATACCATCATCCTGAGCGGCATCAACTTCCTGGAGACCTCGCTCATGCGCTCCGACGATTTCTTCGATGCGAAGCGCGCCGGCGCGGAGATCATTGTGGTGGACCCACATTTCTCCACGACGGCTTCGAAAGCCAGCCAGTGGATTCCTCTGAAGCCTGGCACCGACGGTGCGCTGTACCTGGCCATGATCTCGCACATCATCGACAACCAGTGGTACGACGAGGAGTACATGATTGCCCACACGTCCATGCCGTTTCTGGTGGATGCAGTCAGCGGCCAGCTGCTGCGCAGCGGCAAGGCGCCCGAAGTCGATCCTGCGACGGGCGAGGCTGTGGAACCGGCTGATTACCTTGTTTGGGACACCGCGACGAACCGGGCTGTTATCTACGACGATCCCGCGGCCGTGCCCACGCTGGAGGGCACCTACGAGGTGGACGGCGCGAAGGTCGCCACGGTGTTCGAGCAGCTGAAGGCCAGCCAGAGGGAGTACACCACCGCTTGGGCCGCCGAGAAGTGCGACATCGACCAGGAGGTCATCGAGAAGCTGGCGGAGAAGTACGCCACGGGCGGCCCGGCCTACCTGTGCTTCGGCTATGGCGGTTCCGACAAGTTCTCCAATCCCGATATCCAGGGCCACGCCATGGTGATCCTCACAGCGCTTACGGGCCAGATCGGCAAGCCCGGCGCTGCTCTGGGCCATCCCGGTGGCGGTCAGGGCTACGGCGCATCGCTCGCCGCCTGGCCCCTGCCCGTGGATATGGTGCCTGCTGAGATTCCCGTGCGAGCCGACCGCTTCGCCGACACCGACGCCGGCGTGCACGTCATCATCTCGCTCGGCAACACGTTGCAGCAGTACTACGCGAACATGAACAAGACGCGCACCTGGCTCGACAGCCTCGACTTCATCCTGCATGTGGGCATGTACGACGAGGATTCCGTGGCCTTCGCCGACGTGGTGCTGCCGGTGTGCTCCAAGTTCGAGGACACTGTGGAGCACAGCATCGTGCGCGGCGGCTACAACCACATACAGCTGTCGCAGAAGTGCATCGACCCTCTGTTTGAGGCGCTGCCCGACTACGACGTGATGTACCGCATCGCGCAGTCCGTGGGGTTGGAATCTGTGCTGCCAGCTGATGCCGAGGAGCTGGCTCGCTTCTCTATCGACAACGCCGAGGACCCGCTGGTGGCCGGTATCACCTTCGATGCCCTGGTGAAGAACAACAACACTATGCCCCTTGCCGGCATCGAGGAGCCCCGCATCGGCTTTGCCGACCTTCAGTTTCCCACGCCTACCGGCCGCATGGAGATTTACTACGAGCCCCAGCATCATTCGGGCCAGGCCCTGCCCCAATGGGAGGAGAACAACGAGGTCTTCGACGGCAACCCGCTCATGGATAAGTACCCACTGCAACTCGCCCAGACCCGCACGCGCTTCTTCGTGCACTCGCACTTCCGCGGTGCTGCGTGGCTCGCGCAGTTCTATACCGGGCGCATCGAGTTGAATCCGCAAGCCATGGAAGAGCGCGGCCTGGCCGACGGCGACATCGTGGAGGTCTTCAACGACCGCGGCACCTTCAGCTGTCCGGTATATGGCAACAACGCCATTCGCCCCACATCGGCCCGCATCTACGAGGCCGCCTGGTCGAAGGACTGCACGTCCGGCAATCCGCAGAACGTGACGAACGACCACGTGAACGAACGCGACGCCGACCTCATTACCGGCGCCCCCATTCCCTTCAACGACACGCTGGTGGAAGTGCGAAAGGCTCAGGGTGAGTAACATGACGAAACTGGGAATTGCCATCGACTTGGAGCGCTGCGTGGGCTGCCATACCTGCGCCAACGCCTGCAAGATGCAGAACAACGTGCCCACCGGGATGCTGTGGAACCGCGTGCTCACCGAGGGCTGCGAGTGCATCGACGGCGCGGTGGGCACTTATCCGAATCTGACGCGCACCTTCCTTCCCCTGGCGTGCCAGCACTGCGAGAATCCCGCCTGCCTGCGGGCCTGCCCCACCGGTGCCACCTACAAGGACGACATGGGCCGCGTGGAGATCGACTACGACAAGTGCATCGGCTGCCGTATGTGCATGGCCGCCTGCCCCTACAACGCTCGCTCCTTCAACTGGGAGGAGCCCGTGCGCGACGTGGACTTCAACTACGGCGACGCGGCGGTGCCGGCTCGCGCCAAGGGCGTGGCCGAGAAGTGCACCTTGTGCAAGGAACGCACCGATCGCGGCGAGGAGCCCATGTGCGTGAAATGCTGCCCCACCCAGGCCCGCATCTTCGGTGACTTGGATGATCCGAATTCCGAGGTGTCTCGGGTCGTCGTCAATCGCGGCGCCCACGTGCTTCTGGAAGAGCAAGGCACGCGCCCGCAGGTGTACTACTTCGATTAAGCGCAGCGGGGGCGGCGTCGCTCCCGCGATCCCCCCGGCGGGGTGCTTTTGAGGGGTCCGGTATCGCGGACCTCGGGGCCGCTGAGGTCTTCTTCGGCCCGTGCGGCCGCCCCGCCCTCGTTTTCCCCGTCTGAAAGGTTTGGAAAATGGAACTGTTCAAGCGAAACAAAGTCGTCACGGCGGTGCTGGCCGTGCTCGCCTGCATCGGCGTGGGCGCCTGGATCTACCAACTCATGGGCGGCCTGGCCGTGACCGGCATGTCCAACGGCGTGTCCTGGGGCGCCTACATCACCATGTTCATGTTCTTCGTGGGCCTCTCTGCCGGCGGCCTCATCGTGGCCTCCTCCGCCAGCATCTTCCACATCACGGCGTTCAAGCGCGTGGCCATGCCGGCGGTCATCCTGTCCACGGTGTGCATCTGCTTGGCTGGCATGTTCGTGCTCATCGATCTGGGCGGCATCCAGCGCGTGTGGCGCATCGTGACCGGCCCGAACCCGGCGTCGCCTTTGGTGTGGGACATCTGCGTCATCACCTGCTACCTGGTCATTAACGTCCTGTACCTGTACTTCATGCGGAAGGGGGCCAAGCGCGCCGTGGCCATGGTGTCCCGCTTCGCCCTGCCCTGTGCCATCCTCGTGCACTCGGTGACTGCCTGGATCTTCGGCCTGCAAATCGCCAAGGAGGGCTGGTTCACGGCCATCATGGCCCCCATCTTTGTGGCGAGCGCCATGGATTCGGGCCTGGCCCTGCTGCTCATCGTGCTGGTGGCGCTGAACGCCTCGGGCCGCTTTAAGACCCCCAAGGAGCTCATCGCGAGCCTGGCCGGCCTGCTTGCCACCTGCATCGCCGTGGACGGCTACTTCATCTTCTGCGAGGTGCTGACCATGGCCTACCCCGGTGCCGCCGGCGCCGAGACGCTGGCCCTCATGACGGCCGGCCCCACCGCCCCGTTCTTTTGGTTTGAAGTTGTCGGCGGCCTGCTCATTCCCTTCTGCGTGCTGGTTTTCGCGAAGAACCGCGCGAAGACAGGGCTCGTGGTGGGCGCGAGCGTGCTCGTGGTGGCGGGCGTGCTGTGCAAGCGCGTGTGGCTGCTGTTCACCTCATTTATCGGTCAGAATGTGGCCGGTGCCCCGGGTGTGATGAGCGCCGATGGCTGGACGATGGCCGGCGCCTACGCGCCCACGCTCGTGGAGATAGCCATCATTGTGGGCGTGGTGTCGGTGGGTGCCCTCGGCTTTATGGCCCTGGCCTCGAAGCTGCTCGTGCCCGCGGCCGAGGAGGAGGCGGTTCCGGCCGTGGCCTCCCGCGCCAGCGCCCCCGAGCTGGAGTTCGACCTGCAGGTCGCGTAAGCGGGGAAGGGGCCGCGAAGGGCGTTTGGAGCTTTGCCGTTAAGCCGGGGCGCTGAACCCCTGCGACGCGGCGTTGGTTACGGGATAGTGGCGGGGCCAGGCCCTGTTCAACCGATTGTTTTCAAGGGCCGTCGCACGGGCCCGATTTTGTGCAGTCGCTTTAACATGGTGTCCATAGGAGATGGTTCCGCTGTCGCTTACGCCGCGGGGAGGGCGGTGGCACAACGGCAGGGGCCAGGATAGGGGCGTTACGGGCCCCGAGCGATAGGAGTTGTCTTATGGAGAAGATTTTGGATCTGGTGCGGTCGAACAACTTGGTGCAGGCGGTGCTGTGCATAGCCTTCGGCCTGTTTCTCATGATTTACCCCTCCATAACCATCCAGGGCATCATCATGCTGTTCGGCGTGGCTTTGGCCCTCATGGGCGCGGCCGGTCTGGTGTCCTACTTCCGCCAGAAGAGCGTGCGCTATCGCAATACGGGTACGCTTATGGGAGCGGTCTTCTACCTCATCATCGCGCTTATCGCCTTCGTGTTTCCCAAGGTAATTGCCGGGTTCTTCTCGGTGGTGCTCGGTGTGGTGCTCATCCTGTTCGCCATTGTGAACGTGGTGCGGGCCCTGGGGCTGCGCGCCTTCGGGGGCAGTATCTGGATCGCCGTGCTCGTGGCCGCCGTCATCGTGGGCGTCGGCGGCGTGCTCATCGTGGTGAATCCCTGGGGCGCTTCCATGACCTTCGTGCTGGTGCTCGGCGCGGCCTTCATCGCCAACGGTGCCGTGGACCTGTTCATCGAGTGGTACGCCCGCGATTCCGCCAAGCAGGCCGACCTTATGGAGCGTCCCCGCTAGGGTATGCTCGGTGCGGGCCGGGGCGCGTGGCGCGGAGCGTTGCGGCGGTGCCTTGCCGCGTCGCCGTGCCGGCATTCCCCGCTCCTTCCGCATTCCACCGACGCGCATTCGGTTTTGCCGATGGCGGCCCGTCGCGGGCTTCTATAACCTAATTGCTCCATGACCCCTGCTCGCGCGGGGGTCTTTGCTATCATGAACCCACGCGAGGGCCGATCGTGCCGGAGACGGCGCGCCGGCCATGCTCGTTCAAGTTTTTGGTACACGAAAGGAAAAGCGATGTCTGAAGAGAACAGCAATCTTGCCGAGATTCAGAAGCATCGTGAGCAGATCGACGCCATTGATCGCGAGATCGTCGCGCTTTTGAACAAGCGCGCCGGCCACTCGCTGGTCATTCGCGGTCTGAAACCCGGTGCGCATCTGGGTCTGTACGACGCGCGCCGCGAGGAGGAGATCTTCGCGCGGGTGGACAGCTACAACGAGGGGCCGCTGTATAACGAGAACCTCCGCGAGATTTATGCCACCATCCTCAAGATCATGAAGGAGACGCCGTCCGTATGAGCGAAGTGAAGATTGCCCCCATCCCCGATCTCGGCCAGCGCACGGACGAGATCACCATTTACGCCGGGCCCTGCTCGGTGGAATCGGCCGAGCAGTTCAACGAGGTGGCGGAGTGCGTCGCCGACCTCGGCCTCTCCTGGATTCGTGGCGGCGCCTTCAAGCCCCGCACCAACCCGCACTCCTTCCAGGGCCTCGGTGAAGAGGCGCTGAAGATCATGAAGAACGCCGGCGACACCTACGGCCTGAAGACGCTCACCGAGGTCATGGATTCGGCCCACTGCCAGCTGGTGGCCGACTACGTGGACGGCCTGCAGGTGGGTGCCCGCAACTTCCAGAACTTCAGCCTGCTGAAGAAGATCGGCCAGGTGACCGCCGAGAGCCAGCAGATGGTGCTGTACAAGCGCGGTTTCGCCGGCACCATCGCCGAGTGGCTGGCCGCCACCGACTACATCACTGACTGCGGCAACAACAACGTGGTGCTGTGCGAGCGCGGCATCCGCACCTTCGAGACGGCTACCCGCTTCACGTTGGATATCGCCGCAGTGCCGGTCATCCACAAGCAGTCGCTGTACCCGGTGTGCATCGACGTGTCGCACCCGGCCGGCCAGCGCGACCTGGTGCCGGCTCTGGCGAAGGCGGCCGTGGCGGCCGGGGCCGACTCGCTCATGATCGAGGTGCACCCCAACCCGCCCGTGGCCCTGTCCGACGGTCCCCAGCAGCTGACCCCGGCCCAGTTCCGCGAGCTCGTGGCCGAGCTGCGCGATCTGGCCGCCTGCCTGGGCAAGAAGATCGTATAGCGCGAGGACGGGCGCTGCGAGAAAGGCGTCTTCGAGCGGAACAGGTCCCGAGCACTTTTGGACTGCCTCCCATTTCCTGGTAACGGGAAACAGGAGGCAGCCCATTTTTCGTGCCCAGGGCCTTCCAATTGCGAAGAAAACGACGGTTCTCGTGGTTTTTGTGGGTGCGTGAGGGATATTTGCCGTATGGCGTCTCGAATAACCGCAGGCCAGATTGCTTCGCTCGTTCTTCGTTGACGTTTCGAGCTACGAGAACCGTCATTTTCGTCGCAATTCGCAATCGTGGAACCGGAAAAGGGAGGCCGTCGCAACGGCGGTGTCGTTCACCGGCAGCCGGTGCCCCCCACCGGATGCTCCGGCGTGCACGATGTCTTTGCGGTGCTTCTCCCATATATATGCGGGCAACTCATTGCAGTGGAACCTTGGCGAAGGGTAATGTTTCTCGAAGCGGGTCAAAGCGTTGCCGCTACACTGCGTCCATGCGAATTTTCCTTTACGGCATATCGTCCTTCTCGTATTGGCTGTCGGCTTCGTACCGTCCCGACAGCAGTTGCGCTGTGGGCACGAACGCCTTGAAATCCTGCGTTCCCAGTCGAAGGGCGGTGTCTTACTTAGAAGAATCGTTCCCGCAAATTCCCAAGCCCTATCACGTCCTCGTTCGCACCCATGCGAAGAGCCCTGTCCCCGAGGCGATAGCCCATGTGTCTATCTTCTCTTATCGGGAGAAGCCGTTTCTGCGTGTTGGGAATGGCGTGTTTGCAAGCTGTCCGGAGCTTTGTTTCGTGCAACTTGCCCTCTGCCTGCCCTTTCATGAGCTTGTAAAGGCGGGAGACGCCCTCTGTGGCACCTTTTTCATCAGCCCCGATTCCAGGGGTGGCCTGAACGATCGCATGCCCCTCACTAGCAAGAAGCGCATCGAATCATTCGTTCGGCGCAACCCCGGCCTGCGCGGGTCGAAAGCGGCGCGGCGGGCGCTTGGGTCTGTTGTCGACGGTGCCGCATCACCGCCGGAAGCATTTCTCTGGTCGGCGCTGAGCCTGTCGCAGCGTTACGGCGGTTATGGGATTCCGCATCTCGCGATGAATCGGCGCATCAGGCCGAGCAAGCGTGCGCGCCGCATTGCCCGACGGGAGACGCTTGTGCCCGACATCAGCAATGGTGTTGCCCGCTTGGCCATCGAGTATGACTCAAATGCCGAGCACCTGACTTCCCGGCAGCTGTCTCGCGACGCCGCAAAGCGCCTCGCCCTCGAGGCCGATGGCTTCAAGGTGATTACGGTGACGACACGGCAGCTTTCCGACTGCCAGGAGATGAGAAACGTGGCCGAGCAGGTGAGCAAGCGCATGGGGCGTCGTTTGGAGGTGAAGGGGAAAAGCTTCGCGGTTTCGCGCCGGTTGCTCTACGCAACCGGCTGGTCGCTGAAAAGCTACCATCGACCAGAGTGGTTGAAAGGCGAATGGGCGCGCAGCGAGGCGTGAGCGTATACCGAGAGTAGTCGGCTTGTTTTGCGAAGAAAACGACGGTTCTCGTAGTCCAGCGCAGGGGTTTTCGCGAGCGGGAATGAGTTTTCCCAGTTCGTGGAAAGCCGATCGGTTAAACTCCCCGCGCAAAACTACGAGAACCGTCGTTTTCTTCGCAATTCGGTGCAGTGCCGTCGGTCTTGCGGTGCCCGCGCGTTCCTACCCCGTCACGGCTAGGGCGATGGCGGCTCCCAGGATGAGGATGCAGGCGGCCAGGGCCAGGTAGTCCTCGGTGCGCAGGGGGTAGTCCTTGTAGCCGCTCGCGCGGGTGCGCAGGTTGAAGCCGCGCACCTCGGCGGCGATGGCGGCGGAGTTCGTCTTGCGCACGGAGCTCACGAGCAGGGGCACGCACAGGGGCATCATGAGCCGCAGCTTCTTCGCGAGAGAGCCGTCGAATTCCACGCCGCGGGCCGTCTGGGCTTCCATGATGCCGGCCATGTCGTTCATGAACACGGGGATGAAGTGCACCGTGGACGTGAAGGTGAAGGCGTACTTGTAGGGCACGTGCAGCTGCTTCACGGCGGAGTTCGTGATGTCGCTCATACGGGTGACGTAGAACACGAGGAATAGCGGGATGGCCGCCGCCTCCAGGCGCGCGATGGCCGTAAGCGCTGCCAGCAAGCTGCCGGTGCCGAGGTAGCCCCAGGGCAGGGCGATGAGGGGCTCTCCCGTCGGGGTGGTGAGCAACAGCACCACGGCCAGGATGAGCGAGAACGCGAAGACGGCTTTCGTGAGACCCGCGGTCTCGCGGCCCAATCCGCAGCCAACGGCCAGGGCCACGGCCCCGGCGAGCAGCACGCCCAGGAAGACCAGGTTGCTCGTGGTGAAACAGGCGATGGCGAACAGGATGGCGCAGATGAGCTTCACCGATGGGTTCATGCGATGGAGAAAGCTCGTGCCGGGCACATATTCCAGGAACTTGGCCATTATCGGACTCCTTCTGCGTCGGGGCTGTCGGGGGTCGCCGCCGGGGCGGGGCGTCCAGGGGTCGCCGTTTGGCCGGGGCGGTTGGGCCCCAGCTCATCCGGCACGCCAGCGCCATCGCGGTCGGGGGTCGCCGCCGGGGCCGGGGTCGCCGCCGAGGTGGGGGCTGCGGCGGCAAGGGCGTCTGCCATAGCCTCTACGGTGTTGGCGGCGGCCACGGGCGCGGGGCAGGCGGCCAGCTCGTCGCTGAGGGCGAGGGCGATCGCGGTGATCTGGGGCGGCAGGATGTGGGCCTCGGCCAGGACGGCGGGATCGCGCAGCACCGCGAAGGTGGGGCCGTCGGCCACCACGCGGCCCGCGGTCATGGCGATGACCCGATCGGCGAAGTCGCCCACCACTTCCATGTCGTGGCAGACCATGATGACGGTGGTGCCCTGCTCGTTCAGCTCGCGCACCACGGCCATGACCTTCTCGCACTCGCGGAAATCGAGGCCGGTGGTGGGCTCGTCCAGCACGATGACGGGCGGTGCCAGC
This sequence comes from uncultured Enterorhabdus sp., assembly GCA_947649205.1. Lineage (GTDB taxonomy): Bacteria > Actinomycetota > Coriobacteriia > Coriobacteriales > Eggerthellaceae > Adlercreutzia. The sequence goes on from CANSQM010000007.1 coordinate 41,963, forward strand.
ACGATGATGGAGGCCAGGGCCAGAAGCTGGCGGGTGCCGCGGTTCAGCAGGAAGGGTTCGGCGTCGGGCGAAAAGCCGAAGCGCTCGATGACGGCATCGACGCGGGCCTCGGCCGCGGGGCCGTCCTCGCCGAGAGCGCGAAAGCCGAAGAGCAGCTCCTCGCGCACGGTGGCGCAGCAGATCTGTCGGTCGGGGTTCTGGAAGAGGAAGCCGATGCGCCGGGCCAGCTCGCTCGTCTTCAGGGCGCCGGTGGGCACGCCGTCGACGAGCACCTCGCCGGCCGTGGGCTTCAGCAGGCCGTTGACCAGGCGCATGGTGGTGGACTTGCCGGCGCCGTTGGTGCCGACGAAGGCCACGAAGTCGCCGTCGTTCACGGTGAAGCTGACATCGCGCAGCACGGCCAGCTCGCCGTCGTAGCTGGCGCTGACGTTCTTGAACTCGATCATGCGAGCACCTCCTTCGCGGCGGTCACGGCGCCGGCTACAGTGCGCACCGTGGGCCCGGCGTACAGGCCGCGGTCGGCCAGGGTGTTGACGAGGGTAGTGGCCCGGGGCACGTTCACGCCCAGGGCCAACAGCTCGTCGGCGTGGGCGAGCACGGCCTCGGGCGCGTCGGCGAAGCGGATGCGGCCCCCGTCCACAATGACGAGCATATCGGCGTAGTCGGACAGCAGCGCGATCTTCTGCTCCACCACGATGACCGTGGTACCGTGCTCGCGGGCGTAGCGAGCCAACAGGTCGAACACGGCCACCGACGAGGCCGGGTCCAGCTCGGCGGTGGGCTCGTCCAGCACGAGCACCTGCGGGCGCAGGGCCAGCACCGATGCTACGGCCACCTTCTGCTTCTGGCCGCCGGACAGGCTGTCGATGGTGCGGTCGCGCAGATCGGCGATGCCCATGGCCGCGAGGGCCTCGGTGACGCGGTCGGGAATCTCCTCGCGGGGCACGGCGAAATTCTCCAGACCGTAGAGCAACTCGTCCTCCACCACGGTGGCCACCATCTGGGAATCGATGTCCTGGCACACGCTGCCCACCAGGCGGGACAGGTCGGTGAGGGAGGCCTCCATGGTGTCAAGCCCCTCCACGACCACCTCGCCGTAGAAGTCTCCGGGGTAGCAGTGGGGGATGATGCCGTTCACCGCGTAGGTGAGGGTGGACTTTCCGCTGCCTGCCGCGCCGGTGATGCCGACGAAGCAGCCGTCGGGAATGGTCAGGTTGATGTCCCGCACCACCAGATCGGCGCCCTCGCGGTAGCGGAAGCTGAAATCTCGGAACTGGATCATGACTGCCTTTCTCGTGCCTTTCTTGAATCTTGCTCGAAGCTCTTCGGGGGCGAGACCGCGGGGTATTCTGATTCGCTCAGACAGTCCTCGCTTGGTGAAACAGGACATTGAGTCCTGTTTCAATCGCTGCGGAACTCGCTCGGTCAGAACACCCCGCGTTCTCGCTTCGCTCAACCACGGTTGAATCGGAGGGCGAGTTAGCGCTTCAGGACTTTGGCCAGGGGGGTGGCGAGGAGCTGGACGAAGACGGCGTTGAAGGTGGCGGTGCCGAGCACGATGGCAACATAGGCGGCCATGGCCACGGCGAAGCTGCCGCCGACGGAGACGACGTTGATGTAGACGGACAGGGCGGCGAAGGTGAAGCCGGACACGCAGGTGGAGATGAAGGTGTTCACAAGGGGATTAGCGTCGAACGTGCCGCCGATCTTCAGGGGCACGCGGATGAGAAGGCCGCAGGCCACGGCGCCGAGCAGTTCGGAGGGGATGTTCAAAAGCGGCGTGGCGTTCAGCATGGGAATTTGGCAGACGAGGCCGGCGATGAGGCCGATGACGGCCGACTGGGCCAGGGTGGGACGGATGAGGATGATGGCGAGGCAGTAGGCGGCGATGATGAAGTTCGGCTTCATGCCGAAGGAGGCGAGCAGGCTGCCCACGGTGAGCTTCAGCACCGCGCCGGCGGCCAGGAGCACGGCCACGAGGATGAGATCCTGAATGGACAGGCCCTGTCGTGCCGTATCGGAGGCTTTCGCTCCGGCCGCGGGGGCTGCGGCAGCGGTGCGGGCACGGCCGGCCGGGGCGGTGGAGGCGCTGGTGCGCAGGGCGCCGGCAGGGGTCTCGGGGATCGTGGTCTCGGTGTCGGGGGTGAGGGTGCGCTCGGTCATGACGATCAGTCCTTTCTCGGCGGCGCGTACGGGGCCGCCTGTCACGCTCGCTTTTTCGCGAGCCTTCCAGTAGGTAGCAATTGCCCCGTATCCGACGCCTTCGAGAGTTTCCAGCCCCACCCCAAACAAAAAGGGATCTGTCCTTGGATTAAAGGACAGATCCCTTGATCTGCGGTGCCACCTTTAATTGATCCGCCGAAGCGAACCCTCTCGTGAACGGGCTATCACCCGCTCTGCCTTTAACGCAGGCTCACGGTCCAGATACTCAGTGACGCGGAGACAAACCGCGGCAACCTTTCCCCTTTCCCTCGGCGATCCATTTACCCTCTGGCGTTCTGCGGGAATCTCAGCTGCGCCCGCTCTCTGTGAGTGCCCGGAAGGCTTGATCTTCGCCTCATCGGTTTAGGTGTATTCAATTGCTGGCCCGTACTTTAGCACAAGAACCTGATCGCGCAACCCCACAATTTGGCAAACGCCGTGCAGTGCGGGAGGCGAGGGGGCCGGGGCGGGGCTGGTATGGGCTGCACGCTCCGGCCCGACCTACCCCAGGGAGAACAGTTTGCGCATTTCGGCGGCCAGCGGCTTGCGGGTAAGCAGTAGAAGAGCAGCCAGAAGCGCCACGGCGGCCGCGGCGGCGGTCCACGCCAGATAGGGCCAGGTGGTCAGGCCCGCGAGAGCCAAGCCGGCCGGCACGAGGCCGAGGACGAGCTCGTACAGCAGGTACTTCGCGTAGCCGCTCACGAAGGGGCCGCGGTAGGCGATGAGCAGCACGGCGTTGAAGCTCAGGCCGAGCAGGCAGAGTCCCGGCAGGGCGAAGGTGGTGACGAAGAGATTGCCCGTGGCGAGGAACCACAGGCCGCCCACGGCCAGAAGCACGAGGAAATACCGCTCCACCACCCGGATGAAATCGGGGGCGTGCACGATCATATTCCGTACGAACAGCCAGTTCAGGGCAATGGCGGCGCAGGGGAGGATCACGGTGGGCGCCCCGGCGCCCAAAGCCGCTCCGAGCAAGCCCGTGGCTGTCATGCACAGCACTGTCAGCAGGAGCATCACCGTGCGCGCCCCGCTGCTTTTCCGCATGAAGGTGTTCGGCGGGAACACCGAGGGCTCCGGCGCCTGCTTGCGCGCCCGGGTGCACGCCGGCGAGCGATGGAGGGCGGCGGTGTCGCGGCTGGCGTTCAAGTAGCCGGCGCATCCCGCGCTTTCCAGCACCTCCACGACCGCTCGGGCCACGCGCAGGCTTACGAAACGGCTGGACATGCCCAGGGACAGGTCGTCGCCATGGGTGCATACGATGAAGTTGAGGCCCGCCGTGGAGGTAAGGGCGCTGATGCCCCGCACGAAAGGGGCGGCGGTCTCGTCCATCGCCACGCGGCCCAGGCTGGATACGGTGGTGGTCACCTCCCGGGTCGTCTTCCACGCGGCCAAGCCCAGGATGGCGTCCTTGACGAACAGGGGCGCGGCGCGCAAGAGCGGGTTCTTCTCCAGCTTGATCATGGCCATCATGCGGCGCTTCAGGGCCGCCGGCTCGGTGCCGGCGGTCAGCTGGCGCTGTACTTCAGCGGCCACGGCCAGCAGGGGCTCGTCGGCGGTGCCGGGTGTGTAGGTGATGAAGGCGAGGCCGAAGAAGTTGCGCAGGGTGACGGAACCGAAGAGACTGCGCAGGTCGACGGGAACGTCCAGGTGGATGGCGCGGTGCCGATCGCGGGCCGTCATGGTGGAGCGCACGGCGCAGATGACCGCGGCGATGAGCAGGGATGTGACGCTGACGCCGGCCTCCTTGGCCCGACGGTGCACGGCACCGGCCGACAGGTGCAGTTCCAGGTACGTCGGCTCTCCGTCGGTCTTCCAGCCGTTGAGGTGGAAGACCCGCGGCTTGGCCGTGGCGCCCGCCAGGCTGCGGTCGTAGTTGGCCGAGAAGCTGTCCTCGGTCTTCTGGGGCTCGGTGCCGGCATAGGTGCAGGCCGGCCCGGGCGCGGCCCCGTAGCGCTCAGTGGCGTAAAAGCCCACAAGCGCTTTCAGGAACTCCAGGCCGCCGCGCCCGTCCGAGATCATGTGGGACACTTCCACGTTGATGCGGCGACGGTAGTACGTCACGCGGAAGAGCACGCTCTTGGGGCCCGTGTGCAGGCTGTAGCAGATGGGCAGATGCTCCGGCTCTACCATCGGACGCGCCCCCGAGGGCTCCAGGTAATGCCAGAATATGCCGCTGCGCAGGGACACGTTGAAGCCGGGGAACAGCGCCACCGCGGCGTCGAGGGCCCGCTGCAGAGCGGCCGGGTCCACCTCGTCGGCCATGGTGGCCGTCAGGCGGAAGATGGTCTGATCGGGGCTGCCGGCCTCGGCGGCGTAGAACTTCCCGACGTTGTCTAGTCGGTACCAAGCAGGGGAAGCCATGGCCGCTTGCCTTCGGTGGGGATGTCGTCGCCGTCGAGGAAGTGGGAGAGGAGGCGGTAGGTGTCGCGCACGAGCGAGAGCACCGACGGGTACAGGAAGTAGCCGTGCACGCCGTCGTGCATGCGGAAGCAGGCTACCTCGTTGCCCTCGGCATCGAGCCGGGCCGCGAAGGCCTCGCCCTCGTCGCGCAAGGGGTCGTACTCGGCAGTGATGACGAGCGTGCGGGGCATGGCGGCCAGCGACGTGGCGATGAGCGGGGCGAAGCGGGAATCGTGGAAGTCGTCGGGCGTGCGCAGGTACAGCTCGATGTAGTCGACGATGGCCTGACGGGTGAGGATATAGTCCTCGCCGTTCTCGCGCACCGAATCGAACAGGGTGGTCTCGGAGTGGTCGTTGTAGACGAGGGGATACAAGAGGATCTGGGTGCGGGGCGCGAAGTCGCCGCGCTCGCGGGCGAGCAGGCTCACCCCGGCGGTGAGGTTGCCGCCGGCCGAGTCGCCCATGAGCACGATGTGCTCGGGATCGGCATCGGGGATGATCTCGCCAGCGAACAGGGCCCGGGCCACGGCGTAGGAATCTTCCAGGGCTGTAGGGAAGCGGTGCTCGGGGCTGCGGCGGTAGTCCACGGCGATGACGCGCCGCTCCAGCTTCAGGGCCGTGCGCATGCAGGCATCGCTGTAGAACTCCACATCGCCGTTGGCCCAACCGCCGCCGTGGAGGTACAGGATGGTGCCGCGATGTTCCTCGTTCACGTGCAGGCCGCCCTTCAGAGAGAAGTCGATGTCGAGCGGCGTGAACACGCGCAGGGGAATCTCGTAGCCGTCGGGGGCGGCCACGGTGGTCTCGTCGATACGGCAGCGCGGATCGGCGATGGTCAGCTTGCCGGCGGCGTCTTCCACGCGGCGCTGCTCGGCGTAGGATTCGGTGACGTCGGGCTGCAGGCGCGTGATGGCCTTCACGACGGCCTGGACGACGGGGTTCATGGGCATGGGCGCTCCTTTGGTCGGGGCGGATAGACACTCGGCCGGGGGCCGGGCACGGTTGCGGTGGAGACCGCGGAACGGTTGCGGCGGGATTGCGGTTGCCGCTGGCCGGGTTCGCGGCGGGGTTGCAGGGCCACGGGATCGTAGCCGTTGACGGTGCGTTAACGATGAGGCCTATGCTAAGGGATGGGGCGAGCTTGTGCTGCCATCGTAGCGCGGTTGCCACGAATCTGTAACGCCGCACGGGAATTGTGCGCATCTTATGAAGATCGGGGCGGCGAGCCGAGGGCGGGGTGCGCGGGGCCGCTAGCATAGCTCCCCCACCTTGATGTCGGCGCTTCTCACGCCACCGACCTCTCAGGTTTCGCGAACGGGGCCTGCACGGGCCGCGCCGTTCGTTTCTCAGAAACTTGAATGAGGAAGGAGAGGGCCATGGATGCTGCCCACCAGAGCGTTCGCGGCGATGCCGACGTACCATTTCCTGATATCGAAACCGAAGAGAGGGCCCACCTAGCCGAGGTGATGGCCGCGGTGCGCGCCGCCGTGGCGCGGGCGAGTGGCTTGGCCGAGCGTACCGAGGCGAGCCACCGGGAGGCCGGCGCCCAGCTGGCCGAGGCCCGGGGCGAGCTCGCGCCGGAAGAGGCGCACCTGTCCGCCTTCGAGCTGAATCGCCTGGACGCCCAAGCCGCCCTCGCCCATCGCTCGCGGGGACGCCTGGAGAAGCTGCTGGCGTCCCCCTATTTCGCGCGGGTTGACTTTGCGGACGACGCGGGCGCGGATGGCGATGGAGCCGCAGACAGGGTCGCGTGCGCATCGGGCGTGGCATCTGAACGCACCTATATCGGGCGCTTCGCCTTCACCTGGGAAAACCAAGCGGTCGTCTCCGACTGGCGCAGCCCCGTGGCGGCCCTGTTCTATGATTTCGAGCCCGGGCCGGCCTTTTTCGATGCGCCGGCAGGGCGCCGTACGGGCACGCTTGTGGGCAAGCGGCAGATCTTCATCGAGGACGGGCAGCTGCGCTATGCTGCCGATTCCTCCTCCAGCGTGCGCGACGAGGTGCTGGCCCGCACCCTCGGCCGCGCCTCCGATGCGAAGATGCACGACATCGTGGCCTCTATCCAGCGGGAACAGAACGCGGTTATCCGCGACGAGGCGCCGGGCACCCTTATCATCCAGGGCGTGGCCGGTTCGGGCAAGACCTCCATCGCGCTGCATCGGGTGGCCTACCTGCTGTACCGCCAGAAGGAGCGCCTTTCCGCGCGGTCGGTGACCATTCTTTCGCCGAGCCGGGTGTTCTCCGACTACATCTCCGGCGTTCTGCCGGAGCTCGGCGAGGAGCCGGTGCGCGAATGGAGCCTGCACGAGGTGGCCTCCCTCGTGCTCGCGGGCACGGTGAAGGTGGCCCTGCCGCGCTCGGCGGCCGACGAGGCGGACCCGGCCCGCGCTGCCCGGGCCGCGGCCAAGGGCACCGAGGAATTCGCCGCCGCTCTTGTCGGCTGGCTCGCCGAGCAGCTAGGGGAGAAGCGGGGTGCCGGGGCCGGGACCCTGGCGGGGGAAGATGAGGCGGAAGTCGTGCCGGACGCTCCCGTGCGTGAGGAACCTGCGGATGCCCCCGCGCCTTTGAAGGCCGCGAGCACCCCCGTGCGCCGGGAACCCCCGGCCGCCCCTTCGATCTTCGAGGGGCGCGATCTTGCCGTCGGGGGAGATGTGGCCGAGGCGGCCTGGCTCAACGGCCGCTTCGCCGCCTACGCGCCCGTGCCCTTCGACGAGCGGCTCGACCTGATGGCGGGCGATGCCCTGGAACTGGCCCATGGTAAGACCTTCGGCCGCTACGCCCACGCCATGCCCACGCGCCGTGAGCTGAAGAGCCGGCTTGGGCGCATGATGCGGGCCCGGAACCCCCTGGCGCTGTACAAGTGCTTCCTGGCCGATACGGGCCAAAGCGCCCTGCTCAAGGCGCCGGCCAAGGGCGTCGTGGAATGGGAGGACGCCTTCCCGCTCGTGCTGTGCGCCCTGGCCTTCGGTGCCGGCGACGGGGTGGCCGCCTGCGCTGCCGTGCGCCATCTGGTCATCGATGAGATGCAGGACTTGACCCCGGTGCAGCATGAGGCCGTCGCCCGGCTATTCCGCTGTGACCGCACCATTCTGGGCGATGTGAACCAGCTGGTGGATGGCCGTGCCGTGGCCGCGCCCGAGACGGTGGCGGCCCACTACCCCGGGGCGCGGGTCGTGCGGCTCATGACGAGCTACCGGTCTACCTACGAGATCACGGCACTGGCGGCCCGCGTGCTGCCCGTGGCCGGCCTGACGGCGGTGGAGCGCCACGGTGCGCCGCCCTGCTTCGTGCGCTGCGGCGACACGGCCGGGGTGCTCGCGGCGGTCTTCGAGACCATCGAGCGTTGGCGCGACGGGGGCGGGCGCACTCTCGGCATCATCGCGAAGTCCGACTTCTTCGCCGCCCGCTATGCCGAGCTCATCGGCCGCGATTGCGCGCTTACGCTGCTCACCGACGAGACCGACACCTATCCCGGCGGCATCGTCGTCAGCTCCGTGCGCCTGGCCAAAGGCCTGGAGTTCGACGAGGCGGTGCTGCTGGACGCCGACGGCCGCCAGTACGCCACCGAGGCCGACCGCCACCTCCTGTATGTGGCCCTCACCCGCGCCATGCACGGACTGACCATCCTCTACCGCGACGAGCCAAGCCCGTTTTTCGGCGAAGTTCCAGCGGCATAGCGCCGATTTTCAACTCAGCCAAACTCATGCGCCTCGTGGCAAGTCGGCCGCAAAGGTTCGAGGAGGCCTCTACTGCCCGTGCTCTTTGCGGTAGCGGGCTAAGGCAGCATCGAAGCTGCCGACGGTGCGGCGATAGTGCAGGGTGTAGCCGGCGGTGACGGACGCCAAGGTGACCAGGTAGATGGAAACGAACGTGATCCAGGCCCCCGCGCTATCGATAGGAAACCAGCCGCCCGCAGCCGCACATAGAGCGAGCACGGGCAGGGCCGTGATGCCGAAGCCCGCGATGCGCGCCGGGTAGCTTACCCGCGCGAGCACGGCTCCAGTGAACCAGAATGCCTGCAAGGCGCACAGGGCGGCGCAGGCGCCCAGGAGCGAGAGGGTGATGACGATGCCCTCTACCGGGCCGGCGAAGGCAAGGCCGATAACGCACCATAGGGCCATGGCGGCGGTGAAAACCACGCAGGTGCGCGTGAGGGCGCCTTTGAGGAGCGTGTTCATGGGGGTTTCCTTTCTCGTGATACGACACTCAAGGGGTGCGACGGTGAAGCGGGGCGCCACGCCGGCCCTACAGGCCGAGCTTGCGCTTGATGGCTGGGGCGTACTGGCGCGAGGCGACGACGTGCTCGCCGTTGGCCAGGATCAGCTCCAGGCGGGCGTTCAGCTGGGGGCGCAGGCCGCGCACGGCGTCGAAGTTCACGAGCAGCGACTTCGACGCGCGGACGAACTCGGTGCCGGCCAGCTGGTCCTCCAGCTCGTAGAGGCGCAAGGGGCTCTCCAGCACGCGGTCGCCCTCGTAGAGGAAGGTGCGCCCGTCCACGGTCTCGGCGTAGAGCACGTCCGCGGCCTCCACGAGGAAGGTGCCGTGCCCGTCGGTTCCCATAAGGCGCCGGTCGGCGGCGTTCGCCGCGGCCATGATGGCCTGCACGCGCCGGTCGATGGCGGGGCAGCGGATGGTCACCTCCACCTCCTCTAGCTCGGGCCGCTCTTCCACCGTCAGCTTCACGGGGCCTCCTTTCGCTCTTCCGATGGCACCAGTGTGCCCCGAAAAAACAACAGGTGCAAGGGGCGCTAAGCCCACTTGCACCTGCGGAGCGCTATCCTGCAAAAACGGAAGATCAGTGATCGTTCATGTTGAAGGCGTTCTTCATGGTGACGGTACGCTGGTCGAGCACGGTGCCCAAAAGCGCCTGGGTCTGGGCCTGCACCGAGTCTATGAGGGCCTGGTTGGCGGCGGCCAGTTCCGCCTGCACCGTGGCGTCGTCCATGACGTCCAGGTTCACCTTGCCCTCCTTCGCCAGGGCCTTCAGCTTGGCATCGGTCTCGTGCAGCGACTGGTAGCCCTGGGCCATGGTGTTCAGGCGGTAGCCCTGGATGGGCTCGTAGCTCTCGAAGAACTGCGGGTCGGCGAGGCCGGCCACAAGGCGGTTGTTCCAGTAGAGGCTGTCGGTGGTGACCGCGGTGGGCGTGTCAAGGTAGGCCGGCATGGTCGTCACGTTCGCGTACATGGCCACAGCGGTGTTGAAGGGGCCGGATGCCGGTGCGAACCAGTGCACGCCGCGCAGGGCCACGGGCACGTTCGGGCGGATGCAGAGCACCGAGCACTCAGAGGTGCGGTCGATGCCCACGTAGCGGTACTGGTGGCGCGTCTCGGGCGTGCCCTTGGTGCCGTAGGGGTCGTACTCGGTGCCGTCGTAGGTGGTGGCGAGCAGGTCCTTCACATCGGAGGCGGACAGCTTCTTATCGGGGCGCAGGGCCCAGGGAATGTCCAGGCTCTCGGGGCCGAAGGCGGGCGCCGGGCCCTGGAAGCGGGGGTCGGAGGGGGTCAGGCGACGGCAGAGGTACCACTTGCGCGGGGCGTTGTAGAGCTGGTCGAGCCAGGTATACGTGGAAAACGCGATGCGGGCGTTGAAGTAGCGGGGCAGTCCCTCCACGGTCTCGCCCGTGTCCCCCTCGTGGGCCGGCATGTCCATCAGCAAATCGTGATCCTTGATCCACTGGGCCAGGTCGGCGCTGCACATGTAGTCATGCTGCTCGCCCAAGGCATCGGCCAGATCGAAGTGATCGATGCCCTGGCGGTTCGGCTGCACTACGTAGCAGTCGTCGGGTACGCGGCGGGCGATCCAATGGTGGCCGCCGATGTTCTCCCAGTACCACACGTCGTCGGCATCGCCGAAGGCCACGCCGTTGGTCTCGTAGGTGCCGTACTTCTCCACCAGCATGCCCAGCCGCTGCACGCCCTCCCGGGCGCTGTGGATGTAGGGCAGCGTGATGGTGGGCAGGTTCTCCTCGCCGATACCGCCGGGCACTTCGGGCCGGTAGTCGGCGTCGCCCGGCTTGCCTTGGGCCGGCTGGTACACCACGAGCGGGTCGGCGCCGAGCACCCGGGCGTTGGCGGAAATGGTCTCGGTGGCCGACATGGACACGTTCGCCGCATTGATGCCGGTCTCGGCCCACACGCCGTTTGAGGGATCGGCGTTCGGCGTGCAGGTGTAGCGCAGGGGGTTGTCGGGCAGCTCGATGGTGAGGTGGTTGGCCACGCCGGTGTAGGTGCGCGGCTGGTCTTCCGGCATCACCACGATGAGCTTCTTCGGATCGAACGAGAAATCCTCGCCGTCCTCGTTGCGGGCGACGATGGTGGAGCCATCATTGGTGGCGAGACGGCCGACGAGCAGCGATGTGCATGCCATAGTATCTCCTCGGTTGGGGGCTTTTGTTACTGCCCCCATGGTGTGCCCGCCGCGCCCGGGCCCGGCGGCTCGCGGGCAACTTGTTCGAAGACCGTTGCCAGATGGCTGCGCCGCTGACAGGGAAGAAGACGTGGGGAAGGGGCCGCGCGGGGCGGCCCCGGAATGCCGGGGGACGGGGAAGGGGTTCCGAAGCCGCTCGGGTTGCCGGGGCGCGGGTCCCTAGGCGCGCTCGGCCTCGGAGGCGAAGGGAATCGGATCGGGGTGGGCCGTTTCCTCGTCGAGGTACTTCAGGCTGTGGGCGTTAAGGGCCCACAGCGTGATGAGCATCCAGCAGCCGGCCAGGCCGAGGGCGGCGGCAGCCACGCCCACGCCCTCTACCACGAGCGAGGTGGCGAACACGGCCGCGGGGGCAGCGGCCAGGGTGAGCGAGTTCTGGGTCCCCAGGGCGCTTCCGCGCCTCTCGGCGGGAATGCGGTCGAAGATGAAGAAGCCGAGCAGGGCCGAGATGGGGCCGGCCGACAGGCCCAGGATGAGGGCGCTGGCGATGAGCAGCGGGAACGAGGGCAGAAGGCCCAGGCCCAGGATGCCCAAGGCCGTGCCGGCGAGCGACAGGACGTACCAGGTGCGGCGGCGCAGCTTGTGGGCGATGGCCGCATAGCCCAGCGAGCTGACGAGCATGCCGGCGGACATGGCCGACAGCACGTAGCCGAGCAGTTCCGGCGAGCCGGCGGCGGTGAAGTGCACGGGCAGCACGAGGCCCTGGAGCGAGCCCATCACCATGACCACGCCGAAGCTGATGATCATCGAGGAGCGCAGCAGGGTATCGCTGGCGAACAGCACGCGCACGCCGTCACGCAGGGCGTGCCACACGCCGGACATAAGGCCGCGCCGGGGCTGGCTGCTGACGGGAATGGCCGCGGCGGCCCCGGTGCCCGCGCCGTGCACGGCGCCGAGGGAACGGGGCAGCGTGAGGGTGACGAGGGCCGCGGCCAGCGACATGGCGGCGGTGAACCACAGGGCGTTCACGCTGCCCGCGAATCCCATGAGGAAGGCGGCCAGGGCCGGCCCCACGATGACCACGAGGGAATCGAGGGACTGGGTGAGGCCCATGAACTTCTGTAGGCTGCGATTGTCACGCTCGCACACGGCCGGCACGAGGGAGTCGCGGGCGGTCATGCCGGGAATGTCGCCGATGGCGCCCAGAAGGCCGAGGGCAACGAACCAGCCGAAGGACAGCCCCCAGATCATATCGACGATGGGCAGGAGGGCCACACTGGCCGCCGACAGGATGTCGGAGACGATGGACACGTTGCGGCGGTTGAAGCGGTCGGTGAGCGCTCCGCCGATGAGGCCGATGAGGAACTGGGGCACGGCGCAGATGAGCGCGAGGGTGCCGGCGGCCAGGGCGTCGCCGGTGGTGGCGAGCAGCACGAGCGGCAGGACGACGCCGGCCACGGAGTTGCCGAGCAGCGAGCATGCGCAGGACAGCAGGTAGCGCGGGGCGACGTTGCGGGGACGATGGGGCGGTCGGGGCACGCGGGCCACGGGAGCGGCGGGGGACATGCGGGGGCCTTTCTCGAAGGGACAGGTGCGTTCGAGAAGGAAGTAAAAACTATGACGCAACGTCGGGGTCAACCGCCCTCACGGCTCCCATGAAGGAGTTGTGAAGAGAGCGGGGCGGGGAGGGGAGGGGTATGCCCCGCTCTCCTTCCGGCCCCTTGGGCGATCCCCAAACGCCTTTTGTTCCAGCTGGGGCGGGCAAGGGCCGGGTAACGCGGCGCGCGGGCCTCTACGCGCTGCGGGGTGCGGTGCCGCCGGCTTCAGTGGTGCCGCCGGCTCGCTCTGCGCGCACGCGCTCGGCCATGATGGTCTCGATGCGCCGCTCGATGCGGTCGCAGACATCCTGCTGGGCCGGGTTGTTCCCCTCGAAGGCGATCTCGTCCAAGAACCGCTCCCGGTCGGTGGAGGGGCGCAGCCAGTTGGCCGTGTCGAAGCAGGCGATGACGGGGGCCAGCGCCTCGAGGGACTCTTCGACCAGGGCGGCCCGCTCCGTCTCGGGGGCATCGGCCGTCAGGGCGCCCAGGCGCTCGTCGAGCTGTTCCAGGGCCTGTACCAGGTTCTCGCTGGCAATGCACTCGATGACGCGCTCCAATTCGCCGAGCTCATCGTCGTCGTAGAGGTGACCGGCAACGATGAGGGCGGTGCGGTCGGCGGGGCTCGCGTCGGCAAGCGTGTCCACACCCGGCAGCATGCGCAGAACGCGGGAGAAGCGCACGGGCAGATCGGGATCGAGGTTCTCGGCGCGCAACGCGGCAATGGTGCGGCGCTGCTCCTGCAGGCGCTCGATTTCCAGGGCCAGCTCGCAATCGAGCTCTTCCAGGGCGCTCATCGGCGACGGCGCGGTGCCGGTCGTGGTGCTCCCGGTGTTCGGATCCGCCTTCGGCGCGTCCATCTCCTCGAGGACGGTGCCGATGCGGGCCAGGGGAAAACCCAGCGAGGCGAGGCGCTTGATGCGCAGGACCCGGGCCACGTCGGTGGCGGTGTAGTCGCGGTATCCGTTGTCCGATCGCGGGGGCTCGGGCAACAGCCCCAGGCTGTGGTAGTGCCGCAGCGTGCGCACCGATACTCCGGCCAGCTTCGCCACTTCGTTGCTGCGCATGCATCCTCCCTTCTGCCAGGCCCCTTATCTTAGCGCGGTTTCCCTATTCTGGGAAATCGGTTGCGGGCCGTTTCGTTCTATAATCTTCATCGACGAACAGAAAAGGAGGCCATGATGGAAGAGGGCGAGCGCTTGGCGTGGTTTGAGGCGATGGCGTCGTTCTCCGAGCCCGTGCGCACGTGGTTCGCTGACACGTTCGGCGCGCCCACGGCGGTGCAGGCGCGTGCCTGGAACGCCATCGCCCGGGGCGAGAACACGCTCGTGATCGCGCCGACGGGTTCGGGCAAGACGCTCGCGGCGTTTCTGTGGGCCATCGACGGGCTCATGGGCCAGAAGGCGGCCGCAGCGGCGCGGGGGGAGAAGTGGCCCCGGGGCGTGCGCGTGCTGTACGTATCGCCGCTGAAGGCCCTCGGTGCCGATGTGGATCGCAACTTGCAGGGCCCCCTGACGGCCATCTCCGCGCTCGTGGCTGCCGAGGCGGCGCGCGACGGGGCGAAAGCTCCCGAAGTGCGCACAGCCATGCGCACGGGCGACACCACAGCCGAAGAGCGCCGCAAGATCGCGCGCAATCCGCCCGACATTCTCATCACGACGCCCGAATCGCTCTATCTCATGCTCACGTCCCAGGCCTGCGAGGTGCTGCGCACGGTGGAAACGGTCATCGTGGACGAGGTACACGCCCTGGCCGGCGACAAACGGGGTGCCCACCTGTCCCTGTCCCTAGAGCGGCTGGATGATATCCTGGAGCGGCCGGCCCAGCGCATCGGCCTGTCGGCCACGGTGCGGCCGCGCGACGAGATAGCCCGGTTTCTGGGCGGGGCGCACCCGGTCACGGTGGTGGCCACCGAGGCTCCGCCGAGCCTGGATCTGTCGGTGCGGGTGCCGGTGCGCGACATGACGGCGGTGCCCACCTACGACGGGTTCAAGGGCGCCGGCGACGGCCCCGTTCACATCGGAAGCGCTCCGCGACGGGCGGCCATCGAGACCGCCTGGAAGTCCGACCGGGCCCTGCGAGCGGCCATGGCCGAAGGGCCCGCCCCTGCGGCTCACCCCGATAGCCGCGTGGGTATGGCCTCTATCTGGCCGCATATCGAGGCGGCCATCCTCGACGAGGTGCTGGCCCATACCTCTACCATCGTGTTCGTGAACTCCCGCGGCCTGTGCGAGCGGCTGACGGCGCGCTTGAACGAGCTGTACGCCAAACGCCTGGGGCTGGACGGCCCCCGCTCCGAGGTGGCCGGCTACTGGTCGGCTACTGGCAGCGCCGGTGCCGAAGGGGAGGGTTCGGCACCCGCGCCGTCGGTGCGCGGTATCCCCACGGGCGTCGACGCCATGGTCACGGCCCCGGGGTCGGGCTTCCGCTCGGATATCGGCTCCACCACGGCCCTCGTCACCACGCCCTCGGTGGTTATCGCCAAGGCCCATCACGGCTCGGTGTCCAAGGAGAAGCGCCTTCAGGTGGAACGGGAGCTGAAGGCCGGCGAGCTGCCCTGTGTGGTGGCCACCTCCAGTCTGGAGCTCGGCATCGACATGGGTTCCATCGATCTGGTGCTGCAGGTGGCCGCGCCGCCCTCGGTGGCCAGCGGGCTTCAGCGGGTGGGCCGTGCGAACCACCAGGTCGGTGGTCGGTCCCTCGGCATCATCTACCCCCGTACCCGGGTGGAGGTGCTCGACGCGGCGGTGATGGCCGCCGGCATGGAGGCCGGTGCCATCGAGAGCACCTTCATGGTGCGCAACGCCTTAGACGTGCTGGCCCAGCAGACCGTGGCCGCCGTGGCCATGGCCCCCGACGGGCTGTCGGCCGACGCGTGGCTCGCCACGGTGCGGCGCTCGGCCTGCTACGCCGATCTGGGGCGTCGCTCCTTCGAGGGCGTCCTCGATATGCTGGCCGGCCGCTACGGGTCCGGGGAAATCGCCGAGTTCGCTCCGCGCATCCTGTGGGATCGGGAGACGGGGCTCTTGAAGCCGCGCCCCGGTTCGCAACGGCTGGCGGTAACCTCGGCGGGCACTATTCCCGATCGGGGCATGTTCTCGGTGGTGCTGCCCGAGGGCGACGGGCGGCAGGGGCGCCGGCGCGTGGGGGAGCTCGACGAGGAGATGGTGATGGAATCGCGGGTGGGTGACATCATCGCGCTTGGCACCAGTACCTGGCGCATCCAGGAGATCAGCGCCGACCGTGTGATCGTGGAGGCGGCGCCGGGACGGGCGGCGCGGCTGCCCTTCTGGCACGGTGAGGCCATCGGGCGCCCCTACGAGACGGGTCGCGCCCGCGGTGCTCTGGTGCGGGCCGCCGAGGGCGCCCTCGTCCGAACGGGGGAGGCCCCGGAGGGGGCGTCGTCTTCCGGCGGGAGCGTGCTCGGTGCCTCGGTAGATGCAGAGGCCCTCAAGGCTGTCGTGTCGGCGGCTCTGGACGAGGATGCCCGGCGCAACCTGGGGGCGCTCGTCGCGGCCCAGCGGGAATGCACGGGCGCCGTTCCTACGGATCGGCGGCTCGTGGTGGAGCAGTGCACCGACGAGACGGGGGACTGGCGGGTCATCCTGCATTCCCCCTTCGGGCGCCGGGTGCACGAGCCCTGGGCTCTGGCCGTGGCCCATCGCATCACCACCACGCTGGGTTTCGATCCTCAAGTCTCGGCGGCCGATGACGGCATCCTGCTCCGCGTACCCCTCGGTGAAGATTCTCTGCCCGGCCCCGAACTATTCCTCTTCGATCCCGATGAGCTGGAGGCCATCGTGCGCGAGCGCGTGGGCTTCACGGCTCTCTTTGCCGCCCGCTTCCGCGAATGCGCGGCCCGGGCCCTGCTCATGACGCCCACGGCTCCGGGCAAGCGAGCGCCTCTGTGGCAGCAGCGCCTAAAGGGCGGCCAGCTGCTGGAGGCGGCCCGCCAGGAAGAGGACTTCCCCATTATCCTGGAGGCCATGCGCGAGTGCCTGCAGGATGTGTTCGACCTGCCGGCCCTGCGGGAGGTCATGGGCGGCTTGCAGGCGGGAACCATCAAGATCAGCGAGGCCCGCACCACGGTGCCGTCGCCCTTTGCGGCGCCGCTCGTGTTCGGGTACTTGGGCGAGCATCTCTACGAGGGCGACCTGCCCCACGCCGAGCGCCAGGCGTCGCTTCTGGCCGTGGACCCGGCCCTGCTCAGCGAGCTTCTGGGTGGCGGCACGGTGGAGGAGGTGCTGGATGAGGCCGTGGTGGCCCAGGTGGGGGCCGAGTTGCAGCGCACGGCTCCGGGCTGGCGGGTGCGCGGCGCCGAAGGGGTGGCCGACCTGCTGCGCGAGCTGGGACCGCTCACGGTGGAGGAGGTCGCCTTGCGTGCGGTGCCGGTGGGCACGGCGAAAGCCAAGGCGACGCTCGACGATGTCGGTGGCGAGTTGTCGGCGGGGAATGCCGCGGCGCCCCCGTTGGCAGACGTTCTTGTCGAGGGAGATGAGACGGTCTGCGGCGATGTTCCCGTGGCACCTGCTGCAGACCCGGCAGCCGTCAGGGCGCTTTTGGAACAGCTAGAGACCGAGCGCCGGGCGTTCCCGGCGCTGATCGGCGGTGAAGAGCGTTGGGTCGCGGCCGATGATGGAGCGCGATTGCGGGCGGTGCTGGGCTTGGCGGTGCCCTCTTGGGCTGCGCCGTTGCCGGCAACCGAGGGCGGGGCTTCCCCGTCGGCCTCGGCGGCCGCATCGGCAACCGCTTCCGGGGCAGCTTCCTCGGGTGTCGTGGCCGCAAAGCCCCTCGACGGGCTGGTGGCGCGCTTCGCCCGCACCCATACGCTGTTCGACGGCGAGGCCGTAGCTACAGGGCTGGGGCTCGGGGCTGCGCTGCTGACCGAGTCGCTGGAGCGACTGACGGCCGCCGGTCGTCTCGTGCGCCTCGGCCACGACCGCTGGGCCGATGCCGGGGTGCTGCGGCGGCTGCGCTCCCGCTCCCTTGCCCGGGCGCGGGAGGCCGTGTGCCCCGTTGGCTCCGATGCCTACCTGCGCTTCCTCTTGCAGCGCCAGGCCGTCGCCGCCTCTGGCGAGGCGCCGTTGGCGGGCATCGACGGCGTGGCCCAGGTGATCGCCCAGTTTGAGGGCGCCTACCTGCCCATGGCCCTGTGGGAGTCCACGGTGCTGCCCCTGCGCGTGCCCGATTACCGTCCGGCCATGCTCGATGAGCTCATCGCCAGCGGCGAGGTGCTCTGGGCCGCCTCCACGGTGGGAGAGGAACATCTCGTGGCGTTCTTCCCGACCGATTCACCCTTGGCGCCCCTGCCCATCGACGAGGCGTCGGGCGTGGCTGCCTCCCTCGTGCCCGAGCCGGGGGAAGAGTCGCGGGGCGGGAAAGTGCCGACGGGAGAGGGTCGGGCCAACCATGCGGCTCGCGAGGCGGGGCCGATGGCGGTAACGGGAGGGGAAGGCTCGCAGGACTGCGCGGACCTTGCACCGGTTGCCGCTGTGGTGCGCCAGGTGCTCGTGGCCCGAGGGCCGGTAACCTTTTGCGCTCTCGTGGACGAGACGGCCCGTCGGATGGAGCCGGCGGTGCCGGCCCAGGGCGAGGTGGCCGAAGCGCTGCAGCGGCTCGTCTGGGCCGGGGCGGCTACCAACGACGGCCTGGGCTTTCCCCGGGCCGGCGGTCTCGCAGTGCCGTCTGCGGCCGCACCCTCCGTCGGTCAGCAGCCGCCCTCTTCCCGACGGCGGGCGAGCAGCCGACGCGGGCGCTCCCTGCGTTCCGAGATGCGGGCCCAGGCCCGGGCCACGGTGGTGGCCCGTCAAGGGGCGGCCCTGGCCTTCGATGCCGCTCTGGCCGGGCGCTGGTCGGCCCTGGCGCCGACGGCCCAAAGCTCCACGGTGCAGGCCGTGGCCCTGGTGGAATCGCTGCTCGATCGCTATGGAGTGGTAACTCGCGATATAGCCCTGGCCGCCGGGGTGCCCGGCGGCCTCTCGTCGCTCTATCCCGTGCTGCGGGCCATGGAGGACGCCGGCGAGCTCATCCGCGGCATGTTCGTGGAGGGTATGGGACCGGCCCAGTTCGCCGCGCGGGAGACCGTGGAGGTGCTGCGGGGCTTCGCCGATGCTGCGACGGCCTCCGAAGGCGGCGGAGCGGCGGGGCGGCCCTTGTCCCTGGCGGTGCTGCCGGCCGATGACCCGGTTTGCCTCCTGGGCGCGGGCATTCCCTGGCCCGAGGTGATGTGGACGGCGGCCGGGTCGGCCCCGGCTGTGGAGGCGGCCCTGGTGGCAGCCAAGCCGAGCCGCCGCGACGGCGCCCTCGTGGTGCTGGCCGACGGCGCCCCCGTGCTCTGGGCGGCCCCGCGCCTGAAGTCGCTGCTGGCGTTCACCACCGACGAGGCGGTTCTCGCTGCGGCTACGGAGGCCCTGGTGGCTTTCGTAGCCGCAGCGCTCAAGCGGGAGGGCTCGGCGGCCATGCGGTGCAAGATCATCGTGACCTACTTCAACGGGCGCGATGTGCTCGATACTCCGGCGGCATCGTGGCTCCAGCGGGCGGGGCTCGTGCGCCTGCCCGATGGCCTGCGCCTGTACGCGAGCCCCTTCTAGGCCAGCGAGCGGACAGAAAAAGCCTCCCGCGTCTCTCTCGGGACGCGGGAGGCTTCGTTGGGAGGCCGCGCGATCCCCTGAAACGCGCGGCCTGTGGAGTATGCGGAAAGGAAGCGGGCGGCGGCCAGAAAGGAGAGCCGCCGCCCTCGGGCACCCGCGAGTTGCCCCGACGGGTGCCCGCAAAGCCCTTGGTGGAGGCGGGACGGTCGCGGCCTCAATGGCCCCAAAAAGGCCGTGCCGTTTGAAGTCCGCCTCCAAGAGGAACAGCGTCCACTATAGGGGGCCGGCCGCCAGAGCGCTATCGTCGCTCTTAGGTATCTCCATCGCACTTTTTGAGTATTGGCTGTTGTCAGGTCAATCACGGCAGCGCCGCGGTCGAAGGGGCGCACCGGGGCTCTGCTAGAATCGAGCTCAGATCATGGCGTGCATCAGAAAAGGAGGGAGGCCGATATGGGCGCGTTGAATGAGCAGGGGGCGAGCGGCGCCGCGCGGCCGGGTGGGCCTTGCGGCTTGCGGCCGCGGGATGGGGCCTTGGCGGCCTTTGTCGCCACGCTGTTTCCCGTCACGCCCGTTCTGGCCTCGTTCGACCAGACGGCTCAGTTCCCTGTTCTGGCCGACCCCTTTCTCATAGCCGCACTCTGCGCCGTCCTCGGTTCGGCTCTGGCGCTAGTGATCCGATCTCTCGTGCGGGGTACGGTGGCGCGCCCGCGATCGCGGGCGACGGTGACGGTGGCGGCTGTGGCGTACCTGCTGGCCCTTCTTGCGCTGCCCGCGCTCCTCTGCGCGCCCGAGCCTTATCTGTGGGCCGCCGTGGCTGCCGGCATTGCGGCCGGGGCGGCGACGCCGTGGCTTGTGGCCCAGTGGGCCGCCGTCGTGGCGGCACCCATGCGCGCCTCGCTCGCCCGCTGCGCCGTGGTGGCGGTCGGAGCCTCTCTGGCCGCATGGGTGCTCACCCTTCTTCCCGAGGGGGCGCTCGTGCCCGCCTTCGACGGCCTCGTGCTTGTCGGTGCCGCGCCGCTCGCGTTTCTTTCGGCGCGCGACGAGGGCCCGCGTGAAGATGCCGGTCCGGGTACGAACCAGCTGGGGCGCTTGCTGTCGGTTACCTGGCTGCCCCTGCTCGGCCTGGCTGCCTATGCCTTTGCCACCAATGTCGTCGCCCACGGGGCCCACACGGTGGTGCAGACGGCTATCTTCGGGGGTGCCGCGGCGGCCCTCGTAGCCCTCGGGGTTTCCGTGCGCTGGGGTCGTGATCCGCTTTTGCCGTGGTCGTACCGCGTGCTTGTGCCCGCCATGGCGGCGATCTTCGTCGTTTTGGGCGCATGCCCGGCCGGCACCTTCCCCTCGGGCCTCTCCCTGGCGGCGCTGTACGGGTTCTACCTGGTGCTCGCCCTTATCGACTGCGCCCTGTTCCTCGCGGTAGTTCACAGCCGTGAGCTTGCGGCCGATACGGTCGTCGGGGTGCCCGTAGCCGTAGCCGCCGCGGCGGCCCTCGCCGGCCAGCTGCTCTCCGCCGTACCCCGGCTCGATCTGGCTCCGTGGCTCACGGTGCTGGCGGCCCTGTTCGTGGCGGTTCTGCTCGTGTTTCTGGGGTGCACGGCATGGAATGAGCTCGTAACGCCTCGGGAGACGGCCGCCGAGGGCGAGAAGGAGGCCGCCGCCCCGCTCAACGATGCGACCACAGCACCGACGACTACTTCCGCCTCGGACTCTTCAGCGGCTCCATCGGAGGCAGCCGCCCTGGCCGCCGAGCCCACGCGCCGCGATGCCTTAGAGGCCCGGTGCACGGCGGTGGCTGTCGAGGCCGGTCTGTCTCCGCGCGAGGCCGAGGTGCTTGTCTACCTGGCCCGCGGCTTCACGCCGGCCTATATCGCGAAGACCCTCGTGCTGTCCATCAGCACCGTGCGCACCCACGTGCGCAACATCTACCGCAAACTCGGCGTGGGCAAGCGCGAGGAGCTCATCCACCTTATCGACGGGGAATAAGCCCCTCGCCCGCTGTGTTCCCCGGTTCTTAGGATTCCTCGATGATTTCGCCGTAGAGGCGGTACAAATCGGGGAAGGTGCGCTTGAGGCTCACAGGTTTGAAGGTGTCGCGCTCCACGACGCAGAGGGTCACGAGCCCGTCCACGAGCGGGGTGGCGCCGGCGCGGAGGAGCGGCTCGCCGGCCTCGTCGGTGCCGGCGGCATCTTCGGCACGGAATATCTGCTGGCGGTACACGGTGCGCATGGGCAGGCTTCGGGCCACCGACGTGCGTACGAAGGCGGTCTCGCCGTAGCGCAGGGGGCTGCGGTATTGCACCTCCAGCCCGTAGATGGGGCTCATGTAGCCGGCCTGCTCGATGTACTCGTCGTAAGGGTAGCCCACGGCGTTCAAAAAATCGATGCGGGCGTCCTCGAAGTACAGCAGGTAGTTCGCGTGGTACACCACGCCCATCATGTCGGTTTCCCCGTAGCGCACCTTAATGGGCGTATGTACATGCATGATCTCGCTCGCTTTCTCGCCTCATCCGATGTCTCAGCGAGCCATTATAATGCGGGGTTCGGGAAAGGGGCGCAGGCCTTTCGGCCGGGGTGTCGTCGCCTAATCCAGATGGAACAGCACGGGCAGGTCCGCCGAGACCGGGGAGTTGTCCTCGTTGGTCTCCATGATGTCGGCCATGAAGTCCCACCATTTCCGGTTGATGGCCGTGTCGGCTCCGGCAGCCCACCGCTCAGGATCGTCGATCTCGATGTAGCCGAACAGCGTCAGCGTGTCCGGATCCAGGGCGATGGTGTAGTTGCGGCCGCCGTGCTCGTGGATCATGTCCACCATTTCGGGCCACAGCTCGTTGTGGCGCCGCTCGTACTCCGCTTCCATGCCGGGGTACAGCTGCATCTTGAACGTCTTGATCATGGGCGCTCCTTCGCGATTGTTGCTTGGCGCACTCAGTATAGGAAACGGCCGGCCCTCCCGAAGGGGAGGGCCGGCCGTTGGCAAAGCGCTGTAAGAATTCTCGGGTTCGAGAACGCCGGGCGATTCCCGAGGTGATTTCAGCGTGCCGTCTCGGCCTCCTCGTCGAAAGATCCCAACGTCGATGCTGAAGCTGATCGCTTCGGGAGCAGCGGCATGGTAATGGCCTGGGTGGGGCACACCTCCACGCAGGCGCGGCATTTGGTGCACTCGCTCCAGGCGGCGCCGCGCTCGGGATGGCGCACGTCGATGCCCACCTCGCAGGCCGCGCCGCACAAATCGCAGGTGGCTCCCTTGGCCGTCTCCAGGCAGACCTCGTTGGCGATAGCCGGTTTGAAGGTGCGGTTGCCCTTCGCCACCAAGCTCATGAGGGCCGACAGGGGGCAGAAGTTCGCGCACCACTTGCGCAGGAGGAGCACTTCCACCACCAGCAGCGCCGGCGCGGCCACGAGAGACCAGGTCACATCGCCGCCGCCGAACAGCAGCATCACGAGCATGATGGTGGCGAAGGTGAGCCCGATGGGGCAGATGAGGCAGAATACCGGGAACCCGAAGATGGCGGCCGATAGCAGCGCGCCGCCCAGGACGAAGTGGCGGGAATCGAAGGTGGCCGGCTGGGAGGCGCACAGAGAGCCGCAGGAGGCGCAGCCGCCCTTGAGGGCCTTCTTCTCCGCCGGGGTCAGCGGGGTCTGGGCCCGGGCGACGGCGTGCTCTTCGGCGACGATGGCGCGGGCCTTGGCCGGAGAGGCGCCGTCGGCCTCGAGGTCGGCGGTAGCGCCGGCGTCCTCGGCCCGGGCCGGCTTCTTGAACACGTCGCGCAGCTTGCCCACGATGGGCACGGGGCAGGCCCAGGTGCAGAAGGCACGGCCGAGCAGCAGGATGGCGGCCACGGCCAGCACGAGCGAGACGACGGCCTGGGGAATGAGGGTCTTCGAGGCGATCATGGTGCCGAGCGCCCCCAGGGGGCACAGAAGCGAGATGTCCTTCCAGCCGATGGCCGACAGGGTGCCGATGCCCGAGTTGAAGGCGAAGCCGACGCCGATGGCGACCATCAGCGCGACGGGGATGATAACGCGGAGCTTTCTCGTGTTCATGGGCCCTCCCTAGTTTTCCGACGGCGGTACGACGACGATGGCGCGGGCCGTGGCTCCCTCGGTGATGGAGCCGTTCTCCAACGAGACGCAGGCGGCCTCACAGGCACCGCAGCCGTTGCACGTATCCTCGATGACCACGGGGCGGTTGTACTCGTCCAGTTCGATGGCCTCGTAGGGGCAGGCGTCGTAGCAGAAGCGGCAGCCGATGAGCTTATAGGCCAAGCACCAGTCGGTGTTCACCTCGGCCAGGCCTAGCACCACGGTCTCCTCGGCCGGGGTTGGGGGTGCGGCTAGGGCACCGGTGGGGCATACCGCGGCGCACAGGGGCACGCCGCCGTTCTCCTCGGCGCAGAAGTTGCAGTAGTTCTCGGCGAAGTTCAGGGCCGGGGTGCGCGTGCCCAGGATGCCGTTCTCGATATGGGAGGGCACGATGACGTCGCGCGGGCAGATCTCGGTGCACTTCTGGCAGCGGATACAGGCCGATAGCAGGGCCTCGGTGTCCTGCCCTCCGGGCGGCCGTACCACGGGGGTGTCGCCCAGGTACTTCACGGAGCCCACGGCGGCCAGGGCCGCCATACCGCCCAGCCCCAGGCACAGGCCGCGCCGGGTGAGGGTGGGGCGCCGGCGCGCCTCGGGGGCGGCGCCGGTGCGCTCTTCGGTGTCTGTCATGGTCTAGGCCTCCTCGTCCTCGTCGCTGACAATGTCGTTCAGGAACTGGCGGTCTTCCTCCAGAAAGCCCTCGAGGAGGTAGCCGGTGCCCTGGTACAGGTCGGTCTTCGAGAATACGCGGATGCCCCGGGCGAAGACGTTGGCCCAGCGCAGCAGGTGCTCGGCCAGGAAGGCCCGCTGGGCCGCGAGCAGGGCGGCGGCACCCTCATCGTCGCCGGTCGCCAGGCGCTCGGCCGTGCGTTCAGCCAGGGCCGCCATGAATTCCAGCTCCACGGTGATGTGATCCTCGTTCTCGGCGTAGCCCTCGGCCCGCTCGAGGCCCCAGGTGCGGTAGAAGGCCATGACCTCGTCGCGGGAATCCTGCATGGTCAGGTGCTTCTCAGAAGTGTAGACGCTCTCGGTGGGGTAGGCCGCCGAGTGGCCCTCGTTGCCGTGACCCACGAAGGTGCGGGTGAAGTCCACGGCCGGCTCGGTGAAGGAATAGTCCCAGAAGGCGCCCAGGTAGCGGGCGATGCGGCGGTAGCCCTCGTCTACCAGCTCGTTGCCGGTGGCGGCCGGCAGCCGCATGGATTTCAGCTGGGCTAGGAAGTCGGCGTCCAGCTCGGCGATGAAGAAGCGGCCGAGCAGCCGGTAGGTGGCCGCCCGTTCGCGGCACAGGGCGGCCACGGTCGTTAGGGTCTCCTCGACTGTGGCCGGGGCACAGGATTGGGTCATGGTTCTCTCCTCTTCTCTCTCAAGGGGGCCGTTAGTCCGCGGCGATCTCGTCGGCCATGATGCGGCCGAGCTCGGTGGTGTGCCATCCGTCGCCACGCCAAACCAGGCAGCCGACGGCTTCCAGGCGCTCGATGAAGTGGCCGGCGAACAGGCGCGGATCCTGCACGAGGGGGTCGCGGTCCACGGCGGCGCCCAGGGTCGGCGTGGTGCAGCCGGCCTCGGCAGCGCAGAGGGTGAGCACGCGATGGTAGATGGGGTGGTAGGCGGTCTCGCTCGCGAGCATGGCTCGGGCGTCGGCCGCCGGATCGTCGGCGGCTACCACGGCGCGACCAGCTTCGGTGGTGCGCCAGAAGAGGGCGGGGGCCTCGGGTGTCTCATAGTGGCTCAAGCCGTCCTCGTCGGTCACCACGACCGGCTCCAAATCGACGGCGGCGTAGGGGGCGCCGTCCTCGGTGACGCGCTCGAGGCCCTGGGCGTTCTCCAGGGCGATGCAGAGGCTCGGGGCGCCGTAGACCGACTGATTGTTCTCCTGGAGGCGGTCTACCTCGGCGGCAACGGCCTCGATGGGCTGGGGCTCGTCGCACAGCGACAGGATGCCGAGGAGCACGGTGCGGCGCGGGGCCATGGTGCGCAGGAGCTGATAGAGGGGCTCCGCATCGGGAACCCGATCAAGGGAAGCGGGCGATTCGTTCGTCATGATGCAGCCTTTCGGACAATAGCAACCATTGACTTGCCCTGCGGCAAGCCAAGTGGCTCCATCCCCATGGAGCCGGTATTTGCTAACGTCCGTCTGGCCTCAGACGGATACCCTGCTGCGGATGATACGTCCGCCTCGTTTTAGTTGTCAAGCCCCGAATTTTCGTCCTCGACGGGGCCGAGAGCCATGTCGATGATCTCCTGGCGGCTGTGAACGCCCAGCTTGGCGTAGATGTTGCGCGTGTGGTAGTTCACCGTGCCCGCGGCAATGGAAAGATCCTCCTGAATGCGGGCCGAGCTGCGGCCCTCGGCGATGAGCACGAGCACCTCCCGCTCCCGCTCGGAGAGGCTGAAGCGCTGTCCCAAGGCCTGGCAGCGGGCCATAATGGCCTCATGGGGCGTGAGGGGCGCGTCCGCCGTGCCCGTCGCTGCCGGGCCGGGGCTCGGCTTTGCCGCAGCACGCCCTTCCGCGGGGGCTGTCGGCTCTGGCACGCCCGTCCCCCCGACGTCGCCCGCTGCGCTCGGCGGCTCTGCGCTTGGGGCTGTCGGATCCTTGGGGGCTGTCCCCCCGCTGTCCAGGGGCAGGCGACCCGTGACGATCGCGATGAGGGCGCCGGTGACGAGCAGCCCCACGGTGCCCATGAGCACGACCGTGGCCGTGTGAGCTATGGCCAGGGCATCCAGGGAGCCTACGGCCGCCTTTCCGACCATGGACCCGACGATGTCGGACAGGGCGTAGGTGAAGCGGGCCGCCATGAACACCTTGGCCGGGGAGCAATGCTCCATGCGGGCGAACAGGGTGGCGGCGAACAGGAGCAGCAGCTCGAAGACGATGGTGCCGATGGGATACACCACGTCGGCAAGGAGGTCGGTGGAGAAACGCATCTGGGGCAGCAGGACGAACAGGAGCGCTCCCACCGGCGCGGCGAACAGCCATGGGAAGGAGCGGGGCGAGGTGAGGAAGAGGGCCCGCCCCACGAACAGGAGCACGAGAAGGGTCACGGCGATGTTGAGCCAGGCGCCGTAATCGAAGCGGTCGTCGACGCGGCCGAGGCTGCCGAGGAGCGCCGATGCGAAGCCGATGAGGGCCACAAGTCCGAGCAGACGGGTCAGACCGGCTGCGGGAAAGGCCGCCTCCGCCCGTACCCGGCGCCCGTCGGCGCCGATGGCATCGGCCGCCGCGCGCCGTTCGGACCAGGCCAGGCAGCCGCCGCTGGCCAAGGGCAGCGCCACGAGCAGAGCCACCTGCAAATGATCGGTCAAATACGAGATGGACAGGCACAGGGCTACTTGCAGAAGCAGCAGCAGCGGTAGGTTCGCCGCCATGGTGCGGGCGCTGAAACGGCCGAAGAGCGCGGCCCACCGAGCGGCCACGAGCGCCGATCCGATACCCGTGAGGATACCGGCCCCGGCAAGGTAGAAAGGGGCCGGAGCCACGGTGTCGGCCACGTAGAGCAGCGTGCCCACGGCCGTGGCCAAAGGGGCGCCCACCACGAGGGTCGATTTTGTGGCGATGGTCATGAACCGCTTGGTGGCTATCACGCCGATGAGGGTCATGAGGGTCAGGGGCACCATGGAGAAGAAGTAGGTCAGATTGTGGGCGTCGCCGTCGTGGCCGAGGATATCCCCCAAGGCGCCGCTGCCGTAGAACAAAAGGTAGATCCATGCCGGATGGAAGGCGAAGCCCAAGAGATCCACCCGCACCTCGCTGAGGGCCCTCACGGCCCCGTTAATGCTAGTTTCTTCCTGTGAACTGGCGGTTTGCACCGAAGCCCTCCTTGTTTCCCCAGGCACCCATAAGGACCGTATGGGTGCGAAAAAGAGCGAAAACCGTAAGACGCGCTCGTTGTGGCTGCTCTGGGCCGCCACCTAAGATAGGTCGCGTTCCGGAGCGTGCGGGGGGCTGCATCCCTCGGCTGGCATTGTACCAGTTTGCGCTCCGGGATTCACCGCCATTCCTAACGAGAGAGAGCAAGGAGGAGGAAATATGGCGAAGCTCAACCTGTCCCGTCGCAGCTTTGTCGGACTCGCTGCCGCGGCCGGTGCCGCGGCGAGCGTGGCCGCCATGCCCATGACGGCTTTGGCCGACGCCGATGATTCCGCGAAGGATCCCACGGCCGAAGTCAAAGTGGTGCGCAGCTGCTGCCGCGCCTGCGGCAAGAACGAGTGCGGCGTGCTCATCACCGTGGAGAACGGTCGCGCCGTGAAGGTGGAAGGTGACGCGGAGACCGGCTTCAACTCCATGGGCAACTGCTGTACCAAGTCGCAGTCGTCCATGCAGGCCGCCTACCACCCCGACCGCCTGTACCACCCCATGAAGCGCACGAACCCCAAGGGATCGAGCGATCCGGGCTGGCAGCGCATCACCTGGGACGAGGCCTACCAGACCATTGCCGACAAGTTCTGGGAGCTGAAGAACAAGTACGGCGGCGAGTCCATGTTCTTCATGGGCGGCACCTCCCGCATCTGGACCCAGCACGCCTACGCCGGCTGGCTGCAGCTGGTGGGCTCCCCCAACGCCGTGACCGCCTGGCAGATCTGCAAGGGCCCGCGCCACTTCGCTACCCAGCTCCAGTCGGAGTTCGCCTACTCCTGGATGGCCACCTCCGACCGCCCCCGCGTCTTCGTGCAGTGGGGCACGGCCACCGAGATCTCCAACTACGACGAGTCCTGCCGCTCCACGGTGGACATCGCCAACAAGGCCGACCACTACATCTCCATCGACCCGCGCAAGACGGGCCTGAACCACGAGGCCGACACCTGGGCACACCTGCGTCCCGGCACCGACGGCGCCCTGGCGCTTTCCTGGGCCAACGTTATTGTGAACAAGAAGCTGTACAAGGACTTGTTCGTGAAGCGCTGGACCGATGCCCCCTTCCTCGTGGTGGAGGGCATGGAGCCCTCCGGCGGCGAGCTCCAGAACATGATCGCCTGGAAGCCCCTGAAGCCGATGCGCACCACCCTGCTGAAAGAGTGCGACCTGAAGGAAGGCGGCAGCCCCTACCGCTACATGGTGTGGGACGAGCTGGCCGGCACCGATGAGGCCCATCCGCTGCATGAGAACGACCCGAGCGGTCACCTCACCTACTTCGACGCCGAGACCGGCCTGTGGGAGAACGAGCCCGACGAGGTGTGGGACCAGTTCTACGAGAGCCCCCAGCCCAACATCCTCGAGGGCCTGGTGCAGGGCCGCATCGCCAAGGAGAGTCCCTTCAACCCCGAGATCGACCCGGCCCTCTATGGCGAGTACGACGTGGTGCTGGCCGACGGCAAGAGCTACAAGATGCGCCCGGTGTGGGACAAGTGGGCCGAGTACCTGGAGAACTTCACTCCGGAGAAGGCCGCCGAGATCACCGGCGTGGCCGCCGAGGACATTGACGCCATGGCCACCCTGTGGGCCACGCCCCTCGACCCGTCCACTGGCTACGGCAACGGCGGCATCCAGTACGGTCTGGCCCCGGAGCACGCCTGCAACTCCATCCAGAACAACCGCATCTTCGACACGCTGGTGGGCATCACCGGCAACTGGGACACCCCGGCCGGCAACCGCGGCCCCACGGTGGGCATGTTCTCCGGTGCCGAAGACGCTCAGCCGACCATCGTGACCGGCCACTTCGCGGAGATGCCCACGACCGACTTCCATGACAAGATCCTCGGCTGCCAGAAGATCCCGTTCCTCTCTTGGTGGCAGCAGTGGGCCGACGCCAACGCGGTGCACGACGCCATCCTCACAGGTGATCCCTACCCGGTGCGCGGCGGTCTGTGCGAGGCCTCGGGCTTCATGAACCAGGGCAACTCCACGAAGTACTGGGAGGCCCTGAACGCCCTGGACTTCTTCGTGGTCCAGGATCTGTGGAGGACCCCCACGGCCGGTGCCGCCGACATCCTCTTGCCGGTGTACCACTGGATGGAGGTGGACTGCCCCCGTATCTCCCAGGGTTCCACGGGCGTGCAGGGCGCGACCTGCCGCGCCATCGAGCCGCCGGCGGACACCAAGTTCGACGTGGACATCGTCACCGAGGTGTACAAGGCCATGGGCGTGCCCTATGCCGACGATCCGGTGGGCTTCGGGTTGCCCGAGGGCTGCACCTGGCCCACGAGCGAGCAGCTCTTCGACAAGTGCGTGGCTCCCATGGGCATGACCTGGCGCGAGTACGTGGAGGCCTTCCAGGAGCACGGCTGGTGGGACTGCCGCGCCATCGCTCCGGAGACCTGGGGCACCTACCGTCGCTACGAGACCGGTATGTGCTCGAAGCCCTCGCTGGTCACGCCGGCGGGCAACCCCATGAAGGGCATGTCCACCGACACCCGCAAGATGGAGATCTGGTCGCCGGCTCTGGAGACCTACTATCCGGACGGGAAGTTCAACATGCCCACCTGGGAGCCGGCTCCCCAGACCGAGCTGGCCGATCCGAACATCCGCGAGGAGTGGCCCTTCTTCATGACCACCGGCCGTCGCATTCCCGTGTACTTCCATTCCGAGCACCGTCAGCTGCCCTGGTGCCGCGAGCTGTGGCCGGCCCCGCGCATGGAGATCAACCCCGAGGACGCCAAGCAGCTCGGCATCGAGCAGGGCGACTGGGTGTGGATCGAGAGCCCCAACGGCAAGATCCGCCAGGTGGCCGACGTGTACTGGGGCATCGAGCCCGGCACCATCAACTGCGAGCACCAGTGGTGGTTCCCCGAGCTCGACCAGGCGGACAAGGGCTACGGCCTGTCCACCATCAACTGCCTCGTGAACGGCGACGCCCAGGACCCCATCTGCGGCTCCTCCTACCTGCGCGCCTACCACGTGAAGGTGTACAAGGCCACCCCCGAGAACAGCCCCTTTGGCAACCCGGTGCCCTGCGGCGAGGACGGCACGCCCATCATCTGCGATTCCTCCGATCCGCGCCTGAAGGCTTGGCTGCCCAACTATGAGATCCGAGAGGAGGCGTAATCGTCATGACCCAGTACGCAATCGTGACCGATGTGAACCGCTGCGTGGGCTGCCTGGCCTGCTCGGTGGCGTGCAAGGTCGTCAACAACGTGCCCGTGGGCTCGTTCTGGAACAAGACGCTGCGCGTGACCAACCCGTCTGAAGGCGGCTCGAACTGGCCGGACGTGGACAACTACTATCTGACCGTGTCCTGCCAGCACTGTGAGAACCCCGAGTGCGTGAAGGTGTGCCCCACCGGTGCCTCCCACAAGCTGCCCGACGGCACCGTGCAGGTGGACAAGTCGAAGTGCATCGGCTGCCAGTTCTGCGCTATGAGCTGTCCCTACGGCGTGCGCTACCTGAACGAGGCCGAGGGCGTCGTGGAGAAGTGCACCCTTTGCGAACAGAAGATCGCCCAGGGCGAGCTGCCCCAGTGCGTCACCCAGTGCGGCGGCATGGCCCGCTGGTTCGGTGACATGGAAGGCGACATCCGCGACTTCAAGGGCGCCCGCGGCGAGACCCTCGGCAACTACTGCGAGGAATTCACCGATGACCAAGTCTACCGCCTGCCCGACGTGGGCAATGGTCCGGCCGGCGCGTTCATTCTGCGTCGCATGACGTGGCGAGGAGGAGATCTGTAATGGAACTGCAATGGCCCCTTATCCTGTTTACCACGCTTCTGGCCTGGTCGGCGGGTCTGTTCGCGACTCAGTGCATCTACGCCCTGCGCGGTGTGGGTGCGCGCGCCCAGATGCCGGCCTGGATCACCTCGGCGGTGCTTCTCGTCGTCGGCGGCATCGCCGTGTTCATGCACCTCGAGCATTGGGAGCGCATCTTCAATGGCTTCGGCCACATCACCTCCGGTATCACCCAGGAGCTCATCGCCATCGTGGTCTTGGCCGTGGTCGCCGTCATCTACCTGGTGTACCTGCGTAAGAACGAGGGCGCGGCGCCGAAGTGGATCGCCTGGGCCGGCATTGTGGTGTCCGTGGTGCTGCTCGTCGTGATGGCCCACTCCTACATGATGCCCGCCCGTCCGGCTTGGGACTCCATCTTCCAGATCATCTCCATCGTGGGCGCTGCCTGCGTGATGGGCCCTGCCACCATGGCCTTCCTCTGCTCGGTCGTGGCCAAGCTCGGTCAGGCCGATCCCTTCGAGAACACCCTCGTGGTGGCCGGCTCCGCCGTCAACGTGCTCGCCTCGGTGATCTATGTGGCCGTTATGTCCATCGCCGGTGCCTCCTACGCCTCCATGGGCAGCTACTTCGATCCGACTCATCCCACCTATCCCATGGTGGACACCACGGCGCTGTCGCCCTTCAGCGACGGCATGGTGGCCACGGCCGTGGCCGTTATCGCGGCCATCGTGGCCCTGGCCGGCGCCTTCGTCGGCAAGAAGAAGGGCGACTGGTCGGTCTGGGGCGTCGTCGTGACCATCTGCGGTCTCGTGTCGGCCCTGGCCCTGCGTATTTTGTTCTACCAGATGGGCGGCTCGGTGTTCATCTACTTCTAAGCTCTACCCCTTTCCGACCGCGGGTGGCTCCTGGCTGCCGCCCGCTGGATCTTCGGACGGAGGGGCGCGCGACTGGCGCTTCCCCCTTGAGACCGGCGCGATACCCGTCCCCTCCGTTCCTCCTTCCTTTCGGGGAGGCCCGCTCGCTCCCTCCACGGACGGGCCTCCCCGCCCCTGAGATGAATCGGGAGGCCCCTCCGGGCGTGACTCGCTACCCAACCCACCCTGCTAACAGCGAGCCGCCCCCGGAGGGGCCTCCCATTATGCGAGAGGCTCCCGACCGTTTGACGGTCGGGAGCCTCAGTGTGTTGGGGGCGGCGCAGAACTCCACTCTAGTTCTTCAGCGAGTTCAAAGGCGCGGGCATGCGGCCGCCGCGGTGGGCGAAGACGGTGCCGGCGTAGGGGTTCACGGGCATGACCGGGGCGTAGCCCAGAAGGCCGCCGAAGTCCAGCTGGTCGCCCACCTGGCAGCCAATAGCGGGAATGAGGCGCACGGCCGTGGTTTTGTTGTTGATCATGCCGATGGCGCACTCATCCGCGATGATGCCGAAGATGGCCTCCTGGGTGGTGTCGCCCGGTACGGCGATCATGTCCAGGCCCACGGAGCACACGCAGGTCATGGCCTCCAGCTTCTCGATGGAAAGCGCCCCGTCCTCGGCGGCGCGGATCATGCCGGCGTCCTCGGACACGGGGATGAACGCGCCCGACAGGCCGCCCACGGACGACGACGCCATGACACCGCCCTTCTTCACGGCATCATTCAGCATGGCCAGCGCCGCTGTGGTGCCCGGGCCGCCGCACTGGCCCACGCCGATGGCCTCCAAAATCTCGGCCACCGAGTCGCCCTCGGCCGGGGTGGGGGCCAGCGACAGGTCCAGAATGCCCTGCTGCACGCCGAGGCGGCGGCTCGCCTCGCGGGCCATGAGCTCGCCGGCGCGGGTGATCTTGAAGGCCGTGGCCTTGATGGCCTCGGCCACGGTGGTAAGGTCGGCCTCCTTCGGCAGGTCGGCCAGCACCGCCCGCACCACGCCGGGGCCCGATACGCCCACGTTCACCACTTCGTCGGCCTCGCCCGAGCCGTGGAAGGCGCCGGCCATGAAGGGGTTGTCCTCCACGGCATTGCAGAACACCACGAGCTTGCCGGCGCCGATGCACTGCTTGTCGGCGGTCAGCTCGGCGGCCCGCTTGATGATGCCGGCCATCTTGAAGGCGGCGTCCATGTTGATGCCGGCTCGGGTGCTGCCCACGTTCACCGACGAGCAGACGCGGTCGGTGGCGGCCAGGGCCGTCGGGATGGAGTCCATGAGCTTGTGGTCGGCCCGAGTGGCCCCCTTGTGCACGAGGGCCGAGAAGCCGCCCACGAAGTCGACGCCCACTTCCGCTCCGGCGCGGTCCATGGCCACGGCGATGGGGGTGAGGTCGTCGGCGGTCACCGCGGCGCAGATCTCAGCGATGGGCGTGACCGAGATGCGCTTGTTCACGATGGGAATGCCGAACTCGCGCTCGAGCTGCTCGGCGGTGGGCACCAGGTGCTCGGCGGCAGTGGTCATGCGGTCGTAGACCTTGGTGGCTAGCGCGTCCACGTCTGCATCCACGCAGCCGCGCAGGTTGATGCCCAACGTGATGGTGCGGATGTCCAGGTTCTGCTTGGACACCATGGCCAAGGTCTCGGCAACTTCGGCAGGGGTGATCTGCATGACGGCTCCTCAAATCTCTCGGGCGGCGAAGGCCGCGGGGTGCGGCCCGCCTCGGCGCTTTCGCGCTTTCAGTGCGGTTTCAGCAAAGTCTACCAAATTGCGCGCCCGCTCGGAGGCCCAGCGACGCAGACGGCCTTCCTGCCCTGTGACCATCCGGGACGGAGGGGTGTCGCAGCCTGTAGGGGAGGGGCGTGCGGACCGTTCGATTTCCAACCGGCTCGTCTTCGGCCCGCTCATGGATGCGCCCCTTTGCCCGTCATTGCCTTTTGGGTCATTATAGGGCTCGGCATGGGAGCAAGGCAGCGAAAGGGAAGACGATATGAGCGACGACGAGACTAAGGTGCTGACCGGGGCGGGTTATACCGCCGATGACTACGACGGCGATGCCCATGTGCCGGCAGCGGCGGCCCTGGAACGTCTGCGGGCGGGCAACCGCATCTACGTGGAGGCCCTCGACCACGAGCGCGATCTGTCCCCTGAGCGCATCGCCGACCTGTTCGAGAACGGCCAGCGTCCCTTCGCCTGCGTCATCACCTGCGCCGATTCCCGCGTGGTGCCCGAGCACATCTTCATGACGGGCTTGGGCGAGCTGTTCGTCATCCGCGTGGCCGGCAATATCGTGGGGCCCATTGAGCTGGCCAGCGCCATCTACGCCTGCGAGCATTTGCACACCCGCCTCGTGCTGGTGCTCGGCCATACCCACTGTGGCGCCATCAAGGCGGCCCTCGATGGGGAAGCGGGGCCGGTGGCCGCCATCACCGGGCGCATCGCCGAGGCTCTGGGAGAGGTGCGCGACCCCTACGAGGCCAGCGTGGTGAATGCCCGGGCCGCGGCCGCCGCTCTGGCGGAAAGCCCCGAGCTCGCCCGC
The DNA here is from genome assembly GCA_947649205.1 of uncultured Enterorhabdus sp. Taxonomy (GTDB): domain Bacteria; phylum Actinomycetota; class Coriobacteriia; order Coriobacteriales; family Eggerthellaceae; genus Adlercreutzia. Next base: position 76,233 of record CANSQM010000007.1, read on the forward strand.
CTTATGGCCGAGCACGATCTGGACATCCGTTGCGCTGTCTACCACACCCACTGCGGGGTGGTGGACTTTCTGGGGGAGTAGGGTTCCGGTGCGAGCGAGGCAGTTCGCATCCTATTCCCATGCGACCGTGTTTCTCAACTTCTTATCGTAATAGCTTGCGATATAGCGACGGAGGGAATACACTGGTGCCGCACTCGATCAGCGTCCCTCGCGGGGAAGGGCGCGGAAAGCAGGGGGAGCGGGTTGTTCAGCGAGTTGGCCATAGCCTATCTGTTCTTCGGGGGAACCGGGGCCGGCGCGTGCGTCGTGCTCGGGCTTCTGGAGTGCGCCAACATCGGCCGCTACGGCGTGCGCCCGGCTCCGTCCATCCCCGGCCTCGGCGCTGTGGCGCCCGACCTGTCCGCTTCTGGGCTTGGCGCTCCGGCATCGGTTTCGCCTGCCTCCCGCCTCAGCACCCCGGCAGGAGAGCGTCGCGCGGGCGGCTCCTTCGCGGTACCCCACGAGCTCATGGCCCGCGGATGGCCCCTGGGCCTGCTGTTTCTGGCTGCGGGCGCCCTCTGCCTTATGGCCGATCTCGGCCGTCCCGAGCGCATGATCGCCCTGTGGATCGCCCCGCGCCCCACGGTGGTCACTCTGGGCGCCTGGGCTCTCCTGCTAACGCTCCTGGCCGCGACCTTCTTCGCCGTGGCCGCGAACGGGGACTGCTCCCGTATGGCCCCGGGGCTCGTGCTGGTCGCGGCCGCCGTGGCCGTTATCGCCGGGGCGGTCACCACGGCCTATACGGGAGTGCTGCTCGGCTCGCTGCCCTCGGTGGTGGCCTTCGCCTCGCCGCTCGTGCCCGTGCTGTTCTGCCTCTCGTCGCTCTCGTGCGGGGTGGCCGTCGTCTTCGCCGCCTCCTCCTTCGTTAATTCCCGCAGCTCTTTCGGCGGCGCTCTGCGGCGCCTGGCCCGCATCGACGGCGCGCTCATCGGGGCAGAAGGGCTGGCCCTGGCCCTTTACACCGCCCACCTGTTCGCCCAGCCGGCCACGCTCGCGGGGGCCCGGGCCCTCGTGCAGGGGGAAATGGCCGTGCTCTTCTGGGTGGTGCTCGTGGCCGGCGGCCTGGTGGCGCCCCTCATTCTGGAGCGGCGCTACCCGGCGGGCGACCGTCAGGTGAAGGGGCTCTGGATCGCCTTCTGCGTGCTGCTCGGCGGCGTGGCCCTGCGTCTGTGCGTGACGGATCTGGCCGCCTTCGATCTGTCCCAGATGCCGGAGTTCGCCTTCGGCCTGGTTGGGCCGCCCGGCCCCTAGGGCGCGGGTGGAAGGGCAAGGCGGCCGCAGGTCGCATAGGGTAAAGGAATCCGGCCGCTCGGGCCGGCGATGGAAAGGAAGGGAAAGGCCATGGTTTCCAATCGAAAGGGCCCGCGCGGCAGGGCGCGGGGCGCGGGCGACTTCGCCCCGGCCACCGACAACGAGGCGGAGATGCTTGCCGCCACCTCCTACGTGCCGCGCAAGTCGTCGCGCAACGGGGCGCTCGTGTTCAGCATGGCGGTTTTCCTCGCCGGCGCTGCTGTGGCCCTGGCTGCCGGGGTGCTCGTGGAGGGGCGCATCTCGCTCACGGGCATTCTGGCCGCCCTGGCCCTGGGGCTTCTGGCCGCTTCGTCTCTGCACATCGCCCTGGGGTGGGAGAAGGTGGTGGTGCTGCGCCTCGGCAAGCTGCATCGCGTGGTAGGCCCCGGCTTCTACGGCACCATCCCCATTCTGGAATACGGCACCATCCGCGTGGACCAGCGCACCATCGCCACCCCCTTCCGCGCCGAGCGCACGCTCACGGCCGATCTCGTGCCGGTGAACATCGATGCGGTGCTGTTCTGGGTGGTGTGGGACGCCGAGAAGGCCTGCGTAGAGGTGGAGGACTACTACGCGGCCATCTCGTACCTCGCCCAAACGTCCCTGCGCGAGGCCGTGGGCCGCTCCACCGTGGCCGAGGTGGCCCTGCGCCGCGACCAGCTGGACGCCGAGATCAAGGCCGACATCGAGAAGGAGGCGGCCGGCTGGGGCGTGGACATCATCTCGGTGAAGGTGCGCGACATCGTCATTCCGCCCGATCTGCAGAACGTCATGTCCCTGGAGGCCCAGGCCGACCGCGAGCGCAACGCCCGCATGACCGTGGCCAGCGCCGAGGCCGATCTGGCCGAGATGCTCACCGAGGCGGCCCAGGTCTATGGCGACCCGGAAGCGGCCCTGAAGCTGCGCACCATGCTCATGCAGTATGAGACCGTGAAGGAATCGGGCAGTGCGGTGGTGACCGTGCCCACGGCCGTGAGCGATGGTTTTGCGGAAGGGGTTTGCCGCGAGAGCGCCCGAGTCTGATAGGATACTGCCGTACATCCCAATGAAAGAGAAACCATGAGCGCCCTCGAAACCTTTGCCCTCGACCATACCTCCGGCCTGCCCGTCTGGATCCAGATCAAGAACCGCATCGCCTACCTCATCGGCTCGGGCGCCTACGGGCCCGGTGACCGCCTGCCCACGGTGCGGGCGCTGGCGGTAGATCTGGACATCAGCTACAACACGGTGAACCGGGCCTATATGGACCTGGAGCGCGAGGGCTACATCTCCACCCGCAAGGGCCGGGGCACCTTCGTGGCCGAGCGCCACGACCTGGGGGCGCACACCGCATCGGATTCTCCCATCGAGCTTGTGATCGACGACATGATCCGTGTCTGCGCGAACGCCGGCCTGGCCGACGACGACATCGTGGCCATGGTAGAGGCCCGCCTGGCCCACCGCGACCTCATGCGCTAGGGGCTGGCTGGCCACGCTCGGCGCCCGTCCTGCGAAGAAGAGGGGGGCGCCGGCCGCATTCGCGATGGCCTGCGGTACCAAACCCCTCGTTTTTGACGGCCGCAGAAAGTTTCCCGTCAAAAACAGGGGGTTTGGTACCGTTTTTGGCGGCAAAAAGCATAGGTTTGGTATCTGCGTTCCGCAAAACCCCAGGTCAAATTTCTGCTAGGAAAGGCTACGCGATACCAAACCCCTCATTTTTGACGGAAATCAAAAATCCCCCGTCAAAAACCGCGGGTTGGGTATCTCCATCGGGAGGGGGTGGGCCGCCCCATTCGTTCTTCGTTGCCTTGCTCTTTGCTTTATTCTCGCCAAGTTTCCCCACCCCTTTCACTTCGCTCTACCTTGGGCCACCCTACCTTTCCCGCCCCGTCTTTTCCGCCCTGTCTCTCATACTTCTGGCCTGCACGGGCCCCCCGTTCCACCCTCCGTGCCACCCTTTTCTCGCCAGTCGCCGTCTCACTTGCCGTTGTTGCCCCCATCCTCCCTGCTCCCGCTCTTCTCTGCCTCATCGCCAGTTTTCCCTCCCCGTCTCTGCTGTTCTTAGTTGCCGCGCGGCTCTTCTCCGGGCCCCACTGTCGCTCGATGTCGCGCATTGTCACAAAAAGTTGCGACAATGTCTTTATTGTCGCAATACATTGTGATAATATGGCGCCATGGGAATTTGGCCAATTCTTATGGAGAAGGGATCGGGCACGTCAAGCTCGGTTCCTAGAGAAGGGACCGACCACGTCCGGCTCGGTTCCTGGAAAAGGGGCCGGGCACCCCAAGCTCGGTTCCAGGAGAAGGGGCCGGGCGCTTCGGGTCCGGTTCCGCAGGAAGGGGAGTCTGCTCTTGGCGACGCCAAGGAGACGGCTACGCGGGAAGCATGCTCCCGAATCATGCGAGGAGGAAAGATGACAGAGGCATATAGCCCCGCGCGGGGGCTCACGCGCCGAAACTTTCTCAAATCAACGGGCGTTGCGGCTGCGGCCGTAGCCGCCAGCGGGGCGGGCGCCCTCACTGTCGGCGAACTCGCCCAGGCCGAGACCTACGAGCCGGGCCAGACCGAGGGCGCGGGCGAGGAGATCTTCCACGGCGTGTGCCGCGGCAACTGCTCGGGCACCTGCAAACTCAACCTGCATGTCGTGGACGGCAAGCTCGTCAAGACATCCAAGCGCTCCTTCAACTCCTTCCCCGACGGCAGCGTCGACCGTATCTGCCTGCGGGGTCTGAGCCAGGTCTACAACGTGTACGGGCCCAATCGCATCCAGTACCCCATGCGTCGCGTGGGGGAGCGCGGCTCCGGCGAATGGGAGCGCATCACCTGGGAAGAGGCCATCAAGGAAATCACCGACGAGTGGAAGCGCATTCAGAAGGAGTACGGCGAGCAGGCCATCGCCTACACCCGCGGTTCCGGCAACCTGGGGTGCATCAGCGGCGTCGCCTCGCCCATGTACAACGTCTTCTTCAACAAGATCAACGCGAGCATGATCAAGATCGCCCGAGACCAGGCCAACACCCGCGGCATCAACCGCGTCGTGGGCAACTTGGGCGACTGGGTGCTCAACGATCCCTCCGACTTCAAGAACGCGAAGACGCTGTTCGTGTGGGGCGCCAACATCACCGATGCCCAGATCCATGACTGGCACTTCGTGGCCGATGCCCAGGACGCCGGCACCAAGCTGGTGGTCATCGACCCCATTATGACCCAGCTGGCCGCCCGCGCCGACCTGTGGGTTCCGGTGCGGCCCGCCACTGATGCCGCCCTGGCGCTGTCCATGATGCACGTCATGGTGACCGAGGACGCGGTGAACAAGCCCTTCCTGCGCGACTCCACCTGCGCGCCGTTCCTTGTGCGCAGCGACACCGGCAAGTTCCTGCGCATGAGCGATCTGGGCGTTGAACCCGAGGTGATCGAGGTGGAGACCGGCGCGGTTTCCGCTGCCTCCAGCGAGAACAAGGGCGCCCAGGTGGGCAAGGCCAAGACCACTCAGAAGATCGTCGACCATCCGGCGGTGCTCGATGCCGACGGCACGGTGAAGAGCCTGGCGGAGGCCGCTGACCCGCAGCTGAACGGCACCTACGATTTCAACGGCGTTGCCTGCCGTACGGCCTACGATCTGCTCGTGGAAGACATCATGGAATACGCGCCGGAAAAGGCCCAGAACATCTGCGACGTTCCCGCCGAGACCATCGTGGAACTGGCCCATATGGCCCTGGACGGCCCCTGCACTCATCGTTTGGGCTGGGGTTCCAACTCCTACACCAACGGCGTGCACGCGGCCCACGCCAACATCACCATGGCGGCGCTCACGGGCCAGATCGGCTATCCGGGCGCCGGCACCGGCGTCGGCGACTTCAAGGCCTGCTGGGGCATCAACGCCGTGGTGAAGGGCATGACGGCGGCGAAGTACCCCATGATCTCGGCCCTCGCCCTGCCGGAGATCATGCGCACCGACAAGTGGAAGGGCGAGGACTACCCCATCCGCTCCCTGTACGTGTACGCCGGCAACCCCGTGTCCAACCAGGTGAACACCAACGAGTACATCAACGACGTCATCGGCAACATGGACCTGTACGTGGTGGCCGACTACACCTTCACCGATACGGTGAAGTACGCCGACATCGTGCTGCCGGCCTCCCACTGGTTCGAGCAGCAGGAGCTGGTGCCCATCTCCGCCACCCAGTGCTTCCTCCACAGCGAGAAGGCCATCGACCCGCTCTACGAGTCCAAGAGCGACTTCGAGATCTTGAAGCTGCTGGCGGCGGGCATGGGGTATCCGGATCTCATCGACCTGACCGAGGACGAGTACATGTCCCAGGTGGTGGACACGCCGGCCCTGGGCGCCCTCGGCATCACCTACGATGCCATCAAGGAGAACGAGGACATGTACTGGTATCCGGAAAAGCCCTGGATTCCCTGGAAGAACGCCGAGTTCCGCACCGAATCGGGCCGCATGGAGTTCTACGTGGAGAACCCCACGGTGCAGTTCGACGTGGGCCAGGAGTTCGACGAGGACCGGGAGCACCTGCCCCGCTACTTCAACCCCACCGAGGCCTACGAGGGCAGCCCCACCTGGGATAAGTACAAGCTCATCCTGTTATCGGAGCGCCCGCGCTTCCGCGTGCACTCCATGTGGTCCGACAACGCCTACCTGCGCGAGCTGGATCCGGAGCCCACGATCAAGATGAACCCGGCCGACGCCGAGGCCCGCGGCATCGCCGACGGCGACTACGTCGAGGTGTACAACGATCGCGGCCATTGCGTGGCCCGGGCCGTGTTCAACGACGGCATTCGCCCCGGGTGCATGGTGTACCCCAAGAGCTGGCAGCAGCACCAGCACAAGGCGGGCTGCTGGTCCGAGCTCTTGACGAGCGAGTACGACCCCGTCGGTGTAAACGAGAGCTATTTCGACAACCTCGTCGAAGTGCGTGTCTGGAATGAGGAATAGCCATGGCTGAGAGCAAATTGGTTATGCTGGTGGACACCCAGCGATGCATCGCCTGCAACTCCTGCGCCGTTGCCTGCAAAGTGGAGAACAACCTGCCGCGGGACGTGTGGTGGAACCGCGTGATGACCGTGGGCGGCCCGCACCTGGACGCCCCCAGCGGCACCTATCCCGATCTGGAGATGTACAACGTGACCGTGGCCTGCCAGCACTGCGAGAACCCGGCCTGCGTGAAGGTGTGCCCTGTGGGCGCCACCTACAAGGATCCCGAGACCGGCGTGGTGCGCCAGGACTACGACAAGTGCATCGGCTGCCGCATGTGCATGTCGGCCTGTCCCTACAACGGCGTGCGCTCCTTCAACTGGGAGGAGCCGGCCTACCACCTCGACTTCCCCGTGGGCGATCAGGACGTGGCGCCCCACCAGAAGCACGTGGTGGAGAAGTGCACCTTCTGCTGGCACCGCCTGGCGAAGGGCCTGGCGCCGGCGTGCGTCGAGGCGTGCTCGGCCCGGGCCCGTATCTTCGGCGACGCGAGTGATCCCACCTCTGCGGTGTCGCAAAAACTGAAGGAGCGCTCGTCCATGCGCCTTTTGGAGGATCGCGATACCGAACCGTCCGTCTATTTCCTCCGGTAGCGGGAAGGAGTTGAACTATGTCTGAGTATACGCAAGGCGGCGCTCTGGCCAACGATGACCTCGATTTCTCGGCGCCGCGCAACAAGGAGCGCGTTGGCGAACGCTCGTCGGCTGTGGTGAAGAGCCCGGCGCTCAACATCGCCATCGGCGTGTCGGCGGCCGTGGTGGTCGCGGGCCTGGCCCTGTGGTTTATGCAGCTGTCGGGCGGCATGGCGCAGACCGCCATGCGCAATCTCGATTCCTGGGGCCTCTACATCACCGGCTTCATGTTCTTCGTGGGCCTGTCCGCCGGCGGCCTCATCATCTCGTCGGTCCCGAAGGCCCTCGGCATCGCCGGCTTCGGCGGCATCTCCAAGGTGGCTGTGATGAGCTCCATCGCCTGCACGGTGGCTGCCATCGGGCTCGTGGTCGTGGACATGGGCCAGCCCTTCCGCGTGTGGGAGCTGTTCGTGTACTCCAACCTGGGCAGCCCCCTCATGTGGGACATCATCGTGCTGGCCACCTACCTGATCCTGTCCTGCGCCTACCTGTGGGCCCAGGTGAGGGCCGAGGCCGGGCGCATGTCCCACGCCGCCCTGCGCGCCATCTCGGTGGTCGCGCTCGTCTGCGCCGTGCTCGTGCACTCGGTGACCGCCTGGATCTTCGGGCTGCAGGGCGGCCGCGAGATGTGGCACACGGCGCTGCTGGCCCCCTGGTTCGTGTCCTCGGCCCTCGTCTGCGGCACGGCGCTGGTCGTCTGCATCGCCGTCGGGCTGCGCCGCGCCGGCTACCTGGAGCTCGACCAGTCGTACCTCGTCAAGCTCGCGAAGCTGCTGGGCGCCTTCGTGCTCGTGGACCTGTACTTCTTCGGCTGCGACCTGCTGACCGAGGCCTTCCCCGGCGGCTCGGGCGCCGAGGTGGTGGCCATGCTGACGACCGGCCCGCTCGCCCCGTTCTTCTGGGTGGAGATTATCGGCTGCGCGGCGTGCGCCGTCGTGTGCCTCACGCCGGCCCTGCGCCGCAACGGGCTGCTCGTGGCGGCCTCCCTGCTGGCCATCGCGGGCATCTTCTGCAAGCGCGTGCAGCTGCTGGTGGGCGGCTTCCAGATCGCCAACCTGGACTTGCCCTTCGCGATGAACGGGTCGAGCATCACGAACTGGGAGGGATCCCTGGCCGACGCCTACACCGGCATGGTCTACTGGCCGACGCCCCTGGAGTTCGGCGTGACGCTCGGCGTGGTGGCCCTCGGGTTCCTCATCTTCTTCCTGGGCCTGAAGTTCCTGCCCCTGCGTCCGTCGGATCAGTAGGCGCGAGAAGCGAGGGCCGAACCCCTCCAATTCGGTTCTCGCTTTCTTCCGCATGGGCCGTCTGCCATGGGGCGGGCGGCCCTTATTTGCAGAGAGGGGTTTCATGAAGAAGATCATTGCCACGTTGGCGGTGTTTCTCGTGGCGGGGGCGGTGGTCGTGGGCGCTGTGGGGATGATCCGGCCGGATGCCCTGGTCGTGCGCCCCGTGACCGCCGAGGCGCCGTGCCCCGTGGTCGGGTGCGCCTCCGGGGCATGCCACGGGTTCGACGACGTGCCCGCACCCGACGGCGTGACCGAGATGAGTTGTCCTGAGGCAGGGTGCGCCTCGGTGGAGTGCCACGCCTGGGAGTCGCTCACGGCCCGCTACCATCAGGCGAGCGACGCCAGCCTGAACCTGTGGATCCTCATGCCCGTGGCCCTCGTTGTGGCCCTGGTGGCCCTGGTGAAGAAGGGAGGTCGCTCATGAGGAAGATCGTTGTCGACGGGGTGGCGCTCGCCCTGTACGCTGTCGTGTCGCTGCCGGCGCTGACCGGCGTGGCCGCCCACGAGTGGTTGGGTCTGGGGGTGCTCGTCGTGCTGTTCGCCCACGGGGCGCAGCACTACGATTTCGTGGCCGCCGTGCTGCGGCCGGCTGGGTCGTCGGAAAGTTCCCGCAGCGCCTCTGGCACCACGGGCAACCGCGTCCCGCGAGCCGTGCGCCCGCGTCGCACCGGCGCGTGGGCGCGGTTGGCGCTGGATGCGGCGCTGCTGCTCGCCCTGGCCGTAGTGGTGCTGTCGGGGCTCATGGAGTCGGGGGCGGTCCTGCCGGCCCTCGGCTGGTACGCGGAGGGCTACTTTTTCTGGGCCCCGCTCCATGCGGCCGCAGCCAAGGTGCTTCTCGCGCTCATCGTCGTGCACCTGGCCCTGGACGGGGCCGCCGCCTGGCGCCTGATCGCCCGCGTTCGGGCAACATCTCGGGAGGGCGACGGCGGTGCCCCCGATGAGTGCGAGGCCGTCTAAGGGAACGAGGTGGTGAGCGGGGCCTAATCGAGCCGACGAGCCGTCGGGGCCGATCCGTAGGGCGAGGGCCGTGCCCTCGCCGCGGCAAGGGCGCGTCCCTCGCTCTATGGGGCGGGTGCGGCGTCTCGTCCCGCGGGGTTGCTGCGGGGGGGGGTGCGGGGTCGGGTGCGGATGTTCCTGGACCCTGGTGCCCAGGAGAGCGTTCCCTTTCGCATCTTTCGAGACCAAATGTATCAACCTTGACCAAAATCGATGCAACTTTTGCGAGTTTCAGCCCATTTCTCTTACAACTTTTGCGTCATTTAACCTAAAATCTCCTACAACATTTGCGATTTTCCCAGGTAGATTCCTATAGGAAAAGGAATGAGAAACATGCTGAAGCGAAAGGCCTATGATGCCATTGCCCGCTGGAAGGCGGAGAAGACGACCCAGGGGCTTCTGGTCATGGGGGCACGGCAGGTGGGCAAGACCACGACCATTCGCGCCTTCGCTCGCGATCACTTTGCGAGTGTGGCGGAGGTCAACTTCTATCAGAACGTCAGCGCGGTGGAGACCGTCAATGGGGCGAAAAATGCCGATGATCTCGTCTTGCGCATTTCCGCTTTGAGCCGTACCGAGATGAAGCCGGGGGAGACGCTCATCTTCCTCGATGAGGTGCAGGAATGCGCCGACGTGCTCACCCTCGTCAAGTTTCTCATCGAGGGAACGGGGTTCGACATTATCCTGTCAGGTTCGCTCCTCGGCCTGGATGCGTTCCCCGCACGCTCGCTTCCCGTAGGGTATCTGCAAACTCTCGAGATGTTCCCCCTCGATTTCGAGGAGTTCTGCTGGGCCCGTTCGGTGCCTCCTGCGGTCTTCGCACAGGCGCAGGCAGCCTGCGCCGAGGTCGAGCCCGTGCCCGACTACATTCACGATCTGCTCATCGATGAGTTCTACAAGTACCTGCTCGTGGGCGGCATGCCCGATGCCGTGCAGGCGTTCATCGACGAGGGCACGTTGGTGAAAACGCGCAACGCTCAGCGGGCTATCGTCGATCTTTACGAGTACGATATCGTGAAGTACGTCGCTGACAAGACCGAAGCGCGGCAGATCGAGCTGGTGTATGAGGCAGTTCCCGTTCAGCTTAACGCACCGAACAAGCGGTTCAAGTACACGCGGCTTGGCAAGAACCTGCGGTTCGCGAATTTGGAGACCGCCTTCGATTGGCTTGAGAGCGCCGGCATCGTGCTCCCCGCGCCGAAGGTGACCGAGCCGGTGTTCCCGCTGAAGCTGTCGATGGACGCCAGTGCCTTCAAACTGTACTTCAATGACGTGGGCCTGTTGACGTCGCAGCTGATGGGCGATGTCGATGTCGGGATACTCAACCGACGCTCGGCCATCAACTTCGGTTCCGTCTTCGAGAACGTTGCCGCCCAGGAATTCAGGGCCCATGGGTTCGACCTGTTCTACTATCAAACGCGAACCGTGGGGGAAATCGACTTCGTGCTTCAGACGCAGGCGGGGAATGTATTGCTCTGCGAGATAAAGTCGGGCAAGGACTACCGTCGTCACAGCGCCTTGAACAACCTGCTGAAAACGAAGAACTACGATATAAATGCGGCCCTGGTGTTCTGCGAAGGGAATTGCGAGCGGAAGGGCAACGTGAGCTACTTGCCGATCTACGCGCTCGACTTCTACCGCAACGAAGAGTAGGGCGAAGGCCGTGCCTTCGCCCTACGGGTCGGGATATCGGGGCGGTCGCCCTTCGGGGCCGGTGGGTGCCGGAGCGCGCTTTCGGCCGCCCTACTCGGCGGCCTTCACGTCGTCGGTGGTCAGGGCGCCCTCGAGCAGGCCCTCGTAGTCCTGGGGGGAGCGGGCGTTGGTGGCGGCGCCCAGCTCGGTGTCCGAGGCCTGGGGCTCAGGGATCTCGATATCGGTCTCGGCCGGATCGAGGCCCGCGTCCACGCGGCGCATCATGTCCTGCCACTCCTTGTACTGGGTGCCCACGTAGCTGATGCCGTCCTGGTTCAGCGTGTAGCTGGGGCAGGCGGCCGAGTACATGGTGAGCCCCTCGTCCTTGAAGGTGAGGGCCAGCGACACCAGGTCGCTCACGGAGTAGTCGGTGGTCACGCAGCGAGCGAGGGATTCCACCATGCCGGGAATCTCGGTGGGGGAGGCATCGAGCACCTTCTTCACGATGGCCTCGATGATCATGCGCTGGGCCTGGGCACGGGAGAAGTCGCCGCCGGACACGGCGTGGCGCTCGCGGGCGAAGGCCAGGGCCTCATCGCCGTTCAGGGTCTGCTCGCCGGCCTCGATGGTCAGCCCGCTCGTGTCGGAGTAGAAGCCCTCGGGCACGTTCACCTCGATGCCGCCGAGCTCGTTCACCACGTCCTTCAGCTCCTCGAAGTGCACTTCCACATAGTGGGTGATGGGCACGCCGGCGAAGGCGGACAGCGTTTTCACCGCCTCCGAGGGGCCGCCGAAGGCGTAGGCGGCGTTGATCTTCTGAGTGCCGTGGCCCTCGATCTCGATCATGGTGTCGCGGGGCACCGACACGAGGTCCACCACGCCCTTGTTCGGGTCGATGCGGGCGAGCATGGTCACGTCCGAACGGCTGGCGGTCTCGCCCTTGCGGGCGTCGCTGCCGAAGATGCCCACGTAATAGGAGCCGTCCGTGGCCTTCGGGGCCGCCAACTGCTCCTTCAGCTCCATCTTCTCGGTCTCGTCCATGGACTGGATGGTGCTGTTGATGCCGTTCAGGTACAGGGCCGCCGCCGTGCCGGCGCCGATGAGCACCACGGCCAGGGCGCCCACGATGCCCAGGGCGATCTTCTTGCCGCGACTCTTCTTGCGGGCCGCCTTGGCCCGGGCCAGGCTATCGCTGGCTGCGAAGCTGCGGGAGTGGCTCTCGGGGGCCACGGGGCTTTGGGTGGCGGAAAAACCGGTGCCGTCGAAAGCCGAGCGGGTTCGGCCGTGGCCGGCGCTGCTGCCGTAGCTGCTGGAGGAAGAGCGGCTGTAGGCGGAAAGGTCGGCGGAATGGGCCCCGCGGCGGCGGTTGCCCGAGGGCAGCGGAGCGGAGTGTTTTCCAGGTCTGTTTGCCATAGGGTTCGGCGTCGGACGCCTGCCTCCTTACTGGACCGTAAAGGTTGAGTGTGATGCTTCAAGATACCAGGAAAGCGGTCTTCGTGGGTTCTTTTCGACGGAATCCCTATCTTGCTGAACGAAACGCAAGGGCACCGCCGAGAGAAAACGTCATTCCCTTGCGGGCGTTTAGACGTTGCGTCAAGACGACACAGTCGCTAGAATACGCGTTAATGGACACGTTGTTCATTATTGTTCATGCTGTTGAAATGAGGGAACGTGGGTACTGCCGTACTGGAAATGCTGCCCGCCGAATCGCTGGCTCCGCCCGCTCCGGGCGAGGATCGGCGCATCACCCGCTCGAAGCGGGCCCTGCGCGGGGCGCTTATCGCGCTCATCGAGGAGCGGGGACTGGACGCCATCACGGTGAACGACCTGTGCGAGCGGGCCGATCTGAACCGGGGTACCTTCTACAACCATTTCCACGATAAGGAAAACCTGCTGACCGCGCTGGAGAACGAAGTGCTGGCCGAAGTTGCCCTGCTGCAGGCCCGGATGCAGAGCGTCACCCTTGGCGACATGCTGGCCTTCCGGGTGGCCGGTCGCCCGGTGCCGGTGCTCGTGGACCTGTTCGAGTACCTGCGCGGGGAAAGCGATTTTTTGCGGGCGGTGCTCGGCTCCGGGGGCGATGTGCGCTTCGGGCCGCGGCTGCGCGAGGCGGTGTGCGAGAACCTCGTGCAGAACATCTTGCACGAGAAGTACCGCACGAACCCCACCCCCTTCGTGTGCTACTACGTGGCCTTCTACGCCTCGGCCTACTTGGGAATCATCGCCCGATGGGTCGAGAACGGCTGCCCTGAGACTCCCGAGGAAATGGCCCGCATCGCCATGCGCCTTCTATTCATCACGCCCGGCGAGCCTATCGAGCTGTAGGCCCCAGAAGCGAGGAAACTTCCATGAAAAAGAGCAAGTACACCGAGATCATCACCGAGGCCTCCACGTCCGAGAAGGCGCCCGCCGGCGCCGCCGCAGAGCCCGCGCCGGGCTGCGCCTCCTGCGCCCCGCGCGTGACGACGGCAGAAGAGGCCCGGGCCAATGCCGCCGAGGCCAGCGCCGCCGCCCCCGCCGCGGCCGAGGCGTGCCCCTACCATATCGGCATCGACGTGGGCTCCACCACGGTGAAGCTCGCGGTGCTGGACAACGACCACAACATCCTCTGGGCGGTGTACCGCCGCCACCACGCCGATGTGCGCGCCACCATCATCGAGGTGCTGCGCGAGGCGGCCGAGGCGTACCCTGCCGAGGCCATGACCATCGCCATCACCGGCTCGGGCGGCCTGCTGTTGTCCCAATGGCTGGGCGTCGCCTTCGTCCAGGAGGTCATCGCGTCCAAGACGGCCGTGGAGACCTTCATCCCCGCCACGGACGTGGCCATCGAGCTGGGCGGCGAGGACGCGAAGATCATCTACTTCGACCACGGTATCGAGCAGCGCATGAACGGCACCTGCGCCGGCGGCACCGGGGCCTTCATCGACCAGATGGCGGCGCTTCTGAACACCGACGCCGGCGGCCTCAACGAGCTGGCGGCCGACCACAGCACCATCTACCCCATCGCCAGCCGCTGCGGCGTGTTCGCCAAGACCGACGTGCAGCCGCTTTTGAACGAGGGGGCCCGGCGCGAGGACATCGCCGCCTCCATCTTCCAGTCGGTGGTCACCCAGACCATCTCGGGCCTCGCCTGCGGGCGGCCCATCCGCGGCAACGTGGCCTTCCTGGGCGGTCCTTTGCAGTACCTGCCCGAGCTGCGCAAGCGCTTCTACGAGACGCTGGAGCTGACCGATGAGGCCATCATCGTGCCCGAGAACGCCCACCTGTTCGTGGCCGCGGGCTGCGCCATCGCCGGGGTGGGCGAGGGGGCCGCCCCCGAGAAGCTCGCGGATGTGCTCGTGCGCCTGGAAGGGCTCGGCGACATGCAGGGCTCCGAAGTGGTGCGCCTGGCCCCGCTGTTCTCCAACGACGAGGAGCTCGCCGAGTTTCGCGCCCGCCACGATGGCGAGCGCGTGCGCCGCGCGTCGCTTGCGGACTACCGCGGCGTGGCCTTCCTCGGCATCGATGCCGGCTCCACCACCTTCAAGGCGGCGCTCATCGGCGAGGACGGGGCGCTGCTCTGGTCCACCTACGCCTCTAACAAGGGCGATGTGCTCGGGTGCGCCAAGGCCGCCGTGGCCGAGCTGTACCAGGCGCTGCCCAGCGATCCTGCCACGGGTGCGCCGCTTGTGACCATCGGCCACGCCACGGTGACCGGCTACGGCGAGGGGCTTCTGCTGGAGGCCCTGCGGGTCGATTCCGGCGAGATCGAGACCGTGGCCCATCTGCGCGGCGCCCAGGAGATGCTGCCTGGGGTGGAGTTCATCCTGGATATCGGCGGCCAGGATATGAAGTGCCTGCGCGTGAAGGACGGCGTCATCGACCACATCATGCTGAACGAGGCCTGCTCCTCGGGCTGCGGCAGCTTCATCGAGTCCTTCGCGAGCGGTTTGAACCTGGACGTGGCCGAGTTCGCCGCCACGGCCATTTCCGCCGAGAACCCCGTGGATCTGGGCAGCCGCTGCACCGTGTTCATGAACTCCCGCGTGAAGCAGGCCCAGAAGGAGGGGGCCACCGTGGGCGACATCGCCGCGGGCCTGGCCATCTCCGTCATCAAGAACGCCCTGTTCAAGGTCATCAAGATTCGCGACCCGCACGATGTGGGCACCCAGGTCATCGTCCAGGGCGGCACCTTCTTGAACGACGCGGTGCTGCGGGCCTTCGAGCAGCTGTCGGAAGTGAACGCCGTGCGCCCCGACATCGCCGGCAACATGGGTGCCTTCGGCGCGGCGCTTCTGGCTCGCGACCGCTACGAGGACAAGCGCCGCCACACCGAGGGCGTGCCCCTGTCGCCGGATGTGGGCCCGAAGGTGTTCACGAGCGGGCTGTTGTCCCTTGCCGAGATCGAGGCCCTGGCCCCCACCCATAAGACCGTGCGCTGCAAGGGCTGCTCCAACGCCTGCCTGCTCACGGTGAACGACTTCGGCCGCGATCCGGCCACGGGCGTCCGCCGGCGCTTCATCACCGGCAACCGCTGCGAGAAGGGCGAGAGCCTGGGCACCGGCACCGAGAAGTCCGACGTGCCGAATCTCTTCGAGTGGAAGTCCCGGCGGCTCTTCGACGCCTACGAGCCCATCCCCGCAGAAGACGCCTGCGGCACCGTGGGCATCCCGCGGGCCCTCAACCTGTACGAGAACTACCCCTTCTGGTTCACGTTCTTCACGAAGCTCGGCTACCGGGTGGTGCTGTCCGACCCCTCTACGAAGAAGACCTACGAGGCTGGCATCGAGTCTATGCCGTCGGAGTCGGTGTGCTATCCGGCGAAGCTCTCCCACGGCCATATCATGAACCTGCTGGCCAAGGAAGGCGACGACGCTGTGGACTTCATCTGGATGCCCTGCTCCAAGTGGGAGCGCCAGGAGGACGAGACGGCGGGCAACCATTTCAACTGCCCCATCGTGGCCAGCTACCCCGAGGCGCTGCGCCTGAACATCGACGAGCTGCAGGACGCGCCCGCGGCCTTCGTCGCCCCCTGGCTGCCCTACCACGACAAGGACAAGCTGAAAGAGCGCTTGTACGCCGAGCTGACCGGCACCTTCCGCGATGAGGTGGGGGCCCACGAGTTCCCCATCACCCAGAAGCAGATCGATGACGCCGTGGACGCTGCCTGGGCCGAGGACGAGGCCTTCAAACGCGACATCCGGCGCAAGGGCGTGGAAACCCTGGCCTGGATGGAGGAGACCGGTACCCGCGGCATCGTGCTGGCGGGTCGCCCCTACCACCAGGATCCGGAGATCAACCACGCTATCCCCGAGCTGCTCACGAGCTTCGGCCTGGCCGTGCTCACGGAAGATTCCGTGGCGCATCTGGGCCAGCTGGAGCGTCCCATCCGCGTGGTGGACCAGTGGATGTACCACACGCGCCTCTATGCGGCGGCCAAGGTGGTCACCCAGCGCAAGGATCTGGACCTCATCCAGCTGAACTCCTTCGGCTGCGGCCTGGACGCCCTTACCACCGACCAGGTGCAGGAGGTGCTGGAGGCGGCCGGCAAGGTGTACACGGTGCTGAAGATCGACGAGGTGTCGAACTTGGGCGCCGCCCGCATCCGCGTGCGCAGCCTGCTCGCAGCTTTGAAGGACCAGGCCGACCGCGAGGCCGAGGCCGCGGCCGACGCGGCCGCCGAGAAGCGGGGCTGCCCCGCGGCCTGTATCGATTTGAACAACCTCGACAAGCTCGTGCCGGCGTCGTTCACCGAGAAGGCCGACGGCGTGGTGGCCGCCGCCGAGGTGGAGCAGCGCGAGGGCGCCTCCACCGAGTTTGAGCGCGTGCAGTTCACCGAGGAAATGCGCGACGCGGGCTACACCATCTTAGCGCCCCAAATGGCCCCCTACCATTTCGAGCTTTTGGTGCCCATCTTCAAGCGTGCCGGCTACAACGCGGTGTTGCTGCCCTCGGTGGACCACGGCGCGGTGGACGCGGGCCTGAAGTACGTGAACAACGACATCTGCTACCCGTCCATCCTGGTCACGGGCCAGATCATGGAAGCGGTGCTGTCGGGCAAGTACGACACCGACAAGCTGGCCGTGCTCATCACCCAGACCGGCGGCGGCTGCCGCGCCACCAACTACATCTCGCTCATCCGCAAGGCGCTGAAATCGGTGGGCCTCGGGCATATCCCGGTCATCGCCATCTCGTTCAAGGACTTAGGCGAGGAGAACCCCGGCTTCAAGATCACGCCGAAGATGCTCTACCAGGCCATCTACGCGCTGCAGTACGGCGACTTGCTCATGATGTGCCTGTACCGCACGCGCCCCTACGAGGTGGAGCCCGGCAGCGCCAACCGCTTGTTCGACTATTGGATGGACGCCTGCAAGCACCAGCTTCAGCGCGGCGTGCGCCAGTCAGAGTTCCGCCGCA
Source organism: uncultured Enterorhabdus sp. (assembly GCA_947649205.1). Classification (GTDB taxonomy): domain Bacteria; phylum Actinomycetota; class Coriobacteriia; order Coriobacteriales; family Eggerthellaceae; genus Adlercreutzia. The sequence goes on from CANSQM010000007.1 coordinate 93,477, forward strand.
CGGTGCGCCGTATCGTGGAGGATTTCGACACCCTGCCGCTGGCCGGCGAGGGCACCAAGCCCCGCGTGGGCGTGGTGGGGGAGATCCTCGTGAAGTTCCATCCCACGGCCAACAACCAGATCGTGGACGTCATCGAGCGCGAGGGCTGCGAGGCCGTGGTGCCCGGGCTCATCGAGTTCTTCCTGTTCGGCATCGCCGGCGGCATCTTCCAGCAGCCCATCGGCAAGTCGAAGAAGAGCGCGCTGGGCAGCCGCATCGGCCTGGCCGCGGTGAAGAAGCTGCGCAAGCCGGTGAACGATGCCCTGGAGAAGAGCGCCCGCTTCCATCCGCCGGCGGACATCTACGAGCTGGCCGAGTACGCCGAGGAGATTCTGTCTCTGTGCAACTCCATGGGCGAGGGGTGGCTGCTCACCGCCGAGATGGTGGAGCTCATCCGCAGCGGCTGTCCGAACGTGGTGTGCACCCAGCCCTTCGCGTGCCTGCCGAACCATGTGGTGGGCAAGGCCACCATCAAGGAGCTGCGCCGCCGCTACCCCGAGAGCAACATCGTGGCCGTGGACTACGACCCCGGCGCAAGTGAGGTGAACCAGCTGAACCGCATCAAGCTCATGATCGCCGTGGCCAAGGCGAACTTGGCCGAGAAGGAGGCCGAGGCCCGCGCCGCCCGCGATGCGGCCCGCGACGGTGTGCCGGAGGATCCCGAGCCTGTGGCCGAGGCCGTGGAGGTGGAGACCACCGAGGTGGCGCGGTAGTGGCTGGTTTTTCGCGGAGATGGGGCTGCAGGGCGTTTCGATCCGTGTGAGCCCCGCCCTTGGTTCAAATTCGCTCGATGGGCGCAGCATCCTTTCGATGCTGCGCCCATTCTGCAGATTGAGACTCTCGCTGAGTGATGCTATAATCCGTAGAGTTATACGGATTAAAAGTAGCTTTAAGTGCGTATAAGGAGCAGAATCATGGTCGTTGTGGCTGATGGAAAACTTACTTTTAGCCGCGAGCAGGTAATCAGCTCGACTCAGGCTTCGAAAAACTTCGGCGAATGCCGACGTCGCGCAAGGCGGGAACCCCTTTTTGTCACCGATCGCAATGCGAGCATTGAAACGGTTATTGTCGACTACGATGAGTTCGAAGCTATGGCTGTGGAACTCGAGCGGTTAAGGCACGAGAGGCTGTATGCAACGGCGGCCGAGCGCTTGGCCGAAGCGGACGCGCATCCTCGTGACGCGCTGATTACCTTCGAGGAAATGCTGGGTGAAGATGGCTACCGGTCGTTTCTCGAAATCGACCCCGATGACATGCCTGATGAGGAGCTCTTTGCATGAGCGTATACGAGCTTGTCTTTACGCGTGGTGCGCAGAGTGAGTATGCGGCGCTTGACGGATCGGTTCGGAATATGGTCGACAAGGGACTGGCGCGGCTGCGTGTTCGGCCCGATGAGATAGGGAAACAGCTGTCTGGTCCGCTTGCTTCCTGCCGTGAGCTCAAGTTCCGGGCTGACGGCCTTCGCGTGATCTACCGTATTCGCAACGGCCAGGTGTGCATTGTGGACATTCTTGCCATCGGCCAGCGGGATCGCGGTAAGGTTTTTACCGATGCCCAGCGGCGTCTTTGAGGACGCAGGTTGTCGGATAGCGCGGAGCAGTCGCAGGGAGAAACCATGAATGCCAGCATTGCGGGAAAACTTATCATCGTGCCGACCCCCATTGGGAACTTGGGGGATATGACGCTGCGCTCACTCGAGGCGTTGCGCACGGCCGATATGGTGTGCGCGGAAGACACCCGGGTGACGGGGAAGCTGCTGGCACACTTCGATATCCGCAAGCCGTTGGAACGGCTCGACGAGGCGATGATCGGCGCGAAGGCGGCGTCCGTGATGGAGCGCGTGGCGGCGGGGGAGGTGGTAGCCTACTGCTCGGACGCCGGGATGCCCGGGGTGTCGGACCCGGGGCTGCGCCTGGTGGCCGCGGCCCATGAGGCCGGTGTGCCCGTGGAGGTGCTGCCGGGGGCTTCGGCGGCAGCCTGCGCCTACGTGGCCTCGGGCACGGTGTGCCCCCGCTTCTACTTCGGCGGCTTCTTCCCGCGCAAGGCGGGTGAGCAGCGCACGGTGTTGGAAGATCTGCGCGGGCTGGATGCGGCGCTCGTGTTCTACGAGAGCCCGAACCGCCTGGTGACGGCGCTTGCCGCTATTGCTGAGGTGTTGCCGTGGCGCGAGGTGGCCGTCTGCCGCGAGCTCACGAAGTTGCACGAGGAGGTGGCCCGCGGCACGGCGGTGGAACTGCGCGCGTTGTTTGGGGCCCGGGCCGAAGAGCCCGGCGGCATCCGCGGCGAGATCGCGCTTGTGATCGATGCGCCGGGCGAGGACGAGACGGCAGCCGATGCCGCCGAGGCGGCCGCGAGCGCCGAGGCCCGCGCCGTGGAGCTTGCCGCCGAGGGCCTGCGCACCAAGGAGGTCGCCCGCCGTCTGGCCGCCGAGTTCGGCATCGCCCGCAATGACGCCTACGAGCTGGCCATGGCCGCCGCCCGATGACCCTGGTGTCGTGCTGAGCGAGCGAAGCGAGTCGAAGAATTCCATGGCAACGCGAGGAAGACGCCCTGCAAAGACGATGCCGCCCGAGATCGTTCCCATCGATGATCTGGAAATCGTGCTCACGCGCAAGGCCATCAAGAACATGCACCTGCGGGTGAAGCCACCCGACGGGCGCATCGAGGTGTCGGCCCCGCTGCGGCTGCCGCTTTCTACCATTCGGGGGTTCGTGCGGGAGAAACGCGCCTGGATCGAGCGCCAGCAGCAGGCCATCGCCGCATCGCCCCGGGCCGAGGCCGCGGCGGCCACACCCGAGGAGGTGGCCGCTTGGAAGGCGGTCGTCGCGGCTTGCGTGTCGCCGCTCATCGCGGCGTGGGAGCCCATCATGGGCGTGAAGGCAGGCACGATCGCCTACCGCAACATGAAGAGCCGCTGGGGGAGCTGCCAGCCGGCCACCGGCCGCATCTGCATCAATGTGCGCCTGGCCCTGTACCCGCCCGAATGCCTGGAATACGTGGTGGTCCACGAGCTGTGCCACCTGCTGGAGCGCGGGCACGGTCCCCGCTTTCACGCTCTCATGGACCACTTCATGCCCGATTGGAAGGCCCGCCGCGCCAAGCTGCGGTAGGGTTGCCCGCTCTGGGCCATTATGCGTGCCGGAATACCCGCTGGCGTTCGTCGCGGGTTGCGACGACCATGGGGCTGCGCGACCGCGGAGGGCAGAAAGAAAGCGGCGAGCCCGGTATCGCTCCGGGCTCGCCGCAGGGACGAGGGGCTTTTCAGTTCAGGGCCGAAGGAGGCTCTGGTTCTGTGCCGGAGGTGCCCCTACCTTGCGCGGCGGGCGCGGCGGCGGCTGGCCAGCAG
>CANSQM010000008.1 GCA_947649205.1 uncultured Enterorhabdus sp.
GGGGCCGGGGGGTAGCGCCGGGGCGCGAGCCGCCGAGCGCGGGGCGGAAAAGGCCGGGAGCCCTCCTGGCGGAGGGCTCCCGGGGCGTCGTCTGGTCTGGGACGATCTTTCGCAACTACTTATGCAAGAAGCTACCTATATATAAGTAAGGATACGCGAGGCGCTCCTAATGCTCGCAGCGACGACGGGCGACGAAGGCCGTGGCCGCAGCGGCAGCGGCAACGACGAGAATTCCCGCAACGGGCACGAGGCTATCGCTGGTTTGGGGCAGACGGTCGGCGGAACCCGAGGCATCGCGAGAGCTGTCGCCGTCCACAACCCTAGTATCTTCCGGCTTGGAGGCAGGCTTGGTGCCAGCGTCCTGATCGGAGGGCTCGGGCTGCACGGCGATGCCGTTATCTTGGGCTGCGGAATCGTCAGATTCCCCATTGCCGGTGGCGCCGCTCACGCCGGCATTGCCGAGATTGTCATCGACCTCCGGGCGATCGGATTCCCCATTGCCGTTACCACCCTCAACGTTGTCGCCCTCGGGCTCGGAGGGAGCAGGCGGGGTCGGGGGCGTCGGCTCGGGGGTTCCAGCTTCGGGAGTATCGTCGGGCTCCGCGGCCGGCACCGGCGTGTAGAAGAGATTGAGCTCGTTGCTGGCAACTGCGCCGGCCACGACAACGCTTTCCTTGTCGGTGCCCACATAGGCCATATTGTCCACGGGGACGGCCAGAAGAGAAGAGTCGATTTCGGTGCCGAGAGGCTGGCTTTCGATCTCGTAGGTGCCCATGCGATCGAAGCGCGCGGCCTGGCCGTCGATCTCGCTTATCACCGTGTCGATGCCTGGGTCATCGGCGAAGGCATCGCCATCGCTGATGGAATAATAGTTCACCGTGCAAGGGCTCTTGGTGCGGAAATAGTTCAACTGCACCGTATTCTGCTCGGGATCGGCGCTGGCAACGGGGTTGGTCGCCCAACCATCGAAGAAAACATAATCGGGAATGTCCTGCACGTAGTCCCAGGGCTCGATCTCCTCACCTACGATTACGTCATCGTAGGTGTGGGAGCCCAGCAGGCGGAAGCCGGTGGGGTCGCTGAAGGAGGGGTCGTCATAGTGAACCATCTCGCAGTAGTACACCGTCACCGTAGTCTCGGCGGCCTCGGCACCGGAGGGCTGATCGACGGAAAGCTCGTTTGAGGCGGACTCCACCGAGGGAGTCGGGACGGAACTGGGGTCTTCGGCAGGGGCAGTCTCGGTTGCCGGGGAGGTTCCGTCGGCCCCATCGTCGATGGGCACGGAGGGCTCGTGGGCCGGCGGCTCTTCTTTCGAAGGAGCTGGCAGTTCTTCGGCAGGGGAGGAATTGCCGGCATCTACCTCTGATACAGGGGCATCATCAACGGGTTCCGCGAAAGCCTCAGCGGCCGGTTCCGCGAAGTCCGAAGTTTCGTCAATGGCGAAGGCCGCCAGAGGAGAGAGGGCGAGAGAGCCGGCGAGGAGGCCGGCGAGCAGAGCGCGACTCCACGGACGGCGCAGTCCGATGCTGTTCTTGTTCACGAATGGTACTCCGTTTCACGCAGGAGGCCGCCTCATCCCCCTTGGACAGCATCCCGCTTCTCGATGATGGTAAGTCTAGGAACTTACTGGATTTTGGGGATGCATGTTGTACCAAAGGGATGGGAGCGAGACAAGCCGCCTCCGTCAATAGAAGGTCGAAACCCCTGGTTTCCCACGGTTCTTTCACATTCGTTTCACCAGGTAGATAAACAAAAGTTGATTGCTCAGCTTTAGAGGAGAGCGTCCCGGCAGCCCATGGCGAAGCGCAGAAAATGAAGCCACGGGCGCAGTGCCGGAGCATCGACGGGCACCGGCAACAAGGAGCGCGGGTATAAGGGATCCAGAGCCGATGCGGACACGATAGGAGCCGCGGGCGAAGAGAGAGTCTAGGCAGGGTTATAGAGGGGCGGTAGCTCCATGATGGTAATGGCGTCGCCAGGCTTGCCCACCACGGCCATAGCGGAGCCCTTTTCCACGAGCCGATCATGGTGGCGCACGGCGCGATTCCATTCCACGGCATAGGCGGGATCGTCGCGATGATCGGGGGCGCCATAGCGCTCACGCAGGATATGGGCGAGGGCCTGGGAGGTCTTCACGGCGCCAGCGTAATTCAGATGATCGCCCCAGTCGCGCGTATCAGTTTCCCAGTCGATGGCCACGGCGTCGTCGCCGGTATTCAGGTCGATGAATTCGATGCCCAGTTCGTCGGCGACAGCCTGGGCGCCGTTGTGGCGGGAGGTGTACCAGCACTTGGTGCTCGGGGTGCTGACGATGACGAGCTCGCTGCCGGCGGCGCGGCACATGTCGCGCATCTCGGCCAGCACCGATTTGGTGAGCTCGGGCACTTCGGCCACGTTGTCGGTGGGCTCCATGTAGGCCGAATCGTCGGCGGGGCGAATGCCCCACTTCATGCGGAAGCCCTTCATATCGTCGACGTAATCGTTCTCCGTAGCACCGAAGAAGTCGCGCGGGGTGAGGGCCTTCCAGCGATCATGGCGCTCGAAGATGGGGAACAGATCCTTGATGGTACTCTTGAGCAGCTTGTTCTCGTCGAAAGGCTTGAACAGGGAGTTGCCCTCGATCATGACGACGCGGGGCTTCTGCACCTTGAGGGCGCGCTCCAGGAGCGTGCGGCTGTAGGTGAGGTTCTGGCCGCCGATGGCGCAGGTGTAGGTGGCGGCACCGCCGGCCTTCCAGATTTCCACGGGGGACACGGCGCTGTAGGTTTCAGAATCGCCGATAAACAGGGCGTCGAGGCTGTTTTCCGGTTCACCGAGGAAGCCATTGGCCGCCACATGGGCCGCGTGGACGCCGCCGACGTTGCCGTTGCTCTTGGGCTCGAAGACGCGGGAGGCGCCATAGAGAACGAGCAGGCCCACGAGCACAAACGCGACGCCCGTAAGCAGGCTCTTCCCGAGGGCCCGCACCCGGGCCACCCCGTGGAGCGGAGCCCCTTCGGGGGTAACGGGCTCGCCGGGATCGGTGGAGGCGGCGGCCGTATCCGGTGCGATGGCAGCCTGGGCTGCGGCGGCCTTGTCGGCGGCAGGAGCCGTATCGGCTTCCGGCATCGGCTCCGAGGCCAGTGCCGTGGCGGCGTCGGCGGCGGTGTCTTCCAATTTCGCTGTGGGCTTCTCTTCGTTCAACGGGATTCCTTTAGGCGTATGGGGTGCGTTATCGGACTAGAACTGGGCGTACATGGGATCGACCGGGGCATAGGCGGTGCCGTAGGCCCCGAAGATGATGACGGCCAGGAACAGGGCGTACCACAGGGCCCAGCGAGCGGGCAGGGGCCAGGCGGCCACACGCTCGGTGATGGACACCCCGCGTTCGCGGATGAGCCCCACCACCAGCATGAGGGCGACCCATGCTAGCACAAGGGCCAAGTCGTGGCCGTCCAGACCGATGCCCGCCGCACCAACTCCAAAAACGGACCCGTCCACCAGAGAGGCGCCGTTGAAATCGCAGACCATGGCGGCGAACATAGCGAGGCCCGCATCGAGCCCTTCGGCCCGGAAGAACAGCTCGCCCACGACGATGACGGCGAGGGTGCGGGCGATCTGGAACGCCCGGTATCCCGCCGACTCCCGACTGATGTGCAAGCGCTCGGCCACCTTCACGGCCGTCGGCTCGATGAGGCTGCCAGCCACGATGAGCACGAAGTAGTACAGGCCGAAGAAGATGTACTGGCTGCCGGCACCGTGCCACAGGCCGTTGCCGAACCAGACACAGAACAGGGCTGCCGACGAGGCCAACAGCGGGCCGTAGCGATTCCCGAAGCGCTTGCGCGCCTTGCTCGTGAGCTTCTTGAGCGGCTTCGACAGCGACACCGGGTAGTAAATGTAGTCGCGCAGCCACGTGCCCAGGGTGATGTGCCAGCGCTGCCAGAAGCCGGCGGCCGTGCGGGAGAAGAAGGGCTGGCGGAAGTTCTCGGGCAGGGAGACGCCAAAGATGCGGCCCATGCCGAGGGCCACGTCCATGGTGCCGGAGAAATCGCAGTACAGCTGCACCGTGTAGAGCACCGCGCCGAGGGCGATGATGCCGCCGTCGTAGGCGGTGTAGTCGGCGAAGACCGGCTTGACGAAGGCATTCAGCCGGTCGGCGACGATCATCTTCTTCCCCAGGCCCCACAGCATGCGCAGGGTACCGGCATAGAGATTCGCCCGCGTGACGGGGTGACCCGCCATGAGCTGATCGGCCGTTTGGCCGTAGCGGCTGATGGGGCCTTCCATGATCTGAGGGAAGAACCCGAGGAAGAGGGCCACGCGGCCGAGGTTGCGGTCGGGGGCCACGGTGCCGCGGTACACGTCGATGAGATAGGAGCCGGCCATGAGGGTGTAGAACGAGATGCCAATGGGAGCAGCCCACACCGGCAGCTCTGTGTTCAGGGTGATGCCCACCAGGCCGAGGGCCCCGTCGATGACCGACGCGAAGAAATGCAGGTACTTGAAGGCCGCCAGAAGACCGAAGTTCACCAGCAGGCCCGCGGCCATGACGAGCTTCATCTTGCGGGCGAAGCGGGCGCGGATCTCGCGCTTGCCCGATTTCGCCGCCTTCACGGCGCTGTCGCGCTGACGGATGAGGGCACCGAGCCCCAGGCCCGTGCCGTAGATGGCCAGGGTTGACACCCACAGCGCCAGGATGAGCTCGCGGGAGAGCCAGAAGAAGAACAGGTAGCTGGCCACGAGCAGGACAACCCAACGGGCGCGGCGGGGCGTGATGGCGTACACGGCCACGGCGGCCGGGAGGAACGCCGCCAGGAATATGAAGGAGAAGTATGAGGTCATGGGTCTTTCGGGGTCGGGCCGGGCACGGAAACCACAGGGCGGCGCAGCGAGGAGCGCTCGCTCCCCGGCTGCGCCCGCGGCTGGAGGGCGCAGACCCTTCCAACCGGCGAGGGACAATGGCTAGTCGAGCTGGTCTTCCACCAGGCGCTTCACCATGGCGGTCAGGCCGTCCGCGGAGTTGAAGTTCTCCACCACCACCTCCACGGCGGGAATGGTGATGTCGAAGGCATCCTCCAGCTCGGCCACGAGGGCCACAATGGTGAGGGAGTCCAGGACGCGATCGTCCACGAGGGTGGTGCAGCCCTCGAAGTCGGCACCAGGGGCCAGCTCGTCCAGAATCTCCAAAATAGTCTCGCGCTCTTCCATGTTCCTATCCTTTCCTTGGGGGCTTCTATGCTCGGGCGGCGGGGCGGCTCGGCAATATGCCGGCCGGGCCCCTGCCGCGGGGCTTCCTTTAGGGCATTGACGGCGTATTCAGGGGGTCGGTGCGCAAAGGCTCGCGCACCAGGGTCAGGTTTCCGGACGCATCGGCGAAGGCCACGGCCGGCAGATCGCGGGACAGCAGCAGCGACACGCCCTCGGTCATGCAGTAGGCGCCGGCCTTGTCGAAGGCGAACAGCGTGCCCACGTCCAGGCCGGCCACGGCCATGGCCTTCATGAGGATGTCGTTGGTAGTGCACAGCGATCCGCAGAGCGTCCACTCCTCCACGGGCGCGTCCGCGGGGGCGGCCAGCTGACGGCAGGGCCAGGCCTTCAGGCCGAGGCCGCCGCCGTAGTAGGTGATATGGTGGATGCCGCCGTCCACAATGGCGTAGTTCACGCCCTGGTTCGTCTTCGCATCCACCACGCGGGTGAGGTAGGTGCCGCACCAGGCCGTGAGGCCACGGCCGATTTCCAGGGTGAGGGGCCCATCGAAGGCCATGGCGTCCAGCAGGGAGCCGAGGCCCTCCAGGTGCTCCCGCACGGCAGCGGGATCTTCTTCGGAGAAGTAGTCGGCCGGCAGGCCGGGGCCGTACTCGAATTCGCGCACGGCAAAGCCGTAGTCGGCGGCCAAGGCGGCAATGAGCTCGTCGGCCTTGGCCAGCTCGCGCTGGACCCGGCGCAGGGAGGTCTTCTGGGTGCCGGAGAACTGCTGGATGCCCCAGATATCCACCGCCGGATCGGTACCGTGCTCGGCGATGATGGCGCGAACGTCGGTCTCGTCCATGCCGAACTGGCTGCCGCAGGTGAGGCGCAGCAGCAGGGGCAGGGGCCGATCGTACTCGCGGGCCAGGGCCAGCAGCAGGTCGAACTGGCGGCGCGATTCCACGGTGTAGCGGTGCACCGCGGCGCCGGCATCCAGCAGGCCGCGGATGAGGGCCTCGTCCTTGGCCACGCCGGACAGGACGATCTCGGCCGGATCGACGCCGACGTTCTGGCAGATGCGCAGCTCGCCGGGGGAGCACACCTCGAAGCGATGCACGTAGGGGCTGATGAGGGGAATGGCCAAGGGGTTCGCCTTCACGGCGAAGCAGAGGGTCACCCGCTGGGGCAGGGCCTCCTCCAGCAGCGCCACGCGGTCGCGCAGAGCCGCCTCGTCGAAGACGTACAGCGGCGTGCCGAAGGTGTCGGCGGCGGCTATGAGGTTCTCGTCGTTCATCGTTCTCCTTCGTTGCGGGCGGCGCGGGTACGGGCGCGGCGGGCGCGGGCGGCGGCGCGGCTCTGCTCCAGGAGAGCCGCCCGATCCACCTTCCCGTTCTTGGTGAGGGGCATGGATTCCACCGCGACGATCTGGGTGGGAATCATGAAGGGCGGCAGCTTCTCGTGGGCCTCGGCGCGCACGGCGGCCACCGCGGCCGCGCCCTCGTAAAAGGCAATGAGGCGCTTGCGTTCCTTATCGTAGACGCAGCGGCAGCGCTGGACGCCCTGGACACCCTCGATGGCGGCATCCACTTCCTCCAGTTCCACCCGATGGCCCTGGTGCTTGATCTGGTTGTCCTTGCGGCCGCGGTAGAACAGCTCGCCAGCCTCGTTGAAGGCGGCCAGGTCGCCGGTGCGGTACACCCGGTCGGGGAAGCGGTTGTGCAGGGGGTTCTGGGTGAAAGAGAGCGCGGTGCGCTCGGGATCGCCCACATAGCCGAGGGCGAGGGACACGCCACGCACCATGAGCTCTCCCACCGTGCCGGGCTCGGTGACCGTGCGGCCCTCGCCATCGACCAGCAGCACCTCGCGGTTGGGGAAGGCCACCCCCAGCGGGATGCCCTCGCCGTAGTCGCGGTCGCGCTCGATAACGTGGTAGAGGCAGTTGCAGGTGACCTCGGTGGGCCCGTAGAGATTGGCGAAACTGGCCTCGGGCAGGTGCTCCATCCAGGTGCGCAGATGCTCGGCGGGCATAACCTCGCCGCTGAACAGGACCCGGCGCACGGCCGAGAGGGTCTTGCCGTCCAACCCGTGGAGGCTCGTGATGAGGCACAGGGCCGCCACGGCCCAGGTCATCACCGTGACCCGCTGCTCTTCCAAGTAGTCCACGAGGGCCGCCGGCTGCGAGAACAGGGGCCGCGGCACCACCACGAGGGTGCACCCGCTGGCCAAGGCGCCGTAGATATCCTTCACCGATACGTCGAAATCGAAGGGGGCCTGATTGGCGATGCGGTCGTCGCCGCGGAAGCCGAACAGGCGGATAAAGTCGCCGATGAAGTCGGTAATGGCCCGATGGCTCACAGCGACACCCTTGGGCGTGCCCGTGGAGCCGGAGGTGAACAGCACGTAGGCCGGGTCGGAATCGGTGAGCCCGCGGCGGCTGGCCACGAGGGCGGCCTCGTCGAGAGAAGCCTCCAGCACATCGGCGGCGGCCAGCAGCTCTCCCTCGGCGGGCAGCGCAGCTGCGGCGGCGGGGGCACGCTCATCGTCGGCCACGATGAGGGGATTGCCCAGAGCGCCGGCGATGCGGGCCAGACGGTCGGCCGGCACCTGGGGGTCTACGGGCACGTAGAACCCGCCGGCGTAGAGGGCGCCGAACATGATGCTGAGGGCATCGACTCCCTTCTCCATGTAGACGACCACGGCCCGATGATTGGCCTCGTGGGCCGCCAGGGCACTGCCAGCCCGCTGGGCCCGATGGCGCAGCATCTCGTAGGTGCAGCTGCCGTGCTCGTCGATGACGGCGAGGCGATCGGGGAAACGGGCGGCATCGTCTTCCAAGTATGAGAGCACGCTCCGACGCAGGGGCATGGGGCTTCCTTCCATAGGGGCCAGTCTTTTCATTCTAGGCGAACGCGCCCCTTAAGTTGTAAAGATTCCCCCATGAAATTCTTAAGATTTTGCCAACGGCGTGATAATTGACTGCTTTCCCGTCAGAAATCGCACCAATGGCGGCGCGCGAGCCGGGGCCGGGGCGCGGCTGGCACCGCCGCTTCCGCCCGCCTCCACCCGTCGGGCTCCCCCTTCCCCACTTCTCCACTTCTCGCTTCCCCGCTTCTCTGCACTAGTGCGAAAAAGCGGACGACCGACGTGCCGCGAAATGCTGAGAGAGAGTATCATAGTTGCAGCAACATATTCGCGGACGCGGCCGTTCGTTCCGCGCCCTGGCCCGAAGGGGGTTCCCATGCAGATTATCGAAGATAGGGTGTACGCCTTCTCCAAGGACAACGCGCCCTGCTATACCGCGCGTCCCGGCGAGGTCATGGTATTCAAGAGCCTCGACTGCTTCTCGGGACGCCTCACCGACGAGACCGTCACCATGCGCGATATGGACTTCTCCTACAACATCACCAACCCCGCCGCCGGCCCGGTGTACGTGGAGGGTGCCGAGGTAGGCGACGTGCTCGTGGTGGACATTTACGACATCCAGGTGGCCGACGAGGGCACCATCGCTACCGACGACCACTGCGGCCCGCTGTTCGAGGGAACCGAGTACCGCACGAAGAAGATCAAGATCGAAGACGGCATGGCCGATTTCAACGGCGTGCGCTTCCCCATCAACCCCATGATCGGCGTGATCGGCACCGCCCCGGCCGAGGGCGCGCCGGCCGACGGCTTCGTGGGCAACTACGGCGGCAACATGGACAACAAGCTCATCACCAAGGGCACCCGCCTGTACTTCCCCGTGCGCGTGCCGGGCGCCCTGCTGCAGATGGGCGACGTGCACGCCACCATGGGCGATGCCGAGCTGTGCGGCACCGGCATCGAGATTGCCGCCGAGATCACCGTGCGCGTGAGCGTGCTGAAGAACTTCGAGCTGAACTGGCCTGTGCTGGAGACCTTCGGACCGGCCGGCCGCTGGTACGTGAACGCGAGCGCCCAGGAGTACAACGAGGCCCTTATGTGCGCCTCCAAGGAGATGCAGCGGCTGCTCATGGCCATTACCGGCTGGGATGCCATCGACACCTATATGTATATGTCGGTGCAGTCCGATGTGGAGATCAGCCAGGGCTGCAAGCCCTGCGAGGTGCAGCTGTCCCTGCGCATCGGCACGCCGAAGCTGCCGCAGTTCCCGCCGCTGGTGGGCTAGGGGGCAGATTCCCGTTTCGTTCTTGTGCTCAAAAGATGCGCGGAATGGTAAGCTATCGCCGCGCTTCGAGCGCACTGGGGAAATCGGGCGGCCCGTGCCTGGGAGAACGTAGGGGCCGCCCGGTTGATAGAAAAGAAGGATCTGGAAGGGAAAGGAAGGAGACTCTATGTCGAAACCCATCCAAACGCCGGGCTCGACGGACAACTCGTCCCTTGAGCAGTTCGGCTACAAGCAGGAGCTGCGCCGTGGCATGGGCCTGTGGGACGTCGTGCTGTACGGCGTGCTGTTCATGGTCATCATCGCCCCGCATTCCATCTGGGGCCTCGTCCAGCAGGACGCCCTGGGCATGTCCACCCTCGTGTATATCGTGGGCTTCATCGCCATCTTCTTCACGGCGCTGAGCTACGTGCGCATGAGCAACAAGTTCCCCATCGCCGGCTCGGTGTACTCCTACGTGCAGCGCGGCATCAACCCCCACGTGGGCTTCATTTCCGGCTGGCTTATCCTGCTGGACTACTGCATCACCCCGGCGCTGCTGTACGTCTTGGTGGCCAACTGGGGCACCATGCTCGTACCGGGCAGCCCCTGGTATCTGTGGGTCATCGTGTTCGTGGCCTTCAACACCTTCGTGAACATCCGCGGCATCTCCATGACCCGCGGTATCGACTTCATCATCTTCGCCGTTGAGATTCTGGCCGTTATCGCGTTCATCGCCCTCGGCACGAACTTCATCATGGGCGGCGGCGGTGCCGGCGAGTTCAACGCCGATCCGCTGTGGCAGCCCGGCAAGGTTGATGCGCACTTCCTGGCGGCCGGCATCTCCATCGCGGCCCTGAACTTCCTCGGCTTCGACGGCATCTCCACCCTGGCCGAGGAAACCAACGAGCCCCAGAAGAACATCGGCCGCGGTATTCTGATCGCGCTCGGCATCATCATCGTGTGCTTCGTGGCCCAGACCTACATCGCCTCTCTCGTGCAGCCCGATTGGCAGAGCTGGAGCCCCGAGCACGCCGAGAACGCCTGGTTCTACGGCTGCCAGATGATCGGCGGCGACCTGTTCATGAACATCATGCTCATCATCAACATCGTGGCCATCGGCATCGCCAACATCATGAACGCCCAGCTGGCCGCCTCGCGCCTGCTGTACTCCATGGGCCGCGACGCCGTCATCCCGCGTATCTTCGGCAAGGTGCATCCCAAGTACCAGACCCCCTGGGTGGGCGCGCTGTTCATCGGCGCGGTGGCCATGGTTCTGTCCCTGGTGCTCACCATGGCCGACTTGGCCACCCTGGTGAACTTCGGCGCCCTGGCCTCGTTCATCATGCTGAACTTCGCCGTGTTCTGGTACTTCTTCATCAAGGAAGGGAAGCGCTGCTCGGCGGGCGACTACGTGAAGTACCTCATCTGCCCCTGGCTCGGCATCCTCATCCTGGGCTACGTGTTCACCGGCTTCGACATGCTGACCTACATCATGGGCGTAAGCTGGTTCGTCATCGGCTTCATCATCTGCGCCGTGAAGTCGAAGGGCTTCAAGGAAGTGCCCGAAGCCTTCAAGAACCTGGACGTGTAAACGTTCGACCGCGCACCTTCCCCAGTGCCCCCGAGCCCCCGGCCTGCGTCGGGGGCTCTTCTTGTATACTGTGCATCGGACACGGGTCGCCCAATCGTGATTTTTGTCTTCCAGGTTTGATCAGGGAATTTGCTTTATTTTCCCTGATCAGAGCCTTGTATTTCCAAGCGACAAAAATCACGATTGGGCGAGGTCGGCGACAGCCGGATTGGCGACACTCAACGCGAAAAGGGAGGCTCTCTGTGAAGATTGGATTTATCGGGCTGGGGAATATGGCCACGGCCATCATCGGCGGCCTGCTGCGCGAGGGTACGGTACTCGCCGACGGAACAGCAGTGACGGCGGCCGACCTGATCGGCTCGGCCAAAACCGAGGCCACGCGCCAGGCGAAGGCGGACCAGTTCGCCATGGCCGTGACGGAGAGCAATCGCGAGGTGGCCGAGGCGGCCGACGTGCTCGTGCTGGCCGTGAAGCCGGTGTTCTTCCCCGCGGTGATCGCCGAGGTCCGCGACGTGGTGGATGAGCGCACCCTGGTGATTTCCATTGCGGCGGGACTCAGCTTGGAGCGCATTGCCGCCCTGTTCGGGCGCGACGAGAACGCCCTGCGGCTCATCCGCTGCATGCCGAACACCCCGGCTCTCGTGAACGCCGGCTGCACCGCCGTGTGCCTGGGATCGGGAGCCACGGCCGCCGACGAGGCCACGTGCCTGAGCCTCGTGGAGAGCTTCGGCCGGGCCGTGGTGATTCCCGAGCGACTGATGGATGCCGCGAGCGCCGTGGCCGGGTCGTCGCCGGCCTTCGTGTTCATGTTCATCGAGGCCCTGGCCGACGGGGCCGTGGAAGCCGGTATGCCCCGGGCCCAGGCCTACGAGTTCGCAGCCGCAGCCGTGGCGGGCTCGGCCCAGCTCGTGCTGGAAACAGGCCGACACCCCGGCGATCTGAAGGACATGGTGTGCTCCCCCGGCGGCACCACCATCGAGGGTGTGAAGGCCCTGGAACAGCGGGGCTTCCGCGCAGCCGCCATGGAAGCTGTGGAAGCCTGCGTCGCCAAGGCAAAGGCGCTGTAGACGACCTGTAGGCGTGCCCCGTGGCGCGTGGAAGCCGGCACGGCGGCACAAACGCCCCCGGCTGGCCATTTCACCCCCTCGGTTGCTCCTACGGTTTGGCTACCCTTCCCAGGACCGGGGCCGAGGCGCGCTATGATGGCTCCACCGTTTTCGACCCCTTTAGAAAGGCGGATCCCATGAAGCAATCGAAGAAGCTGGCCGTGGTGATAGCCGGCGTGATGACCCTGGGGCTCGTGGCCCTGGCCGGCTGCGCGGTGCAGGGCGGCACAAACGATCAGGCTCCCGCAGCCAAAGACGCCGCTCAGCCCGACAATCGCACACCGGATGGCCAGGTGGTGAGCACGGCCATGGTGGCCTACGCCAACGGCGACGAGGTGATGTTCGTCGACCAGGAGACCCAGACCCCCTACATTCCCACCAACCTGGACGCGGCCACCATCGTTTACGACGGCCAAGATATCGATGAGGACGACCTGATCGCTGGCAACATCGTACAGGTCACGGGCAACGGCATCATGCTGGAGAGCTACCCGGGCCAGTACCCCGGCATCACGAAGGTGGAAGTCGTGGAGCAGGGCAACCCGGCCGATGCCGAGCAGTACGCCGCCATCGTGGACACGGTGTTCGCTGCGCCCGATCAGAGCCAGGTGCCCGCGGGCAACCTCGAGTACAAGACCGCCGACGCCCAGGTAGCCGTTATGCTGAACCCGCTGGCCTATGAATGGGAATGGGTGCAGCAGGACGGCACCGACGACGAGGCTGAGGTGAGCGGCGAGGCTTTCAATGCCGACGGCACCCTGGCCGAAACCGTGGCCGATGCCCGCATTGCCGGGGCCGCCGATGCCTTCGCCGCCTTCTCGGTGAACCCCACGTCAGTGGAGATCGAGCGCCGGCCCCTGACGGCCACCGACGCTCCCGCCGTCAACCCCACCGGGCAAGACGAGGACGTAGCCTGCACGCTCGGCGAAGATGGGGCCGTGGCCTTCTCCATGGAGCCCGGCTTCCTCTACGAGCTGAAGGCCACCTTCCCCCAGGGCGAGGCCGAGTACGCCTTCTACACGGTGAGCTAGTTCCCTCAATCCCATCGTTCAATGCCGCAAAGCCCCTCCTCTTGGCTTTCCGAGAGGAGGGGCTTCTTGGTGGAGCGGGGGCGACCATCGTCGGGGCAGAGGCAAGGCCGTGGCCCTTGCCCTACGAGGCGGCCTGGCGGCTTCCCTAACTCAAATGACGGAGGGCGGCCTGGCTCTTGCCGGCGCGCTTGGCTACGTAGAGGGCCTCGTCGGCCACCTGGTACAGGTCATCGAAGGTGACGGGATAGCGCGTGCAGGCCACGGCGCCAATGGTGATGGAAGGGTGCAGATCGGCAGGCATATCGGCCGGGCGCCCTCCCTGGGCGTAGATGCCGCCGGAAAGCTGGGTGAGCACGCGATCGAGGGCCGCCCCGGGCCCGAGACCACCGGCGAAGATGGCGAACTCGTCGCCGCCGAGGCGCGCTACCACGTCGTCCTTGCGCATGTGACGGCTGAGAAAGGCGGCGATCTCCCGGAGCACGCGGTCGCCCTCGGGGTGGCCGAAGCCATCGTTCACCTGCTTGAAGTTGTCCACGTCCACCAAGAACAGACTGCAACCGGCGCGGCACTCATCGGTGGCGAGGGCCTGCTCGATGCGGGCCATGGCCGCCTCGCGGTTGAACACCCCCGTCAAACCGTCCAGCTCGGCCTTCTTCCGCAGGCTCGCCTCGCGCATGACCATCTCGTGGGTATCCAGCAAGCGTCCCACGTGGCGCACGGGGCAGCCGGCCTCGTTGAACAGCACGAAGGACTGATAGCGGCACCAGATGGGATCGCCCTCCACGTTGGGCAGCGAGGTTTCCATATCGATGAAGTCTCCCCGTTCCACCACGGCGCGGATGGGCTCGATATCGTGCACCTCCAAATCGATGGAGCATTCCTTGTCGCAGCGCTTCCTCAGAATGAGGTCGTCGGACTGGGGCTCGCGACCGAAACGAGCGTCGAAGTCGCCGAACACCTCGCCTACCTGCCCTTGGCAGTCGATATCGAAAATGACGTCGCGGGAGAGCACCGTGAGAATTTCCACGCGGTCGTTGGCCCGTTCCAACTGCTGCTGGTAGCTCATCTTCTCAGTGATGTCGATGATGGTGACGTAGAACCATGCCGTGCCGTCGTCGTCCACCACATAGCGGCCGCGGTCGTCCACCCAGCGCACCTCGCCATCGGGACGGTTCAGGCGGTAGGCCACCGCATCGGTGTCGCCTACGGAAATCTGCTCGGCAATTTCAGCCGCCACACGCTCGCGATCGTCGGGATGCACCATACCCAGAAACGTATTGCCCGTGATGGCGCGGAACTCCTCGTAGGAGGCGCACCCGAACATGGTCAGCACGTCGCGGCTCACATAGTCGATGATGCCGCCGTCGTCATCGGCGCGGTAGCGGAACAGGCCGCCGGGAATGCGATCGAGGAATTCTTGGGACACCTCGTCTTCGATGACGCATCCATCGTGAGAGCCGAGCTTGCCCTCCGTGACCCGATGAAACACTGTCATGACAGCCTCCCCACCTCGCGGCGGGGCGCGGGCGGCCCCGCGGCAGCCCGCGCCCCTTCCTTCTCTTTCCCCGATCATAGCATCGGGGGACCCATTCGTTATCGGCATTCCGTCAAACACCCTGTAGCTGGGGCAACTCGTCTGTAAACGAACGGCTACAACTCCACGGCCGCACTGGCTGCCGTCCTAGCGCCAGCCTATGGTGAGGGCGGCGGTGCCGTTGTCGGCGGAAGCTATGTCCCAGCGAATGGCCGTGGTGGCTTCTAGAAGCGCCTGGTCGTGGGAAACGAGCAGCAGAGCACCGGGGAAGGCGGTCAACAGCCGCTCCAGGGCTTCGACGGAATGGAGATCGAGATAGTTGGAAGGCTCGTCCATGATGATGAGCTCGGGGCCATCGAGGATGCCCAGGCCGAGCATGAGCTTGCGCATCTCGCCGGGGCTCGTCTCGCCTCCTTCCACGAGGCGATCGGGGTCGGAATTGAGGGCCGCCGCTACGGCCAGCACGCGCCCGCGGCTGCGAGAATCGAGAGCGGCGAGGCGATCCAGGGCCCGTTGGCGATCGGCCGCCGTGGGCTCCTGGGGAATGACCAGCGTGCGCACCGCAGGGTCGAGCCGCTCCACAATGGCGGCCACCAGGGTGCTCTTGCCCGCGCCATTGGGGCCCGTAAGGGCAATGTGATCGGTGTGCCCAATTGTGAGGGGCGGCGTGAGCAGGGTGCGATCGCCCAGGGGCAGAGTCAGCTCTGGCTGGCGGTGGAGCACCTTGCGGGGGCTCGGCTCAGCGCGCATCCACAGGTCTCCGTCGTAGCGCTTCTCCACCCGCACCGAAGCCAAGGTCTCCTCGGCTCGGGCAAGGCGACTGTCCATACGGGCGCTCAGCTTGCCGGCCACGCCGTCCTTCCCCGTGTAGATGGCCAGCTTGACGCGGCCCTTCCCGTCGTGATCCTTGGGATCCATCCCCCGGCAGCTGCGCATGCCGGCCGAGCGCGAGGCCTCCTCGCGGCGCCGCTGGGCCTCGCTCGCGATGCGCTTGCGCTCCCGCTTCGCCTGCTCGCGATCGTGGAGGGCCGTCGAGCGCTCGCGATCGGCCTGGTCGCGGCCTTGGCTGTAGCCGCCCGGCCGCGCCGTCACCTTCCCTGCGGCCATGAACAGGCACTGGGAGCACAAAGCATCGAGCAGGGCACGGTCGTGGGAGATGAGCAGGCCGATGCCCCTGAAGCGGGCCAGGGCTTCGGTAAGAGCTGCGCGCGTGGGACCGTCCACATGGTTCGTCGGCTCGTCCATGACGAGCACGTCGGGGCGCTGCCACAGCACGCAGGCCACTTGCAGCCGCTTCTGCTGGCCGCTGGAAAGGGTGTCGTAGCGCCAGGGCCAGTCGTCTTCCACGCCCAAAGCGCGGCGCAGGGCCACGGCATCGCGGTCGTAGGCGGCGGCGAAGTCGTAGAGGGCCTCGGGCTCAGCGCTGGCATCCTGCTCGCAGTACACGCTGAACAGGCGCGGGACCACGCCGCCGCTATCGGGGGTTATGAGCCCGCAGGCTATACGGGCGAGGGTCGATTTCCCGCATCCGTTGTCGCCCACAAGGCCGGTCCAACCCGCGGGCAGCGTGGCCGACAGGTCGGCGAGCACGGGCTCGACGCACGAGGGATAGGTATAGGTGAGATGTTGCAGGGTCAGTGGCATGGGAACCTCCTTTGCGGAGGCCATGCGCCGGCGCGCAGGGAAGAACAAGCTAACGATGCGGCACCCGCGAGCATGGCCGATGGTCATACCGATATGGGGCGCCCAAAAGGGCATCGTTAGTTCTTCATGCACCGATTCCTTTCTCGGGCCGGCGCTTGCCAAAGGCTCCAGCGAAACAGTGCTGTCCATTGTGGCAGCCGGTCAGAGCTTTGTCAAGCCCGGCGCGTGCGGTTCGGGCGGCGCGGCACTGGTATACTGGGGCAGTCCATGGCGAAGGAGGATACATGCGCTACCTGATTGCGTCCGATATTCACGGGGCGCTGCCCGCAGCCGAGGCCCTTATGGAACGCTTCCGCGAAGAAGGGGCCGACCGCTTGCTGCTGCTGGGCGACCTGCTGTACCACGGCCCGCGCAACCCCCTGCCTGTCGGCTATGCCCCGGCAGAGGTGGCCCGACTGCTGAACCGCTACGCCGACCGCATCACCGCCGTGCGCGGCAACTGCGATGCGGAAGTAGACCAGATGGTGCTGGACTTCCCCTGCCTGGGCGACTACACCCTGGTAGTGGATGAGGGCACAACCCTGCTGATCACCCACGGTCACCTGAATCTGGGCACAGTTGCGGCCGGATTGCCAGCCGGTTCCTTCGTCTTCTCGGGTCATAGCCACGTGAAGGGCGTTGGCCCCCAAGCAGCGCCGGCATTTGCGCGGGATGCTGCGACAACCACCGACGGGAAGGGCGACAACACGATGCCCGCCGGCGGGGCGGGAGCGGAAGGCACGGGCAGCGAAGCGCTGGCTGGAGCCGCCCCCGTCACTTTCGTCAACCCCGGCAGCATCGGCCACCCTAAGGACGGTTCCGCCAGCTACGCGATCTACGAGCACGGCACTGTGGAACTGCGTCGGCTCTAAACCGGAGGTTGGCGGAGAGGCCGCCGCTGTTCGGCACCTCTTTCACGGGGCCCATCCGGGAAGCTGCCTGAATGCACAAAAAGACCCCCATGACTGGGGGTCTTCTTAATTATGGTGGTCGGAGGGGGACTTGAACCCTCGACACACGGATTTTCAGTCCGTTGCTCTACCAACTGAGCTACCCGACCATAGGCGTAAGAACTAAGTTCCTGACGCGTCCGTTTATTCTAACGGGAGTGCGCCGGCTTTGCAAGAACTTTTTTACACCACAAAGGCGATCAGCGTGCCGACGGCCATAAAGGGGCCGAACGGCATAGTGGCCTGCAACCCGCGAGCGGCATCGCTGCCACCCTCTTCCGCGGGGCGATATTTGGCCACAAGGGCACGCGCGGCCACGAACACCAAACTCAGAGCACAGGCCGCGAGCAGGCAAATAAGGCCGCGCTCCCATCCGAGGAACAATCCCAGAACGGCCATGAGCTTGATATCCCCGCCACCGAACGATTCCCGATGGGTTATGCCCTCGTACAGGGCCGCCATCACCAGCAGGCCGCCGCCCAGCACCACTGCACCCAGGATGCCGCCAGCCAGCGACTCGCCGACGATCTCCAACCCCGGGGGCACGGTCACCGTGGGTGCAGGGGAAATGAACTCCGTTGCGAACCCCAGCCCCATATATTGCCCGGCAAACCCGAGCACCACGCGCCACAGAAGCCACAGGGCGCCCAGGGCGAGCACCAAGACGTTGGGAATGCGCCGCTCGCGCACATCCACTACCGACACAACGGCGAGCAGCACCAGCACCAAGGCGTAGGCAACCAGGGTGACAACGGAAACGTAGGTCATGGTCGCACAAGCCTAGGACGTAGCAGCCCGGGTCGCATCGAGCACCGCCGTATCTGCGGCCACTTCCTCAGCGGCACAATTCGCAACGCACGACCCCTTCGACCCGTCGCCGAAGATCAGCTCGCGCTCCTCGCCCGTCAGAGCGGCGCGAGCCTGGTCGCGCAGGTTGTTCACGCCGATGAAGAACTGGCGCATCATGACCACCACGAGGTAGCGGCCCTTGGGCGTCAGCGCCAGCTCGTCGGAGTTGTCGGTGGCAAAGGCGCCGCAGGCCCGCATGAAGGCCATCTCGGCCGGCAAGCCGCGCTCCACCGTGGTGCCGAAATCGCGATAGAACTGGCGCTTGTCCAGATGCAGGCCGAACAGCTGCATCATGAACCGGTAGCGCATGCGGTCGCGCAGGCTGAACGTGGTCTTGCCCATCATGGACATGCGGCCGCCCTCGATGGCGGCGTTGTACTCGCGCACCGAGAACGTGTTCACGTACAGGTTCTTCCCCAGATACGTGATGCCGCCGCTGCCGATAGCCGGGTACTCCTCGTAGTCCACCACATACTCGTCGATCATGGCGTTCTCGCCGACCGCGCCGGTATCGCGGCGGTTGAACGTCCAAGCACTACCCAGCTCGAACAGACCGGGACCGCCGTTGGGCAAGTCGCCCAGCAGCAGATCGCAGATGATCTCGTAGAACCGCTGCTCACGGTTGTAATCCACGGGGCCCACGGTGGCGGCGAGAGACCGCTGCACCGACGGCGAGGCCATAAGCGGGTAGAACGTGGTCTGGCTCGCGCCCGAGGCCACTACCATCTCGATATCGCGGATGAGCGTGTCCTCGGTCTGGGCCGGGAAGTTGAAGATCATGTCGGCATTCATGGAGGTGAAATAGGGAGACGCCTCGCCGATGCGCTCGAGAATCTCCTGGCCGCAGCCGTATTTCTCATAGCGGTCCATCTGGCGCAGCAGGTCGTCGTCGAAGGACTGCACCCCCACCGACAGCCGCTGCACGCGCCCCTTCAACTTCTCCAAGTAGGAGGGGATAAGATGGTTCGGGTTCGTCTCGCTCGACACTTCCCGAATAGAGAACAGATCACGGGCCTGGTCGATGGTCTCGCACAGCTCGTCGATCATGATAGTGGGCGTGCCGCCGCCGATGTAGACCGAATCGAAGTCGTAGCCGAGCTCCTTCAGCATGCGCATCTCCTTGCGCATGTTCTCGAAGTAGGGCTTCGCCCGATCCTCCCGGAAGGGGAAACGGTTGAAGGAGCAGTAGGGGCAGAGCCGCTCGCAAAACGGCACGTGCATGTACAGCATATAGGCCTGGCCCGGCACCGGGGCGGGCATGCGCTCCTCGGTGCAGGGGGTCAGCTTCAGGTAGTTGGCCGTGCAGGCCGCCACCACTTTCGACAGCAGTCGTTCTGAGAGCATGTTCTATTTCCTCCTACGTACAGGTTTGCCTAAGGAAGTCAGCGAGATTCCGGCCGAAACCGCAGCGTCGGCCCATCCATCCGTTCGTTCGTCAGAGCGAACGGAACATAGTTACTCCCAAGCGCTGCGGCCCTGAAGGGCCTTCTTTCCGATATCGTGGCGGAACTGCTTGCCCTCGAAGTTGATGAGATCGCAGGCCTCGTAGGCGCGCTCGCGGGCCTCTTCGAAGGTAGCGCCCGTGGCCACCACGTTCAGCACGCGGCCGCCGTTGGTGAGCAGCTCGCCGTCGAAGTTGCGGCGGGTACCGGCGTGGAACACGGTCACGCCGTCCAGATCCTCGGCCTCCTCGATGCCGAGGATGACCTTCCCCTTCTCGTAGGAGCCGGGGTAGCCCTCGCTCGCAAGCACCACCGAGACGGCCCAATCGTCGGACCACTCCAGGGCAATGTCCTCGGGACGACCCTCGGCCACGGCCAGCATCACGTCCACCAGATCGCTTTCCAAGCGCGGCAGGACCACCTGGGTCTCCGGGTCGCCGAAGCGCACGTTGAACTCCACGATCTTCGGGCCCTCCGGGGTCAGCATGAAGCCGCCGTACAGGGTGCCGCGGTAATCGGCGGCGAAGGGCTCGCGCGCCGTGGCGGCGGCGGCCTCCTCCATGATGGCCACCATGGCGGCCATTTCCTCATCGGTCACAATGGGCACCGGCGAGTACACGCCCATGCCGCCGGTATTGGGGCCCAGGTCGCCGTCGTAGGCGCGCTTGTGATCCTGGGCCGGGGCCATGGGGAAGGACTTGCCGCCGGTGACGAAGCAAAGCAGCGAGCACTCGGGGCCGGTCATGCACTCCTCGATGACCACTGTGGAGCCGGCATCGCCGAAGGCGCCGTCGAAGCACGCGCGCACGGCGTTCTCGGCATCTTCCAAGGTTTCCGCCACCACAACGCCCTTACCGGCGGCCAGGCCGTCGGCCTTGATGACGATAGGGGCACCCTGCTCTCGCACATAGGCCAGGGCCGCCTCCACGTTGTCGAAGCGACCGTAGGCGGCCGTGGGGATGGCGTTGGCCATCATGAACTCTTTGGAGTAGGCCTTGGAGCCCTCCAGCTGGGCGCCGTCGGCGTTGGGACCGAACACCGGCACGCCAGCCGCGCGCAGCACATCGGCCACACCGTCGACCAGGGGCGCCTCGGGGCCGATGACTACCAGGCCGATCTTGCGCTCGGCCACGAAGCTGAGCAGAGCCTCGCTGTCGGCAATGTCGATATCGACGTTCTCGGCAATGTCAGCGGTGCCGCCGTTGCCCGGGGCCACGTACAGCACATCGGTCTTCGGCGACTTCTGCAGCGCCCAGGCGATGGCGTGCTCGCGGCCACCCGAACCCAAAACCAGGATGTTCATATTGGTCCTCTCCTACCAATTCCGCATGATGGTCTGATCGCGATCGGGGCCCACGGAGACAATGCTCATGGGCACGCCGGTAACCTCTTCCAGGTACTCGATGTAGTTGCGCGTGTTCTCGGGCAGCTCCTCGTAGGTCTTGCAGCCCGTGATGTCGACGTCCTTCCAACCGGGCAGTTCCACATAGATGGGCTTCGCGTGGTGCAGCACCGACTGTTGCATGGGGAAGTAGTCGTAGCGCTCGCCGTCGCACTCGTAGGCCACGCACACCTTAATGGTGTCAAAGGCCGACAGCACGTCCAGCTTGGTGAGGGCCACGTCGGTAAGCCCGTTCACCTCGGCGGCATAGCGGCCGATGACGGCATCGAACCAACCGCAGCGGCGCTTGCGGCCCGTGGTCACGCCGAACTCGTGGCCGGCGGCGCACAGCAGCTCGCCGTCCTCCGCATCCTGGCCCACCCCGCCGTTCTCGGGGAACTTCAGTTCCGTGGGGAAGGGGCCCTCGCCCACGCGGGTGACGTAGGCCTTCTGGATGCCGAGCACGCGGTCGATGGCCTTCGGTCCCACGCCGGTGCCCGTGGCTGCGCCGCCGGCGCAGCAGGAAGAGGAGGTGACGAAGGGATAGGTGCCGTGGTCGATATCGAGCAGGGTGCCCTGGGCCCCCTCGAAGAGGATGGACTTGCCCTCGGCCAGCGCCGTGTTCAGCATGTGGGCCGACTCGCACACGAAGGGAGCGAGAATGCGGGCATAGGGCAGGTACTCGTCGCAGATCTCCTCGACGGTGTAGGTGTGCAGCCCGTAGATCTTCTCCAGAATGGGGTTCTTCTGGGCCAGCACCGCCGCGAGCTTCAGGCGGAAGATCTTCTCGTCCAGCAGGTCCTGCATGCGGATGCCCTTACGGCCCATCTTATCCTGATAGCAGGGACCGATGCCGCGCTTGGTGGTGCCGATCTTCTTGTCGCCGAGGCTCTTCTCGTCGGCCCCATCGAGATCTTTGTGATAGGGCATGATGAGGTGCGCGTCGTTGGAGATGCGCAGGTTCTTGCAGGAAACGCCCTCGGCCTCCAGCATGGCCATCTCCTTCACCAGGACGCCGGGGTCCACCACCACACCATTGCCGATGACGGGCACGGCGTTCTCGTACATGACGCCCGAGGGCATGAGGTGCAGCGCCAGCTTCTTATCACCGTGAATGACGGTGTGGCCGGCGTTGTTGCCCCCCTGGAAGCGCACCACGTAATCGTAGTCGCTGGCGATGAGGTCGGTGATCTTACCCTTGCCTTCGTCGCCCCACTGGGCGCCGACGAGCACTGTGCTGGGCATGCTGCGTCCTTTCGTCGTGAGCCTTTTGCTCGAAGATGTAAGTATAGTACAGGCGGCCGCAAATGGCCCGCACGTTCGGCAGCTACGGGTCTTTTCCAGGGGGCGAAAACCCCGAGGGAAAGAGCCGGGGCGGGCATGGGAGTGAAACCGGAAGGGAACGCCAGAGCGACAGGGACGCGGCGGAGCGGCCGTCGAACGCTACAGATCGATGATCATGGTCGAGCAGTCGGCCTGCTTGGCGGCCTTCTTCAGGGCCCGTACCACCTCCGGATGGCACGTGAACAGGATGACTTGACGGGTTTGGGCCAGCTCCACCAATGCCCGGGCGGCACCAATGCGACGGCGTTCGTCGAAGTTCACGAGAATATCGTCGGCAAGGATGGGGATGGCGCGGCCGACATTGTCAGCGCTCGTGAGCAGGGCGATGCGCAGGGCCAGGTACAGCTGCTGGCACGTCCCGAGGGACAGATAGACAGGCTCGCGCGTGCATCGGGCCGCATCGGCCACCAACAGGGTTCCCTCGGCCGAGAGCTCCACCGTCGTCCAGCGGCCCTCGGTCATGAGAGATAGGAGGCGGCTCGCCCTCGCATACACCTCTGGCTGCTGCTTCGATTCCCAGGCGGCGATGGCCGCTTGGAGCATGCGCTTGGCGAGGAGCAGGCGGGCAAAGTCGGCGCGGGCCTCGTCGAGGCGCGTGGATACCTGCTGCACCTCGATCTTGTACCGATCGAACGAGCCCTCGACCTCGGCCTGGGAGAGGATCGTTGCCAACTCGCCGGCCCGCTGGTTCATGGACTCGAAGGCCTCGAGCAGCCCGGCTCGTTGGCGCAAGCGGCGCTCGAGCTCGGCCTCCACCTCGGAGAGATCGGCCTCGGGAGAAAGGCCCGCTCGGACCGTGGCCGACGCCCGCTCCCGGCGAATCTCGGCCAGGCGAGCGCTGGCTTGAGCCGCCCGAGCTGCCGCTGCCTGCTGGCGCTGGCGGCATAGGGCCGCATCGGCGCGGGCGTCGCGGGCCTCATCCAAGAGCACCCGAGCCTGGCGCAGCGAGCCATCGGCGGCCCCGAGGCCGAGCTCTTCCAGCTCCTCCGCAAGGCGGCTCTGGGCCTGGCGCTCCTCCGCCTGGCACGCCTCGAGCTTCTTCTTGTCCTGCACCATGACCCAGTGAGCGTCCTGGAAACGCTCCTTGCGGGCGGTGTCGTGCTTGCTGGGGCGGAAGAGCAAGGCAAAGCCGCCCAGGGCCAGCAACGCTGCGAACACCGTGAGCAGGAAACCGATGGCCATATAGCTGAGGGCCCCGCGATCGCGCCCCTCGATGAACAGGGGCACACCCAGCAGGAACAGCACGGCGGGAATGACCACGCAGAAAGCCACCTGAATGCGCCGATCCGTCCGCAGGCGCTGCTGCTCGTCGCGGCTGTTCTCCGTTTCCAGCAGCGCCTCGTACACCGCTGCCGACGAGGTGTAATTAGCCCGGGCAACGTCGGTGCCGTGGGCAAGACGAGCCTGCTGGGCGGCCAGGACGTCGAGGCGGTCGCGCAGGGCGCGATCCTCGTTGGAGCTCAGATGGGCCAACGACGCTCCCGTCTCGCGCTCGCGTTCTAGCTGCTCAGAGGTGGCGACGGCCTGGGCCTCTTCGAGCCGCTCGATCTCTTGCTCCAGCTTATCCCGCTCCCCGTCCAGGGCCTCCAGAACCGCCCGCGCCGAGGAGAGCGATTCGATGAGCCGATTGCTCTCATCAACCCGCTCGGCCATAGCCTCCCGCTCCGGCTCCAGCTCGTGCAGCTCGCGATCTTGGCTGCGCCAACGGTCGGCCTGGTCGGCGGCTTCCTTCTGCCTCTCACGCAGCTCATTGCGCAGGGCAATCAACTGTGGAATGGACTGCGCGGCCCCGGCCGCGCGGGAGGTGAACGCCGCTAAGCGCTCGTTCACCTGGGCAAGGGCATGGGCCGGCGACGACGAGGTGCCCGAACCGGCCGTGAGCAGTTTCGCCGTGGTGTCGGTCGTATTCCGCAAGCTGCGCAATTCGTCGCTGTTCAAGGAGAACATCGTGCGAAAGGTGTCCTTGTCGATATCCTCCACCAGGGTTGCGTCCCCGTCTATGCCGTCGACGTTGCGCGTGCGCGAGAGCGTGCGACCGTCGGAGAAGATCAGGCTGCCGCTCCGCTCGGCCCCGGCGGGCTTGTAGGTATTCCGCCGGCCGCGGGCCTCCTCCCACCCGAACAGCACGCCGCCGGCAAAGGCGGCCAGGGTGGTCTTGCCCGCCTCGTTACCGCCGTAGACGATGTTCAGGTGCTCGTCGAAAGGGCCCACGGTCTTGTCGTGAAAGTGGCCGAAGCGCTCAATGCGCAGGTAACGCAGGAAGGGGCTTGTCCGTACCATCACTCATCGCCTCCCTGCACGAGCAGGTCGAGCACCAGGTCGGTGGCCTCGGCGGCGAGGCTGCGGGCTTTCTTTTCGGAAAGAGCCGCTGTGAGCGGGATGTTCCGCGCGAGGAACTCCTCCTGGATGTAATCGATCTGACCCGTCACGTCAGCGGCCATGGCATCGGCCGTGCGCAGGAACACCGCCGGGAACATGCCCTCGGCTCGCAAGGCCTCCTCGTTGAGGGGCGCCCGGGTGCGGTCGATGAGCGCGTCGCAGAAGAATTCGCTGTAGGCATCGTTAACGGAAGCCCGCACATCGTCGAGCACGCCAGGGCGGCCGAGCACCTCATGCAGAGAAGAAGAGCCAGTCAGTGTGATGCGGGACACCATCATCTCGCAGGAGACCGTGCCGTTCACGGCGAACAATTCCCTCATCACCTTGGCAACCAAGGCCGGAATGTTGGCACAATCGGACACGTCGACCTCAAGCTGCTCCCACACCACCGAGGCCGTGGGGATAAACGTCAAGGCCGGAGGGCAATGCTCGGCCAGCGTGACGGCATAGACGCCCCGCGGGCCCGTTTCCCTCACGTCGCGCCCTTGGATGCAGCCGGAGAACACGATGCGCGGATCGGATTCGTTGTTCGCGTAGCGGCGATGGATGTGACCAAGGGCCCAGTAGTCCATGCCGGCCCGCAGCAAGGCCGCCGGATCAGTGGGCGCTTTCACAGGATCGAGCGTCAGCCCTGTGTGCAGCACGCCCACGGCAAAAGGGGCCGCCACAGCACGGGGACCGAGGACCCTCTCCGCAGCTTCGCGGGTAACGCCCGCGGCAATGTCCTCCTGGGACGACCACACCTTGTTCGGGTACCCCCGGCCTCCGATGATGGCAAGGGGCTGGCCCTCCCGCTCATAGAGGGCGAAATCGGGCCGATCGGCCGCGAGCATCCTGGCCGAGGGCGGCAGGGCGAAGAAGTCCTTCTGCCACAGGCTCAGCGGATCGTGGTTTCCCGTGCACAGGTAGGAGGGAATGCCCGCAGCATCAAGTTTCTTGAGGCCGTCGAAGAAGCGCAGGTAATCGCGGTAGGAGGCGCGGGTGGAATCGAAGATATCCCCGGCCACCACCACAAAGTCCACTTTGCGGGACAGCGCCGCCTCCACCACCCGATCCCAAGCGGCGGGAATGGCATCGGAGAGCCGCCGCGCCCATTCCTCCGACAGCTCCCTCAAGCCGCGAAAGGGAGCGCCGATATGCAAATCGGAGGCGTGGATGAATGTCAACGGCGGATTCAACGGGTTTCCTAGAAGGAGGAGTCGAAGCGGGAATCGTCCACGAAGTCCATGAACTTGGTGAATTCCGGATTGAAAGCGAGGTCAATGTCGCGCGTGGCACCATTGCGGTGCTTCGCCACGAGGAGCTTCGCCATACCCAGATCGGGACGGCTCTCACTCTCGGCCTCGATCTCGCTCATGGACCGGTCGATGAACATGACGATGTCGGCGTCCTGCTCGATGGAGCCGGAGTCGCGCAGGTCGGACAGCATGGGGCGCTTGTCCTTGCCGCGCTGCTCCACGGCGCGGGACAGCTGAGACAGGGCGATGACCGGCATGTTCATCTCCTTCGCGAGAATCTTCAGTCCGCGGGAGATCTCGCCAACCTGGTCGTTGGTGCTCTTGTTGCGCGTGTTGGGGCCGGGCTCCATGAGCTGCAGGTAGTCCACGACGATGAGGCCCTTCTGGCCCTCCTTCACGTTGCGCAGCTCGCGACGGGCCTTGGCGCGGGCCTCCAAGATGGACAGGCCCGGGGTGTCGTCGATGTACATGTCCAACGAGGCGAGCTTCCCCGAATGCTCGGCCAGGGCGCCCCAGTCGCCGTCGGCGATCTGGCCGCTGCGCAGCTTCGAGAGCGACACACGGGCCTCGGAGCACAGGATACGCTGCACCAACTGCTCGGCACCCATCTCCAACGAGAAGAACGTGACGGCCACGCCGGCCTTGGCAGCGTTGGTGGCCAGGTTCAGGGCGAAGGACGTCTTGCCCACGCCGGGGCGGGCGGCCAGAATCACCAGATCGCCGCCGCGGAACCCGTGGATCAGGTCATCCACGTCCTTAAAGCCCGTGGGAACACCCACCACGTGGTTGCGCTGGTTCGCCAGGAGGGTGATCTGCTCATAGGCCTCGGCAACGAGCTCGTCCATCTTGCGGAACGTGGAGGAAACGCGCTTCTCGGTTACCTCGAGCAGCATTTTCTCAGCTTCCTCAACCACCTCGTTCACATCATCGGGGGCATCGTAGGCCAAGGCGTTGATCTGCGCGGAGGCAAACACCAAATCACGCAGAATGGCCTGGCGCTTGACAATCTCCACATGGCGCTCCCAGCTCGTGAGCGAGAACGTGTTGTCGGCAAGCTCTGCCAAATAGGCGCGTCCTCCCACAGCCTCCAACTGGCCCAGGGCCTTCAACGTGTCGGCAAGGGAAATGGGGTCAACGGGAATACGACGACCGATCAAGTTCTGGATAGCCTCGAAGATAACCCGATGAGCAGGGCGAAAGAAGTTTTCAGGCCGAATGCGCATAACCACTTCTTCGGTCACTTCGTGGTTGAGAATACAGGCGGCCAGCACCGATTGCTCGGCCTCGATATTCTGGGGAAGCTGGGCCCGGGGGGCGATGACACCTTGGCTTTGTGGATCTTGATCCTGGGGGGCAAACGGCATGAACGGCTCTTTCTCTTGGGTCTCCTCTATTGTAGCGTGAATCTTCCCGCCCCTCTTGTGCTCCATTGTTTCACGGGAAACAAATAGGCTCGGGCGATGGGCCTCAGGATAGAAAAAGGCCCTCGCGAACGAGGGCCTTTATAGGGATCGATCGGAAAGGAGCTTACTCCTCGATCTCGGTCACCTCAGCCTCGACGGTGCCGTCCTCGGAAACCTCGCCGTCGACCTCGACGGTCTCGGGAGCCGGGGTCTCGGCAATCTCGAGGGCCTCATCAAAGGCTTCGACGGTCTCAGCGGACTCCTCGTCCATGCCCTCGCCGCCGACGATCACGGTCACAACGCCCTTGATATCGCGGTACAGAGAGACGGGAACCTCGTAGGTGCCCACCATCTTGATCGGCTTGCCCAGCTCAACGCGGCGCTTGTCGATATCGACCTCGAGCTGCTCTGCGATGGCATCAGCCACGGCCGGAGCCGTGACGGAGCCGAAGAGCACGCCCTCTTCGCCCACCTGAGCGATAACGCGCACGGTGGCGTCGTTGAGCTTCGCGGCCAGAGCGTTGGCATCGGCAATGCGGGTCTCCTCGCGCTTGGCGATGTTCTTCTTACGCTCCTCCAGCTGCTTCAAGTTGCCCGGGGTAGCCTTCACAGCGTAGCCCTGAGTGAGCAGAAAGTTGTTGGCATAGCCACGGTTGACGTCGATGACGTCGCCCTCGCCGCCCTTGCCGTGGAGTTCCTTCAGAAGAATAACTTTCATGGTTCCTCCTTCGCCTAGCGGTTGCGGCGGTCGCCACGACCGCTCACCGCGGGAACGGCATAGGGCATGAGAGCCATGACGCGGGCGCGCTTGACGGCTTCCGCGATGTCGCGCTGGTGCTGAGTGCAGGCACCGGTGACGCGACGGGGCTTGATCTTGCCACGATCGGTAACATACTTGCGCAGCATTTGAGTATCTTTGTAATCGATATACTCCACGTCGTCCTTGCAGAACTGGCAATACTTACGACGAGGCTGCTTAGCGTAATCGGCCATGTTAACCTCTTTCGTTTCGCTTAAAACGGAATGTCATCATCGTACACGGAAGAGGAGGCATCAATAACGGGGGCTGCGGGGGCAGGTGCGCTGTAAGCAGGAGCCGGAGCAGCATAGCTCTGGCCTCCCCCGTAGGAGTCTCCGCCATAGGACGGGGCACCACCGTTGCTGTTGCGGCTCGACATGAACTCGAGCTCGTCAACGATGACCTCCAGCTTGCTGCGCTTCTGGCCATCGCGCTCCCACTGGCTCCAGCGGAGCTTGCCCTCGATGGACACTTTGGTGCCCTTGGACAGATACTGGGCCAGGCTGTTGGCGCGAGCACCGAACATCGTGCAGTCCACGAAGTTCGGATAATCTTCCCACTCGCCCGTGGAGGGGTTCTTGCGGCGGTCGTTAACCGCCACGCCGAAGCTCAGCACGGCCATACCGGACTGGGTCTGGCGCAGCTCAGGATCGCGGGTCAGATTGCCGCTGATGATCACACGGTTGATGCTCATTTCTACCTCTTCTCACAGTGAGCAGCCTAGTCGGACTGCTCGGCTTCCAAACTAGTCGCGATCGGCGCGGGCCACGACCATGTGACGCATAACAGCATCGTTAATGCGCAGCACGCGATCGAGCTCGGCAATGCTCTGCGGATCAGCATGGAAATCGATGAGAGTGTAGTCGCCGTCGGACAGACCGTTGATCTCATAAGCGAGTTTGCGCTTGCCCCAGTTGTCGACGTTGTCCACAACACCGTTGCTCTCAGCGAGAGTGGTCTCGATACGCTTCATCACGCCAGCGCGAGTCTCGTCATCGATCGTAGGGGGCACAATAAACAGCAGTTCATAAGCCTTCATCCAGCTCACCTCCTTTGGACTTTACGGCTCCGGGCTGGTGAAGGCACACGCCGGAGCAGGAATAGCCTGAATAGTCTATCAGAACACCCTGCTCCGTCCTCAAGCCGCTCGCGTCCATCACGGTAATCACACATTGCTTCGGTCGCAGCCCTATCCTACCAGCCTAAATTCGCACTTATGTCGCAAGGGCGCCGTACTTCAGTCCCGCCGCACGCCGCTCCGCCGTCCCCGAGAGTCGCCCGCAAACCGCGGCGCTGTCTCAGCGCGAACCGTCCGCGGCGCCCCCTCACCACACAAAACAAAACCGCCGTCAGCTTTTACCGACGGCGGCCCAAGGAAATCTCTGGCGCCCCCGAGAGGACTCGAACCTCCGACGCACGGTTTAGGAAACCGACGCTCTATCCGCTGAGCTACGGGGGCGGATGCAGGCCATCATATCATGGCCGAGGGATATATCAGATTTGCTTCAGCAGTTCCATGACGAAATCGCTGTTGAGAGCCAGCTGATCGCCGTCGATATTCTCCAGAACATCATCGGCCTCGCCGAAGAACGTCGGCTTCTTGCCCTCCATACCCACCAGGTGCATAGCCTGCTGGCCGTGCTTCATGGCATAGGCCGAAGCACTGTCGCGCCATTCCATGGTACCGTCGCCCACGGACAGCCCCACGGCCTGGCCGGCCTTGCGCACGAGACGCTTCATGCGACTCGAAGCCTTCTTCGGCAGGTACGTGCCCTCTCTGTCCATCAAGGTCAGCTCACCGGCGCCGAGGGCCTCCAGTTCAATGATAATAGAGCCCTTGAGCTCGGCCTCGTGGGCCTCCATGAAGGCGCGCATGCCACCATTGCCGGCGAGCTCAGAGCCCAGGGCAACGAACCACACCTCCATATCGATGCGCTTGCTGTGAAACTGCTCGATGGCCTCCGCCTCGGGGGCATCGTCAAACACGAAGCCTGCGGGAAGCCCATCGGCGAAGCTGGAAACAGTCTCCCGACGAGGCCGTGACTCCTCTTCATCGAACGACTCTTCGCCATCGGCGGAAACTCGCGAGAAGGCACCTCCTTCGAAATGGCGACCGCGACGGCGATGTTGGGGAGCGGGCTCATTGAAGTGATCCCCGCCGAAGTCGGGGGTGAAAGCTGTGGTTTGCTGGGGATCGAAGCACTCGTCGTAACCGTCGAATTCGTCTTCCTCGCGGAAGCTCTCCCAGCCGCCCCGCGCGGCACCCGCCTCGCGGGCATCGAAGGTGTCTTCGACATCGAGCCATTCCTGAGGAGTGGAAGACTCAACCTGGGCGTGACGGCGACGCTTGCCGAAGATGCGGCCAAAGCGGCTCTTGGGCATTTCCACATAGCCGGGGCCAGCCATGGCTCCCGTCTCGGTGACCTGCTCCACGTAAGCCGAATCATCCACATCCTCGATATAGAGGTCGTCCTCACTGGCAGCCTCGAACATATCGTCCGTCAGAGGGGCCGCCGCACCCGTAGCCCCCATGGCCGAGAAAGATCCGGCCAGGTTGATGCTGCCCGACAATCCCGGGTCGGCCATAGCCGGAGCCTGGGAAAGAGAAGGCAGGGCATCGCGCAAGGCTGCCGAGTGAGGAGCCGCGGGGGATGCCGCCGGAGAGGCGACGGAGGGCACGATGGCGGAAAGGTCGCGCACCCGGCCGTCGTGCGCCGGCCGCTCCTCCGCCAAGGGGGCTGCCTGCAGATGATCGTCCATGGAAACACGGGGAAGTTCCTGGGAAATGCCGATGTTCGGCAGAGAGATGGCGCGGCGCTTGCGCGGAGCCTGATCGGATGCGCCCTCGACTACCGGGGGAATCTCTCCCACGGAGGGGATGACGAGGCGGCGGTGGGAACCCTCCGCAGCCTGATCCGCTGGAGTGGGAACGCCCGCCAGCGACGGAGCACCGACGGGAGGCGCCGCAACGGTAGCCCCCGTCAACGGCCGCTGGCCTTCGCGGAGGACCACATCGGGATCCTCGGCCGCCACCGCCGGAACCTGGGACAAGTCCACCGCCGCGCTGCGATCGAGCGGGGAGGGAATGTCCGCCGGAGAGGGAGTCAGCACCTCCTCCGGCACGGCAGCGGGAGCCGTGGGCGAGGCGGGAATTTCTTCGACAGCGGCGGCCGTGGGAATATCCGTCGCAAGCGGGGCCGCGGGGGAGGGCGAAACAGCTTGAGGCTCCACCGACAGCGCGGGCGCGGCGGCCGGGGCCTCTTCCAGCGGGGACAGGTCGGCAATCACGCCAGTCGGTTGGGCGCCGGCGGCCGCCGAGGCGGCCTGCACCGAAGCGCGCATCCCGCGCATGCGGGCGCTCAGTTCCTCCGTGGCGCTCTTCTGGGATTCCTCACGGGCGATGATCTCTTCCTCGGCCCGCTCCAACGCGGCGGCATAGCGCGAACGCTGCACCGGCTTCTCAACCTTCGGCTTCTTCGCCTGCTCCTGCCCCTTCTTGAACCAGTCGGGCACCGCAGACTCGGCCGCAGGGGCCGGAGCCGGCGCCGGGACGATAACGGGAGAAGCGGCCGGGGGTTCCACCTCCAAGGCCGGTGCCTCGTCGGTGCTGGCCGGTGCGGGGGCCTCCTCCGCCGCAGGGTCGGAGGCGGGGGTCGCCGCGGCTTCCGTTTCAGCCACCGGCTTGCCGGAGAGAGCCGCGACCGCCGCCTTGGCAGCAGCGAGACGTTCGGCAGCCGATTCCATGGAAGAGTCCAGCTCGTCGGTGTTCGAGGGAGCGTCGTACACAAGCTCGGCCCCTTCGGGCACCAACCCAGCCGAGGCTGCCGCCGCGGCGCCGTGGATCAGCGGTTCTTCCCCATCGGGGATGTCTCGGGAGGCGGCCACGCGGGCGGCCACATCCAGCAGCACCGCCACACCG
Source organism: uncultured Enterorhabdus sp. (assembly GCA_947649205.1). Taxonomy (GTDB): domain Bacteria; phylum Actinomycetota; class Coriobacteriia; order Coriobacteriales; family Eggerthellaceae; genus Adlercreutzia. The sequence goes on from CANSQM010000008.1 coordinate 31,942, forward strand.
GAGGCGTTGCAATTCGCCCCGTCGTTATAGGTGCTCAGCTTCTCCAGAGCGAAAGAGAGAGTCGGCAGCACCGCCACAACCATAACGAGCCCCAGGGCAACGTTGAAGGCGATGAGGCCGCCGTCAACGGGGGCCACGATCATACGAACGAGCAGCAGCACGGGCATGAGCACCATGGCCGCGAATTCAACCCAATACAGGAGGGGAAGCGCCGCAATAACGGCACTGTTCAAATCGCGGCGGATCTTGCCGCTGTCGTAATGGGCGACGATGATGACCTTGCGTCGCCGGCTCGCCTGCTTCGCCGACTTCAGGGGAACGTACTTCGCCACGACGTTCTGGCTCGCCCCCCGATTGAGCAGGCGCGAAAGCACGGGCTTGTCGAAAATCTCAGCAGCCAGGAGGAGTACGCACAAAAACCCGATCACAATAGAGGCAACCGAAACCACGGAGAAGATGGTGGCCACCAGGGTCATGAGCACGGCGACGCCGCTCACAAGAGCCCGCGGAAGGGTGCTGTCGGGGTTGCACTGGAAGTCTTCCATGGTGGTGGGCAGGCCCGTTTCGGCAGAGAGCGTCTCACTGATATAGAGAGCCGCACGCTGCTCTTCCTCGGTTCCCGCCGGCCGCGGGCCGATTTCCTGAGACAGGTATGCGACGCATTCGTTTAGCTCGGCCATGTACGTTGCCTTTCCTCGTTCAAAGAGGTCTGTTGACACAATTATTACTAGTATACGCTATTGGGCGCTCTTGCCCAAATAATCACGGAGAAACGTATCAGCATTACCCGCTTTGAGCCGCTCGGCCTCGTAAACTGTCACCTGATCCTCAATCGATTCGTAGAACCGGTCGGCTACGCGCTGATCGGGATCGTTCCCCAGATCCTGGGCCAGCGTCGCGGCCTCGTCCTCAAGGGCGTTATAGCGGTCGTTCTCCTCGGACAGGGTCTCTTTGTCGCGATCGAGGTAAGCCTGGTCGGAGGCAAGGGCGGCCTGCTGCGCTTCGATACGTTTCTCTATATAGGCGACGAAAGAGCCCAAATCGAGGCCGGGATAATCACCCTGGGCCTTATTGAAGAGCTCGCGTGCGTCGTTCAGCTGTGCCACGGCCTCATTGCTTTTCTCCATCGAGGCGCGCACGTTGGCTTCGGACATCTCGCGCAGCAGGGCCGTCGCCTCCCGCGCGGCGGCGTCAGCATTGATGACGGCCCTCCAACCTCCCTGGCAATCGAGGAACGCCTCAGTGGCCATGAGGGATTGCTCAATGATAGCCACGCCGGCATCGAGCATGTTCAGGCGCGCCCGGGCTGCGGTCACAGCCTGATGGGCGGCCTCTTCGGCATCATTGTCGGCAAGAGTCGGGCGCATCGACTCGATGGTGGCCAGCGATTCCTCCAACTGAGCCCGCGAAGGGGCAATGTCTGCGACGACACGGCGATAGCCCTCCGAAAGATCCTCGAAGGAAGGGGTGTTTTGCCCAGTAGCCGTCGGGGAAAGGCGCTTCTTGTCATACTGGGCCATGACCAGCTCGTCGAAGGGGATCAGCGTCTCATCGCAACTGGTGATGACGTTGATGTTGTCGTTCAGAGAGGAGCGAAAGCCCTGCTGCTGGGTGCGCATGGAGATGAGCGTTTGCCCGAGAGTGAGGGCCAGGGCCAAGAGCACGCAAATGACCACGACCACGGGAACAATGCGAAAAGCTCGGCGATCCACCTCTGCCGCAGCGGCCGAAGCGAACGATGATGCCGAGGACCGCGTGGGCGCCGTTCCCTCGGGAATGACGATGGATTGACTTCGGGCCGGAGTGGCCCGGGGCTTCTTTCCCCGCCCGAGCGTGAACAACGGTACCCTCCCCGCGCCGCCGCCGTCCCGTCGATCTCGCTCGGCGGCATCTCGGGCCTCGCGGGCTGCATCGAGCACGCTGAAGGAAATCTCGTTCGAAGAGCCGTGGGTGTGGCTCTTAATGTGAAGTGCATGCTGAGCCTTCTTCTTCGCCATGGACAAAGCTCCGCTACTGGGCGCTGCGCTCGATTTCGGCCACAACTTCGGCAGCCGAGCAGAAACGGATGTTCTGACTGGGAAGCGAGCGAAGGAAGGTCTTGCCATAGCCCTTAGTCACGAGGCGCTTATCCGCCAGGATGAGGATGCCGCTGTCCGTGGCCTTGCGAATGAGGCGGCCGGCAGCCTGCTTGGTCTCCAAGACGGCAGCGGGCAGAACATAGCGGCGCCAGGCGGCGTCATCGCGGGCCGCCCGTTCGCAGGAGAGCGGATCGGTGGGCTTGGAGAAGGGCAACTTGGGGATGACAACCCCCTTGAGCGTCGCCCCCGGAGCATCGAAACCTTCCCAAAAGCTCTTGAGGGCGAACAGCGACAGGTGCTCATCGGCGAGGAAGTCGTCGCGCAGGCCCTTCACGGAAACGCCCCACTTCTGGCAGACCAGGCGCAGATCGTCCTCCTTCAGGGCCGGCTGCACCTCCTCGAAGCACCGCTCCATCTCGCGACGGTTGGTGAACAGCGTGAGCATGGAGCCCCGTTGGGCTTTATGGGCGGCAACGAGCAAGTCCTGAAGGGCACCGAGGTAGGCGGCTTCATTGGGCTCCGGCATATCGTTAACGACATAAACGATCATGCGGTTATCGAAATCGTAGCTCGAGGGAAGCATAAGCTCGTCAGCCCGCGAGCAATCGCTCGTGTTGAGGCCCATGGCATTGGCGAAACTGGTGAAGCCGCCGTCCACGGTCAACGTAGCCGAAGCGTAGACCACCGCGTGGGTGTTCGCGTAGAACGTCTCATCCAGCGTGCTTCCCACATTGAGCAGCAGCGCTTCCAGCTTGTTCTGGGGACGATCGTTCTTCCGCGTGAGACTGGCGGCGTACACGTACTGGGGCGGGCATTGGACACAGATCACATCTACCGTGCCGATGATCTCCTTCAATTCCATGGCGATGGCGGCTATCTCCCGCTGGATGACCGCGGCTCCCTCGATATCATCCAGGTAACCCACGAGTTCCTGGCAGGCCGTGACCATTTTTTCGGCTTCGGCGGCCATGGCCTTTCCCAGCCGCGCGATGTTCTGGAAGATAGAGCCGGCGCGGATCTCGTCGTTGAGCCAGAGATCCACGGTCTCGTAGCCCTTCGAGCGGTGGTTCCCGTCGTAGAACAGCAGCTCGGCCAGGGCGGCGCAGAAGGCCTCGGCCGCCGAGCCGAAGGCCTGGCCTGCGCTGCGGGCCTTGGCAGTGAGAGCGTAGAACAGCGTCGCCGAGGATTCGCTTCCCGGCATAACGACCGTGCGCTCCGCCCGCACGAACACGTTGCGGCGGGCCTCGTCAGTGGCTACGCGGCGGACAAGGGAGAGGATGTCCTCTTCAGCCAGATCCATGGAGAAGGCGCGACGGGCCTCGTTCTCGGCGCCGTGGGCCTCGTCCACCACCCAGTAGCGAATGGGCGGCAGCAATCCCCCATCGGCGGCGAGATCGCAGAACAGGAGGCTGTGGTTGGTCACGACGATGTTCGATGCCTCAGCCCGTCGGCGGGCACCGTGGACGAAGCAGCTCGTTCCGAAGAAGGGGCACTTGCGACGGAGACAATCATGGCTCGTCGTGGTGATGGACCACCGCGGCAGGAGGCGATAATCAATCTTGAGGTTGTCGATATCGTCGTAGGTCGTCTGGCTGATGAACGAGAGCAGGCCGGCGAGGGCCGGGGCTTGATGCTGCTCGCTCTTCCCCACCGTGCGCATGCGCGGACCGTCGACAACGATGCGCTCCACCTTGCGCAGACAGGGGTAATGGGAGAAGCCCTTGAGCGAGGCGTAGGTGAGCCCGCCGCCGAGAGCCTCGGTCAGGGCCGGCAACTCGTGATAGACAAGCTGATCGAGCAGGGCATTGGTCTTCGTGGCCACACCGATGTTGATACCGTTGTCCCGCGCCGTGATAGCGGCCGGCAACAGGTAGGCCATGGACTTTCCCACGCCCGTGCCCGCTTCGACCATAAGGTTGGTGGAACGGGCGAACGAGCTGCGCACCGCCTCGGCCATGGACACCTGCTCGTTGCGCTGCTCGTAATCGTCGTACAGCGACCCGATGAGCCCCGTCTCGGTGAACGCCTGCGCTACGGCTTCGGCTGTGGGAAACACCAGGGAGCGGGCAGGGTCGGCGGCGATATCGGCCGCATCCACGAGAGGCCGGTGGTCGATGGCCCCAACCCGATCGCGCCGCAGGGTCCGCAGGGAGAACGGCAGAGGCTTCTCCCCTTCCGGGGTACATTGCTCGGCGAAGTACTGAAACACCACGACCGTGGGCCATTGCTCAGGCGTGGCCATAGAGGCGATCTCGCGCAGCAACATGGGAGGCATGGCCTCCACGCCGGCCAGCAGGATGCGCAGCAGCGCGCACGTAGCGGCCACATCCTCATCGGCCCGATGGGTAGAGCGCGGGGCGCCGAAGGCCTTCACCAAGTCGATGAGGCGATGGGATTTCATACGGGGCAGCGCGATGCGCGACAGATCGAGGGAATCGACCCAGGTATTTTCAAGAAGCGGGTACCCGGCAGGGTGCTTCGTCGTGAAATTGCGGTCGAATTCCGCATTATGGGCCACCACCACGGCATCTCCCACAAATTCCACGAGGGCCGCCAGGGCTTCGGCGGGGGCGGGAGCGTCGGCCACATCCTCGTCGTGAATATCGGTCAGATGGGCCACCTCGTCGGGAATGGGCTTGCCGGGATTCACGAAGGTGATGAACCATTCGACGATCTGGCCACCTTCCATGCGGGCGGCGGCAATTTGGGTGAGCTCGTCGTGGTTGAGAGAGAAACCGGTGGTCTCGGTGTCGAGCACCACCACATTGCCGTCGAAGGGGCCGAAATGGCCGGCGCGGGCCCGTTCCGGAAGGCTCTCGTAGAGGGCGATAACCTCGGGAGGCGTTCCGTCGGTGATGAAGTTCTTCAGCTGGCCCTCAAGGGGAGTGGTGTCTCGTGTCATGGCTTTGCCCTACCTTCGCGGCGCACCCCTGATGCCGAAAAAAAGGAACCTCGTCCAAGCGAGCGTTCCACGGATGATCGGCCTCGGTTATGGTGTGTACTCAATAGCTTTCGGTATTGTAGCAGCCAGCGCAGGGAGAACATCATGGAACGGTATTTTGGTACATATCAAACATTTCAAACGGCGTCCCGCAAGGATGCCGCGGCCCTGCTCGGCTCGGACAATCTTGTCGGGGACCAGTACTCTATCGAATGCACCATCGAAGGCGGCATCCAGAAAGCCTGGCTCGTCAATCGCTTCGGATCCCCTGTCGGGTACTTCGACCCTGACTTCTCGCGCCAGCTGAGCCTTCTGCGCGCCCGGGATCTCACCTTGGTCGGTATCCTCTCCTTTGTGGCCTTCTCCGAGCAGCCTGAACCCGGCGAGTACTGGGGAGAGGCGGCGGTCATCGCCTACGACGACCGCGATCAGGATGCCTTCTCCTCCTTCGTGGAGGGCGTTGGAGACCTCATCGGGAAGGGAATCCGCCCCGCGCTGTCCTTCGATGGAGCACCCGTGGAGCGCATTATCGAAACTCAAGGGGCATGGCTTCCCACGGATCGCGTTCCCTTGCCCGAGAAAAAGAAGGGCATGGCCATCCTCAAGCGGCGGCGATCGATAACCGATAGCCTCGTCGAGAAGGGTCGTCAGGGAAACAAGGGCTGCTACCTGCTCAGTTGGGCATTCCTCCTCGCGCTGGTAGCTGCCCTCATCTTCGGGTTGAAGGCCTGCGGGCTCTTCTAGCGGGCGACCACCTCAAGGGCGCTGGCAATCAAGCGCGTGCACAGCTCGGGAAACTCGACGCCGGCCGCACGGGCCGCGTCGGGGAGCAGCGAAGTGCTCGTCATGCCAGGGATGGTGTTCGTCTCCAAAATCCACGGCGTCCCCTCCTCATCGAGGATAAAGTCCGAGCGGGAGACGCCGGTGCACTCCAGGGCACGATGAGCGGCCACGGCCATGGCCTGAATGCGCTGGGTCAGGGCCTCATCGAGCGGCGCGGGGCAGATGTGCCGGGAGCCACCGGGGGCGTACTTGGAATCGAAGTCGTAAAACTCACCCCGGGGCACAATTTCGATGATCGGCAGCGCATAGGGCTCGTCGTTGCCGAGAACCGCCACGGTCAGTTCAGTGCCCTTGATGAACCGCTCCACGACCACCAGGCTATCAATCTTGAATACCTCTTCGATGGCCTCTTGGATAGACTCCTCCCCCTCAACAATGTAAATACCCAGGGCACTTCCCTCAGTTGCGGGCTTGACAACACAGATGCCGTCCATAGCCTCGGCGATTTCCCCAACATCATAGGGACGGCCTTGCTCAAGCGAGAAGAACGGTGCCGTCGCAATACCCTCACGAGCATAGAAGACCTTCGATTTCGCCTTGTTCATGGCCGTAGCGCTCGACCACACGCCCGGGCCCGTATAGGGGAGGCCGATGACCTCCAGGAACCCTTGAAGTTGGCCGTCTTCCCCTCCCTTGCCATGGAGACAGAGAAAGGCCACATCGAAGTTGCCATCAATGAGCGCCTTCAGATCATCTTTGGAAGCGGGATCCAACTCTGTCACCGCAAACCCCGCCTGGCGCAGCGCTTCGCCGGCTCCTTTGCCGGATGCGAGGGAGATCTCGCGCTCACCGCTCGTTCCTCCCGCAAGCAGGGCAACGCGACAAGTAGCCGGATCCAAAGTAACAGCCATGATCGGACACCTTTCAAGACGATGAATATCTGAGGGGAAGTATATCAGAGCAGGTGCATTGTCTATAATGTCCCCTATGAATAACGAACTTATGACACTCACCCTTCCGGAACTCACCAGCCTCATTGAAGCCTGGGGGTTTCCTCGGTTCCGCGCCAAACAGGTACATGAATGGATTCATCGGCACCATTGCACCTCTTTCGAGGCCATGAGCAATGTGCCGGCGCCCCTTCGCCAGCGCCTGGCAAAGGAATACCCTCTTGAGGAGTTCTCCCTCGTTGACCGACAGGTCTCCATCGACGGAACGCGCAAATACGTGTTCAAACTTGGAGACGGGTGCCTTGTCGAAACAGTCGGCATGCCGACCTACCGCAAAGATGGAACCATCGAGCGGTTGTCGGTTTGCGTCTCCTCTCAGGTGGGATGCCCTATGGCCTGTGCTTTCTGTGCAACAGGACGCGAGGGACTCATCCGCAACCTGCAAGCGACGGAGATTGTCCAACAAATTGCCACTGTCCAAAAGGATTTCGATACCCGCGTGAGCAACGTCGTTGTCATGGGTCAGGGCGAACCTTTTTTGAACTACGATGAGGTGCTCTCGGCTCTGCGTATGATCAACAGCGCCGATGACCTCCATATCGGTGCTCGCCATATCACGATCTCCACCTGTGGCATTATCCCCGGCATCGAGCGCCTCAGTGACGAGCCCGAGCAATTCACCCTGGCTATTTCGCTTCACTCAGCAGTGCAGGCCACCCGCGACGATCTCATGCCGAAAGTCTCCCATCAACCCCTGCCGCAACTCAAAACAGCTCTCAAGGACTATATCCGGAAAACCGGGCGCCGTGTCTCCCTTGAGTACCTCCTCATCGAGAATATCAACGATTCCGAGGAACAGCTGCTCGCACTTCTGGATCTGTGCCGAGGACTCCTCTGCCATGTCAACCTTCTACCCATGAACCCCGTGGAGGAAGCTCCTTTCCAGCCAGCGGCCGAGAAAACCGTTCGGCACTGGACGAGAGCTCTTGAAGCCGAAGGTGTGGAAGTGAGTTTGAGAAAGTCTCGGGGAAGCGACATCGACGGAGCCTGCGGACAGCTGAAGAACCGTATTGTTTCACGTGAAACACGATGATCTATAACACGATATGTTATGTAAAGCACTTTTCAAGGGGCATTGCCTTAGGGTTTCCAGACAACAAAAGCCTTCCGGTATTGGGGTGAGCCGCCTCGGTCGACTCTGAGATATCTCAACGAGAGGCAAGAGCGCTCGACGCAGAGCGGACGAGTCTTAAAGCAAAGAGAGGCGGTGTTTCACGTGAAACACCGCCTCTCTTCTTTTCACCATTCTCAATAGCGAGATTAATCCTCGACGGTTGAAGCCTCTTCCTTCATGCCAAGAATCTCATCAAAGAGGCGCTGCAGGTCCTCCTCGTCTTTGAACTCAATCTCGATCTTGTTCTTCCCCTTGGAAGATTTGACGCGCACATTGGTCTTGAGGGTCTCGCGCAGCGTCTTGGCAACCGACTTGAACACGGGCGGAGTTGCGGGACGACTTGAAGCAGGTGAAGGCTCTTTCTTTCCCGAAAGCAAGCGGGCAAGACTCTCGGCCTCACGCACGGTCATGTTCCCCTCAACGATCTTCTCGGTAAGTTTCGCACGACCCTCGAGCGTGGGCACCGAGAGAATAGCGCGGGCATGACCGGCTGTAATCTTCTCCTCATAGAGCAACTGCTGAGCCTCTTCGGGAAGGTCAAGCAAGCGAAGGGCGTTGGCCACCGTGGATCGGCCCTTTGAAACCGCCTGAGCAACCTCAGCCTGGGTCATCGAACGGCGCTCCATAAGACGGCGGTACCCGTAAGCCTCCTCAATGGGATTCAGATCGCTTCGCTGAATGTTCTCAATCAGAGCCAGCTCCAGTGCGAGGCTATCGTCGGCTTCCTTGATGCGAATCGGCACCTTTTCGAGTCCCGCAGCCTTGGAAGCCTGCCAACGGCGCTCACCGGCGATAATCTGATAGGTACCGTCGCCCATCTGGCGAACAAGAATCGGTTGAAGCAGGCCGTCCTTCTCGATAGAAGTAGCCAACTCCTCAATCTCTTCCTTCTTGAACTGAGTTCGGGGCTGATCGGGATTGGGGAAGATGCTATCGAGGCTCACCTCATCGGTGGTCTTCACCTCCACCGTTTCCTGGGCGAGAGCGGGCACAACGGCGCTCACCTCCCGGGGAATCGGCTCAGAGAGCACAGCGTCAGCCCCTTCCTCGTTGACGACAACGCGGGAAGCCGGTCGAGAGGATACCGGTGCATCCTCGATATCCTCAACCTGAACCGTCAGCCGCTGGCTTGCGGGAGCTGGGACAGCGGGAGCAGGAGCCTCATAGGAGCCGGGGAGAAGAGAACTGAGACCTCGACCCAATCCACCGCGTCGTTCTGGCTTAGCCACGGGCAATCACTTCCTTCGCGAGTTCGATATAGGACAGGGAACCGCGACCACGGGGGTCGTACTGGGTAATAGGCTGTCCGAAACTGGGAGCCTCGGACAGTTTCACAGTGCGGGGAATAGGGGTGGAGAACACGAGACGCCCAAAGTAGTCACGAACCTCATCGGCAACCTGCTTCGAGAGGATTGTGCGACTGTCGTACATCGTCAAGAGAATGCCGTAAATATCAAGGGGCGGATTCAAGCGACTTTTGACACGTTTCATTGATTCAAGAAGTTTTGTCACACCCTCAAGGGCATAGAATTCGCACTGGATGGGAATGAGCAGCTTGTCGGCGGCCACCATGGCGTTCACCGTGAGCAAACCCAAAGCCGGTGGACAATCAATGATGACAAAGTCGTACTTCCCCCGCATGGAACCGATGGCGTCCTTCAGACGATTCTCGCGCGCCATCTCGGAAACCAACTCCACTTCGGCGCCAGCAAGGTTAATGGTCGCCGGTGCCACATCGAGGCCCTCGGCCACATCGGGAATGATAACCTCCTCCAATGGAGCATCATTCAAGAGCACATCGTAAATGCACTGCCGGATAAGACCCTTCTCGATACCAAGACCGCTGGAGCAGTTCCCCTGCGGGTCAAGGTCGATGAGAAGAACCTGCTTGCCCATCTCTCCCAGAGCGGCAGAAAGATTAATGGCCGTCGTCGACTTGCCAACACCGCCCTTTTGATTGATGATGCCAATCACGCGCGTATGCCCGATCACATGCTTGACGGGAGCCTTGTCCTTGTAGCTCTTAAGAGGCTGCACAGGCTCAGGGCGATATGCCGCTGGAGACACATCCCGCATCGACACCTCAAGCTCATCGGGATCAGGTTCGCGATAGGTTGCATCCGCCTGAGTTTCACGTTGTTCCTGAGACTGAGGGGCACGGCCCTCGGCGATAGTCTGATTCTGTTTATTGTCCCGTTTAAGACCATCAAAAAATCCCACAGGAACCTCCTTCCTTAGTTGCAGCACAGTATAGCATCGGCCCCGTACCACAGGGCCGCTGATTCATAGGAGCGGCGAGTTAATCGTGATGTTTCACGTGAAACATCACGGACGGGGTTTCAGCGGGTTCCTCTGAGCCAGGCCGATGCGCCGAGGTAGCTTGACCTTACCGCGGCCGATCTTCTCAAACACGAGAATAGTGCGGCTCGTCTCACCATCGCTGAGCGTAAGTTCCCGTCGGGAGACAAGCTTCATGCCAACTAAGCCCTCCACCACACGAGCTTCTTCTAGCTCCTCATCATCTACCTGGGCCTTATAGCATATCAGTTGTCCGCCCTTGCTGAGCAAGGGCGAAGCGAGCTCGAGAAGGGATACAAGCCGCGAGAGCGCGCGGGCCGTGAGAGCAGAGAAAGAACCGGGACGTTCCAGAGCCAACTCCTCAATACGGCCGTCGTAGGTGCTTATCTGACCACCTAAGCCAAGCTCTTCGAGAACACCCGCCACAAGAGCCATCTTCTTCTTGACTGAATCAACCAACACCGTCGTACGGCCCGTCGCTATGGCAAGGGGCACACCGGGGAACCCGCCGCCGGAGCCGAGATCACCATAGAGTCCCTCAGGAGCGGCCTCCATCTCAGGAAGCCCCACAAGAGAGTCTTCGATATGGAGGATCTCCGCCTCCGCCTGTGAGGCGATGCGGGTGAGGTTCGTCGTCTTATTGACCTCGAGAATGGCATCAAGATATTGATGAGTCAAATCGCGACACTCTGACGAAGTCATAGGATCCCAAGCCTCCAAAGTTAGAAACGGTAATGAGATATTGTAAAGGAAAAGGACGGGGTCTCCCCCGCCCTTTCAGTACCGATAAATGAAATTCGCGGTAACTACAGGGGAACCACCACAACGTGACGAGCGGAGCCCTCTCCCTCGGACACCGTCTCAACACGATCGTCATCACGAAGAGCGATGTGGATGATGCGGCGCTCATAGGGAGTCATCGGCCGCAGGCCCACCTTGCGATGCTGGCTAACCGCCCGATTGGCAGAGGAATGGGCGATCGACTCCAGCTTCTGGCGCTGACGATTCTTGTACCCTTCGACATCCACTACAACCGGATAACGGAACCCGATGGTGCGAACCGTAATCATAGACACGATGAACTGAAGGGCATCAAGGGTCTTGCCGTGGCGGCCGATCAGAACGGCCATATCATCACCGCTGATATCGAGGATGAGCTCCCCCTCATCTCCCTCGTACTCATCGATAGTTACATCGCCCACATTGAAGTACTGGAGAATATCCTGCAATGCAGCAATGGCCGTGTCAGCGATGTTGTCCAGCATCTCGTCGGTGACCACCAGCTCGTCAGAGTCGGCCGCTGTATCGGCAACCGTCTCGTCCAAAGTGCCGACAGCATTGCCTTCCGCTTCCGTAGCTTCCATAGCCTCGATGGATTCTTCGGTCATCAGGAGCTCCTTTCCTCCTCGCAGGGTTCCGCGGCAAACTCTTGTACTCCACGGACAAACAAAGAGAGTGTTTCACGTGAAACACTCTCTTGAAACAACGATCTTAGCGCTTCTTCTTGGGGCGCTTCTTCTTTTCCCTGCGCACCACGTCGACTTCGATGGGCTTGACCACAAGAGCCTCCTCCTCTTCGCGCTTCTTGTCCTGCGCGCGGCAATGGGCAAGGGTCAGCTGATTCTGCGCGATGCCAATCACGGAACTGGCACCCCAGAACAGGAGCACGCCAGCGGGGGAACCCCATGAGATCCAGAGCATCATAATCGACATGATACCGCCCATCATGAGCGTCTGATTCTTCTGCTGGGTGTTCTCAGTCTTCAACTGCTGGAGCACCATGGGAAGGAACGTCGCGCCAGCAAATACCACCATCAGGATCAGGTAAGGGAAGAAAGCCCCGAAGCCTTCGGCAAAAGCCCCCGAGGGGGTCTGCACCAGATTGGGAACCAGATTGTAGAACGAATAGCTTTCGTTGCCGATACGGTCGCCCATCTCGCGCAGCACCTGGAACAGGGCAATGAAGATGGGCATCTGCAGCAGCATCGGGAGACATCCGGCGAGGGGATTGAACTTCATCTCCGCATATATCTTCTGCATCTCCTGAGACTGCCGCGTGGGATCATCGGGGAACCGCTCCTTGAGCGCCTGGATTTTCGGCTGCACCTTCTGCATGGCATAGTTCGACTTCGCCTGCTTATGCATCAGGGGCGCTACGATGATACGGAAGATGATCGTAACGATGATGATAGCCAGGCCCCAGTCGTGGCAGAAGTTAAAGAAGAACTGAATGACATCGAAGATCCAGTCCTTAAAGATATCCCACATACGCAACCCTTCTCAAGTCGGCCGCGGTAGCCTCATGGCACGGGATCGTATCCATGAGGGCCGCCCGGACGGCATTTCAGTATCCGTTTCGCCGTGAGGACGAACCCCTTGCGAAACCCGTAGCGCTTAAAGGCGATGAGCCCGTATTCTGAGCAGGTGGGGACGAAGCGGCAGGCAGGCGGCAAGAGCGGAGAGATGGCCATGCGATAGAACATGATGATCCCAATGGCCCCAAGGGCCGGCACACGCTTAATGAAGGCGGCGATCCGCTGCATCATTGCCCCTTTCCCACGACGAGTCAAGGCGCGTCGCTACGTCGGCGCAGGCCCTGAGCACGTCCCCGTAGGAGGCTCGGCAGAGCGATGCACGGGCGAGGAACACCACATCCTTGTCAGGCCACGGCCCTCCCAAATCTCGGCAGAGGGCCCGCAGCCGTCGCTTCGCTTGGTTGCGCCAAACGGCGTTTCCCAACTTCTTCCCAGCAATAAAAGCAACACGACCAGGGCGGTCGTGTTGCACGTCTTCAACTCGGGATGACACCGAGGGATGCTCTCCGACAATCAGCGTAAGATAAGGAGTTTTCAGACGCCGACCAGTTGAGAAGAGCTGGGAGATTTCAGTGCTGGACTTAATGGTATCCACGCCTGGGCACTCCTAGACGGTGAGACGCTTGCGCCCCTTAGCACGACGGGAAGCGAGAACAGCGCGACCGCCCTTGGTGGACATGCGGGCACGGAAGCCGTGGCACTTGGCGCGCTTGCGTTTGTTCGGTTGATAGGTGCGTTTCATTGTTTTCTTTCCCTTTCATGGTTCAAAGAATAGCTTTCCGATTATATACCACAGACAGAGGCTGTCAACGGGGAACTCTTGGGAAAACGCGAAGACTGTCGGTAGGATTGCCCTATCTCTCGGAAAGGAGAGGTTTCAGCGAGGACGAAGGCGAGTGTGACCCTAGGATTACCTCTTCGCGAATACAGGTTATCGCGAAGAGGGCGACAGGTACAGCAACAGGTCGTTAGGAGCGATCGACAGCGAACCGTCGGGGAGAGCAACAGGGTGGTTCGACCGAGCAGGCTTCCGCATCTTCTATTTTCTTTCCCTTCGTCATTACAATAAAACCGGTGGATTAGTCGAGAACCGTAGGAAATCCCTGCTCACCGCCATGAAATTCTTTCGGGAAACTGGTTTATTTTCTGTAGGGGACATCGACGGTACTCTGTTGGCTCGGTCGTTCCGGCGACGCCATTCGTGGAAAAAGGGAGGGGTTATGCCCGCGATATCCCCTACAATCCCCCGATTTTGCACCTAGGATTCCCGAATGATCTTCATGAGTCGCTCCACGTCGCTCTGCACATCCACGTTGTCTACGAGCATCTTCTCGACGGTTCGAGTGGAGTGGATCACGGTCGTGTGATCGCGATTGAACTTCTTACCGATATCGCCTTGGGGCATATCGAGCATCTGGCGGCAGAGGTACACGGCGATATGGCGGGGATGCACGATGGTGCGGCTGCGCCCCGGGCCGATGAGGTCGCTGTGGCTGACCTTGTAGTACTCCTCCACCGCTCGTTGGATGTCCTCAACGGTAATGTTGCGCGACAGGCCGCCGGAGAAGTGGTTCTCCAGGAGGGACCGCACCTCCTCCATAGTGACATCGCCCTGCTCGCCCATGGAGGTCTGATAGAAAGCCACCTTGGTAATGGCGCTCTTCAGCTCGCGGATGTTCGACCCCGAGATCTCAGCAATATAGAGTTGCACGTCGTTGGCGAGGGCCAAATGCCCGAACCCCTCACTGCGACAAAGCTCGTCGGTGAAGGATTTGACGATGCCGAGCTTGGTCTCGATGTCGGGCGGCTGAATGTCCACGGGGGAGCCGGCGGCGAAGCGAGATTGGTAGCGCTCGTCGAGACCGATGCTCTTGGGGGCGCGATCGGCCGACAGCACTACCTGGCTGCCACGGCTCGTAAGGGTGTTGAGCAGCTGGAACACGATGTCGAGGGTGCGCTCCTTGCCTTGGAACTTCTGGACGTCGTCGATGAACAGCACATCGGCTTCCTCGTAGAAGGTCTTGAAGTTCTTGAAACTGCTCTTCTCCCGATCATGGGCGGCGCTGGCCTCGGCATATTCATTGGTGATGCTGTCGGCGTCCACGAAGACGGTGCGGAGGTGAGGGTAGGTTTCCCCGATGTAATTCTGGATGGCCCGCATGAGGTGGGTCTTCCCCAGACCGCTTCTACCGTAGATGAACAGGGGGTTGAGGGCTGCCCGGCCTGGCTGCTCGGCCACTTGCACGGCCATCTGGTAGGCAAGGCGATTCGACGAACCGATGACGAAGTTGCTGAAAGTATAGGCTGAACAGGGGTTTGCCGCTCCCAGCGCTCCCGTCGGCTGCTGGGGGCGGTAGTGATCCTCAGCTCCAATATCGGCGGCTGGGCGGGCGGCGATGCATTCGGCTCCTGGCATCCCAGCCGCGCCCGTTGCGGGAACCGCCGCTGTCGGACCCCCGAGGCCGCCTTCGCCCCAGGGCGCCGCCGCCGGGGCCGCGGGGGAGCTTGAGGTCGTGGACAAATCGGGAGTTGAAGGGCTTCCCGGAGTTCCCGGAGCCGTTGCGGGAGGGTTCCCGGGCCACGGGGCTGGGTAGGTATTCGTGGGGAAGGGGGCCGTGGCCAAGGGACTTGATGGAGCTCCGGCGGCTACGGCCGGGACCGCCTCCGGGAAGGACGCCGGCGTCGCCACGGACGCCGGAACCGGCATGGCGGGGGATGCCGGGGCACCCGTCGGCGTCGCTGCGGGGATAGGGGTCGTGGGGGACGACGTTGCCGCCATGGCCGCGGCCTTGCGGGCCTCCTGTCCCGGGTCGACGGCAACGGCGACGGTGAACGAAATACCGCATAGGTCGAGGAGAGCCCGCTGGATGGGTTCTACATAGTGCTGCTCCACCCAGGACTTGATGAAGTCGTTGTCGGCGGTGAGCATGAGGAAGGAGTCGCTCATGGCTTGGGGCTCAAGGCGCGAGAAGAAGGCGGTGACCTGGGAGGCATCCATGTCGGGATAGTTCATGACCTGGGTGCAGATGGCGTGCCACTGTTGATTGAGTTTCTCGCTGTCCATATCGCTTCCTTGCGGTCCTCTCGCGGGGTTACAGGGGAAAAGGGGCGGTTGTTCTAACCGAGGCGTCGGGGTCTTCCGGGGCTACAGGAGCCCGGGAATCACCTGGGCACCGTAGGGGGTGAGGGCGTACTTCTGGCCGTCCTTCGTCACGAGGCTCTTGTCGCGCAGCTCGTTGAAGTTGTTCGTCACCGTTGAAGGCTTGGCCCCGAGTCGCCGGCAGATATCGGTGTTGCCGAGGCTCCCCTCGGTGGCGAGAAGCCGCAGCATCTCCTGCTGAATCTTGTTGAGCCGCAGGATGGGCGCCCCGGTCACGGGGGTCATCGGATAGGGCATGGCCTGGACCACGGGCGTGCCCGTCGGCGCCGGAACCGGGGCGTAAGTGCCCGGCAAGGGCTGGCCGGCCATGGTTCCGTAGGGACTCGCAGCCGGTGCCGGGACGGGGGTGTAACCGTAGGGCTGCGGAGCAGGAGCCGGCATGGTGCCGACCGCGCCCGGCACTCCCATCGGGGCTCCGTAGGCCGCCGCCATGGTGGCGGGTGCCTCCATGGCTCCTGGGTAGGAGCCCGCTTGTGCCATGGTTCCGTAGGGGCTGACCTCGATATAGTCGTCCTCTTCCTCCTCATCGGGCCCTCCGAGGCTGATGGTGACGACGGCCCCGGTTCCCAAGTTGTCCTCGATGGTGATGGTGCCGTGGGACGATTCTAGGTACTCGCGCACGATGGGCAGTCCCGATCCCACGCCGCGGATGTAGTTGCGCATGGGCTCAACGGCTGAGGAGAACCCGGGCATCTGGGCCTTTTCCTTAGAGGGGATACCGGGCCCGTGGTCGGCGAACACGATGGTGTTGCCCTGGTCGCGAATGGTGACGAGTACACCCTTGAACTGGGCATGGATAAAATTCTCAGATACCTCTCGGATGACCGTGTAGGGGATGGAGCCGCCCGCGCCCCGCGCTTGTTCGTACACGCTGGAAGCGAGGGCCTCGATGTAGGCCCCGGTGGCGGCCGGCTGAATCTCGATGACCCGCGGCGCACTGAGCAGGTCGTCGTAGAGCGCGATGCGGCCGACGGTTTCGACAAAGGTGTAGTCGAAGGGCTTCGCTTCGGGGATGGTGTCCGGCTGGGCGGCGTGTGTTTCCATGGTGTTCGATCTCGTTCCGTGTGATTCGGCTTTTATTCAGTGGATTCGGAAGAAATTGGCTGCCATTGTACCTTGTTTTTGAAAAGAAGAGGCCAGACTGAAGGTGCTTTTTAGGACAGCGGGTGGAAATCCACTTTATGTTCAGTATTTGTTGAAAACTTCCGATTTCCTCACCTGCACTTTTCATTCAATTCAGAGTTATTAACAGAAAGTTCAGTAAAAGTGGAAAACGGTGAAATTTCTGGAATGAAATTCATCGGCCTTCAAAGATGGAAAAGTTGAAAACTTTCTTGACAGAGAGGTCCAATCGCTCTTATCGGCCCATTCTTCCCTCTGTGTCGGTGTAACGGTCGTGTTCGGTGGGAAGAGGAGGAGAGGGATCCTGCTAAGCGACTGCTGTAGCCTTTATCGCAGTATATTGCCAGTTCAAGCAGGTAATATCCTAACTGTTTAGGCGCAGCTAAACGCCCTGTCGGTTTCCCTGTCGTTGCTTTCGGGAAGTTTTCACCGTGGTGCAAAAGAGGTTTTCCACCGAGTTTACTGGGAAAAGAGGAAGTTTTCCACTTTATCCACCGTTATTGCGCGCTTAAAAGTGAACAATTATCTCGCAGGGAGGGCCCGGGAGCCTGTGGTTCCGCCGAAGAAGCGCTCCGCCCTGTCCCTCTGTGGGAAGTCCGGCGTTATAATGCTCGGGCCTTACTTTTATATATCGTCCGCCCTCGGGCGGTGAACGGCCCGTCAGTCGAGGAAAGGGTTTCCATTGAAGCTGAGCATTAATCGTACCGAACTCGCCAACGCGCTCTCCATCGTTCTGAAGGGCGTTTCCACCCGTTCCACCTTGCCGGTTCTGTCGGGTATCCTCATTGAAGCCACGGGGGATAAGATCATCCTTCAGGCCACCGACCTGGAGCTATCCATTCAGTATTCCGTCGCCGCGCTCGTTGAGGAAGAGGGCCGTGCCGTCGTTCCGGGCAAGCTGTTCTCCGAGATCGTGAAGAACCTGCCCGACGCCGCCGTCCATGTGGAGGCCACTGACGAGCAGGCCTTCATCACCTGCGATACCTCGTCCTTCTCTATTCGCGCCCTGAACGCTGAAGACTTCCCCGGCTTCCCCCGCGTTGAAACGCATCAGCGCATTGAGATTCCCTTCCAACAGTTCTCCACCATGGTGAAGCGCGTGTCTCGCGTCGTGTCAAAAGATGAGAGCCGGGCCATTCTCACCGGTGTGCTCATCACGCTGGAGAACGGTGTGCTGCGCATGGTGGCCACCGACTCCTACCGTCTTGCCATCACCGATGCTCCTCTGGAGGAGACGACGGCCGATGAGTTCCAGGCGGTCATTTCCGGCTCCTTCCTGTCGGAAATCGCCTCGTTGCCCAAGACCGAGTCGCCGGTGTCGCTGGCCTTGGCCGACAATCAGATTGTGGTGACCTGCGAGGATACCGTGTTCATCAACCGCCGCATCGAGGGGAACTTCCCCAATTACAAGCAGCTGCTCCCCGACACCTATGCCACCCGCGCCACTTTGGAAGTGGACAAACTCGTGGCCAGCGTGCGCCGCGCCTCCCTGCTCGGCTCCAACGCCTCGCCGGTGCGCTTCGACTTGAACGTCGCTTCCCAGACCGCTCAGATTACCGCCGCCTCTCAGGATGTGGGCAGCGCCCAGGAGATTCTTCCCTGCGCGGTGGAGGGCGAGGACGTGGAAATCGCCTTCAATTACGCCTACGTGCTCGATGGTCTGGGGTCTATCGCCACCGATGAGGTGTACTTGGAGGTGCTCTCCTCGCTGAAGCCCGGTATTTTCCGTGCCCTGGAGCCCGAGAACTTCCTGTATCTCGTCATGCCCGTGCGCATTTCCTAGCCCCGATGTTTCACGTGGAACGTTTTGACGCTGCGCATCGAACAACTGACCTTCCGTAATTTTCGGAGCTACGAATCAGCATCGTTGGCGTCCCTCGGAGATTTGACCGTGCTCGTGGGAGAGAATGCCATGGGCAAGACCAACATCATAGAGGGCATCCAGTTGCTCACTGCCCTCACCTCCTTCCGCCATGCCACCATCGATCAGCTGATTCGCCATGGTTGCGAGGGGGGACGGCTGGAGGCTCAGGTGAGCGATGGGAATCGCGAACTGGCCATCGACTTGACCCTCGACGGTAAGGTGAAGAAATACCGCCTGAACGGGAAAGCGAAGCGGCCGGCCGACTTGAAGGGTCTGGTGCCGTCGGTGGTGTTCACTCCCGATGACCTCGATCTGGTGAAGGGCCCCACATCGGGGCGACGCACGGCTTTGGACACCCTGGGATCTCAGGTGAATAAGAACTACTATGTAGTGCGTCGCGATTACGAGAAAGTGATTCGCCATAAGAACCGCCTGCTCAAAGAGGAGGCGGCGCCGGCTCTTCTTGAGGCCATCAACGAGATGGTGGTGACCGTGGGTGCACAGCTCGCCTGCTATCGCGCTGCCCTCTTCGCGCGGCTCCAGCCTTCCATTGCGGAAAAGTACCGTCAGATCTCCCAGGGCCGCGAGCGTTTGACGGCGTGCTACACACCCTCCTGGGCCCGTTCGGAGAAGGAGTCGGGGGCCCTGTATCCGGGAGCCTTTCCCCTGACGACTTTCACGCGCGACGAGGCGCGGGAGGCCTTGGCCCGGTCCCTCCATGATCGCGCCGCAGAAGAGCGCCGCCGAGGCCGAGCCCTGGTGGGACCCCACGGCGATACCATCGGGTTCTCCCTTGACGACCAGGATGCCTCCCTGTTCGGAAGCCAGGGCCAGCAGCGCTCCATCGTGCTTGCCTACAAGCTCGCCGAGGCTGCGGTCGTGGAAGAGCTCTTGCAGCAGAAGCCGGTGCTTCTGCTGGACGATGTGATGAGCGAACTTGATGGCGGCCGCCGCGAGGCCTTGGTGGATGCCATGGAAGGGGGTTGCCAAACCTTCATCACCACAGCGAACCTCGCCTACTTCGACCAGGGTATGCTCAATCGGGCCCAGGTGATAGAGCTTCCCCTGACGGTCTAGTAATTCATAGTGGACTCTTCGGCTTTACGGGTTTCAGGTTCGCCTATTCGCTCCTGCTCCTAGCCTGTCGTTTCGCCTGCACCTTTTCTGAGAAGTCCTAGAGGCTCCAGGACTATGATTTCCGAAAATGCGATATTTTCCCCATAAAACTCCAAAAGTACCCCTGAGGAGCCGTTAAAACAGCCGTTTTCAGACCTTGCAAAACCACCACCCTGTATTCCATGCTATAATCGACGCTCAGTCAGCGCTCGCATCGGGCGCATTTTCTATGTAGAGCGAAGGAGTGTCAGTGGCACAAAAACCAGATCATTACGACGGTTCTGACATTCAAGTCCTCGAAGGGCTTGAAGCCGTTCGCAAACGCCCCGGCATGTACATCGGCTCCACCGGCCCCCGCGGTCTGCACCACCTAGTTTACGAGGTGGTCGACAACGCCGTGGACGAGGCCCTGGCCGGTTACTGTGATACTATCGAGGTGTGGATCCATCCCGATAATTCCATCTCTGTCAACGATAACGGCCGCGGCATTCCCGTGGACAAGCATCCCAAGGAGAAAATCCCCACCGTTGAGGTCGTGCTCACCATCCTGCACGCCGGCGGCAAGTTCGGCGGCGAGGGCTACAAGGTGTCCGGCGGCCTGCACGGCGTGGGTGTGTCGGTCGTGAACGCCCTGTCCACCAAGGTGGAAGTGCAGGTGCGCCGCGACGGCAAGACCTACGAGATCGACTTCGATCACGGCAAGACGAACAATAAGCTGCACGAGGTGGGCCCGGCGAAGAACACCGGCACCAAGGTGACCTTCTGGCCCGACCCGGCTATCTTCACCGAGACCACGACCTATGACTACGACACCCTGGCGGCTCGCTTCCGCGAGATGTCGTTCCTCAACAAGGGCCTGAAGATCATCCTCCACGACGAGCGCGTGACCGATGCCGACGGCAACCCCCGCACCGAGGTCTTCCAGGCCCTCGGCGGCATCGTGGACTTTGTGAAGTTCATTAACGACGGCAAGGAAACCCTGAACAAGCCCATTTACTTCGAAGCCGAGAACGCCGACGGCACGGTGGAGGTGGCCCTGCAGTGGTCCAGCTCCTATTCCACCAACTCGGTCATGGCCTTCGCCAACAACATCAACACCCACGAGGGCGGTACGCACATGGACGGCTTCAAGCAGGCCATCACCCGTACCATCAACGATTACGCCCGCGCCAAGGGCCTGCTGAAGGAGAAGGACAACAACCTCTCCGGCGAGGATGCCCGCGAGGGCCTGGCCGCCATCATCTCGGTGAAGCTGCATGATCCGCAGTTCGAGGGTCAGACCAAGACCAAGCTCGGCAACACCGAGATTCGTCCCCTGGTGCAGAACGCCGTGACCCAGGGTCTTGCCGAGTACCTGGAGGAGAACCCCACCCCGGCCAAGCGCATCATCGGCAAGGCCACCCAGGCCCTGAAGGCCCGCGAGGCCGCCCGCAAGGCCCGCGAGATGACTCGCCGCAAGAACGTGCTCGACTCGTTCTCGATGCCCGGCAAGCTGGCCGACTGCGCCAGCAAGGATGCTTCCCAGTCCGAAATCTTCATTGTAGAGGGCGACTCGGCAGGCGGCTCCGCGAAGCAGGCCCGCGACCGTAAGTTCCAGGCTATCTTGCCCCTGCGCGGCAAGATTCTGAACGTGGAGCGCGCCGGTCTGCATCGCTCGCTGTCTTCCGAGACCATCAGCTCGCTCATTACCGCTATCGGCACCAATATCGGCGAGGATTTCGACGCTGAGAAGGCCCGCTACCATCGCATCATCATCATGACCGATGCCGACGTGGACGGCGCGCACATCCGCTGCCTGCTGCTCACGTTCTTCTACCGCTACATGCCCGAGCTCATCAACCTCGGCTACATCTACATCGCCCAGCCGCCCATCTTCGGTCTGAAGAAGAAGAATTCCCGCAGCACCAAGGTGGAGCGCTACATCTACGATGAGAAGGCTCTGTCCGCCACCTTGGCCGAGTACGACGACCCGGGCAAGTTCGACGTGCAGCGCTACAAGGGCCTCGGCGAGATGGACCCGGAGCAGCTGTGGGAGACCACCATGGAGCCGGCCACCCGCACGCTTCTCCAGGTGAACATCGACGATGCCGTGGAAGCCGAGCGCGTGGTGAGCGAGCTCATGGGCGACCAGGTGGAGCCCCGCAAGGAGTTCATCCAGAAGCACGCCCGCGACGTCCGCTTCCTGGACATTTAGGAGAACGTAAGAGTAGGGGAAGGTGCGGGCACGGTGCCCGCGCGCAGGTTGCGCAGCGAACGAAACAGTCCAGTGGACTGTTTCGCCGAGCGAGCCATTGCTTGAGCACGGGTACTGTGCCCGCACCTTCCCCG
The DNA here is from genome assembly GCA_947649205.1 of uncultured Enterorhabdus sp. Classification (GTDB taxonomy): domain Bacteria; phylum Actinomycetota; class Coriobacteriia; order Coriobacteriales; family Eggerthellaceae; genus Adlercreutzia. The sequence continues at coordinate 54,071 of CANSQM010000008.1, forward strand.
GACAAGTCCCTTAGGTTTCTATAGAAAGGAAACTGATGGCAGATTTTGAAGACGAGAACTTCGACGCCGACGAGCGGGCCGAGGTAGAGGGCGCCGAGGAGGACGCGCTGTACCTGGCCGAAGAAGTCGACACCGATGAAGAGGGCGACGAGGATGCCGAGATCGCCTCGGCCTCTTCTACCCTAGACGAGGAAGACACCGTGGAGCACGCCGTCTCCGAAGAGGAGCGCGCCCGTTCCATGATGGTGGACATGCCGAACCCCCATGGCTCCATTATCGAGGGAGCCAACGGCGGCGAGGGCACTACGGTGCGCGCCGCGTTCCTCGGCAAGGAGATGCAGACCTCCTTCCTGGAATACTCTATGTCCGTTATCGTGTCCCGCGCCCTGCCCGACGTGCGCGACGGCCTGAAGCCGGTGCACCGCCGCATTCTGTACGCCATGAACGAGTCGGGCTACACGCCGAGCAAGCCCCACATGAAGTCGGCCCGTACTGTCGGCGACGTGATCGGCAAGTACCATCCCCACGGTGACAGCGCTGTGTACGACACCATGGTGCGCCTGGCCCAGCCCTTCAGCCTGCGCCTGCCCCTCATCGACGGTCACGGCAACTTCGGCTCTATCGACGGCGACAGCGCCGCCGCCATGCGTTACACCGAGGCCCGTCTGGACAAGCCGGCCATGGAACTGCTGCGCGACCTGGACAAGGAAACCGTCGACTTCCAGCCCAACTACGACGAGAGCCTGCAGGAGCCCACGGTGCTGCCGGCGCGCTTCCCGAACCTGCTGGTCAACGGCTCCAACGGCATCGCCGTCGGCATGGCCACGAACATCCCGCCCCACAACCTGGGCGAGGCCATCGACGCCACCTGCCTCATGATCGACAACCCGGAGTGCACCACCGAGGAGCTGCTGGCCGTCATGCCCGGGCCCGACTTCCCCACCGGCGGCCTCATCATGGGCAAGAAGGGCATCCTGGATGCCTACGAGACCGGCCATGGCAACATGACCATTCGCGCCAAGTGCGAGATCGAAGAGAAGAAGAACGGCCGCTCCTCCATCGTGGTGAAGGAAATTCCCTACCAGGTGAACCGCAAGCGCCTGCTGGAGAAGCTCGGAGAGCTGGTGCGCGACAAGAAGCTGCCCGAGATCAGCAACATCCACGACGCCGCCGACCGCAAGGGCATCGATATCATCATCGACCTGAAGTCCAACGCCATTCCGCAGGTAGTGCTGAACAAGCTGTACAAGCACACCCAGCTGCAGGTGGGCTTCGGCGCCAACATGCTGGCCCTGGTGAACGGCACCCCGCGCGTGCTGTCGCTCAAGGAGATCCTGCACTACTACATCGAGCACCAGAAGGACGTCGTCACCCGTCGTACCCGCTACGAGCTGGCCAAGGCCGAGGAGCGCGAGCATATCCTCGAGGGCTACATCATCGCGCTGGACAACATCGATGAGGTCATCCAGATCATCCGCTCCTCCCAGACCGACAAGGAGGCCGCCGGGCGCCTGACCGAGCGCTTCGGCCTGTCCGAGAAGCAGACCAACGCCATTCTGGAGATGCGCCTGCGCCGCCTGACCGGACTGGAGCGCGAGAAGATCGAGGAAGAGCTGGCCGAGCTGCGCGAGAAGATTGCCTACTACAAGCGCATCCTGTCCGATGAGAACCTGCTGAAGCAAGTCATCAAGGACGAGCTGTTGGAGATCAAGAAGAAGTACGGTACCCCGCGCCGCACCCGCATCACCGGCGAGGCGAAGGATATCGAGGTGGAAGACCTCATCGCCGAGGAAAATATGGTCGTCACCATGACCAAGGCCGGCTACATCAAGCGCCTGCCCGTGAGCACCTATCGCCAGCAGAAGCGCGGCGGCAAGGGCATGCAGGGCGTGAATCTGAAGGACGCCGACTTCGTTGAGCACCTGTTCGTGGCCTCCACCCACTCCTATATGCTGTTCTTCTCCACCAAGGGCAAGGTGTACCGCTTGAAGGTGTACGAGATTCCCGAGGCCAGCCGCCATGCCCGCGGCACGGCTATCGTGAACCTGCTGCCTCTGGAGAAGGGTGAGTCCATCAGCGCTGTCATCGCCACGAAGGACTTCCCCGCCGAGGAGTTCCTCATGTTCGCCACGGCCCAGGGCAATGTGAAGAAGACCTCCATGGACCAGTACGACCGCACCCGCCGCGACGGGCTCATCGCCATCAACCTGAAGGACGACGACGAGCTCATCTCGGTGAAGCGCGTGGCCAAGGGCGAGAAGGTCATCATGGTGTCCTCCGCCGGCAAGGCCATCCTGTGGGATGAGTCCGAGGCCCGCGCCATGGGCCGCGGCACCATGGGCGTGCGCGGTATGAACGTGCCCGCCGATGCCCATGTGCTGGGTATGGAAATTGCCCGTCCCGGCACCGACCTGTTCGTGATTACCGAGAAGGGCTACGGCAAGCGCACCAAGATCGAGGAGTACCCCGAGCATCACCGCGGCGGTCAGGGTGTGTACACCATTACCATGACCCACAAGAAGGGCCTGCTCGCGGTCATGAAGATCGTCGGCGCCGATGACGAGATCATGATCGTGTCCGAAGAGGGCGTCATCGTTCGCACCCCGGTGAAGGGCATCTCCGAGCTTGGCCGCTCAACGCAAGGTGTTATGGTCATGCGCGTGTCTGATAAGGACAAGGTGTGCGCCGTGGCCATTTCCTCCACGGGCAAGAAGAAGGCCAAGAAGGCCGGCGAGATGGATGAGAATCAGCTCGACCTGCTGGACGACGAGAGCACTGATGGCTCCTTGGCCATCGATGATATCGATGGAGATGATGGCGACGACACCGCCGAGGTAGCGGCTGAAGAGGTCGTCGAAGGCGAAGAGTAGTCGGCTCTTTCCCATTGCCGTGTCGAAAGGGGACAAGCCTGCGGGCCTGCCCCCTTTTCTTTAGGGCCGCCTACAGGTCCTCGATGCCGAAGTCGTCGGGGGAGACGTGGTCCAGGAACGTCTTGAAGGCCGCCAGCTCCTCTTCCGGTCGCTCCTCCTTGAAGATAAAGGGAAAAGAGGCCGCGGCCAGCACAGCCTCCTCGATGTAGAGCGGGGCGCCTTGGCGCAGGGCCAGGGCGATGGCGTCGCTCGGCCGCGCGTCAAGGGTGAAGAGGCGCCCTCCCTGGCTCAGGATGAGGTGGGATCGGAACACCGGGCCCTTCGCGCCGCAGATGACCACGGAATCGATCCGGGCATCAAGGTTGGTGAGCGCGTCGAGAAAGAGATCGTGGGTCATGGGTCGATCGAGCTTCACCTGCTCCAGGGCCATGCCGATCTGCGCTGCTTCCGAGGGCCCGATCCAGATGGGCACGATGCGGGCCTTCCCCGCTGGAGCATCTTCCACCGGTTGGAGCACGAGCACTGAAGGTTGCAGTGGGTTCGCCATGATGAGCGTGAGCACTTTCAGGGGAATCACAGCAGGCTCCTTTCGGGGGAAACGATGCGATGATATTGTCTCATGAGTGCGTTTTCCAGGGCTAAAGATAATTTTTCCAATTCGGTTAAATTTTTCCTTGACCCCGCCGTGATTTCATCGTAAGATAATCAAGCACTTTTTCAAGGGCCCGTAGCTCAGTTGGTTAGAGCGCACGCCTGATAAGCGTGAGGTCGCTGGTTCAAATCCATTCGGGCCCACCATTACTTTGCGATAAACGCTCCACCGTGAGCCGAGTTAGCCGGTGGAGCGTTTATTATATTCTGAGACAGTTTTCTGAATATGCCACCAAGCAAAGTAGGGGAGAAAGAGAAGCCACGGGGCATTAGCTCAGCTGGGAGAGCGCGGGCTTTGCAAGCCTGAGGTCAGGGGTTCGATCCCCCTATGCTCCACCATGATTTATCGATCGTCTACTTTGGTAGGCGGTCGTTTTTTGTATATCGCGCAGGGATTGAATCCCGCGAGGAGCGAACAGTCCAACGGCTGTTATGTCCACGAAATCTTAAATTTCCCTAGTCATTACCCTGTCATATAGCTGTCATCTTTCCGTAAACTCTGACTTTCCGTCGCTTTTATCTATGATAGGTGTGTTAAAGAAGCCCCTGAAGCGGAAAAAAGACCATCCGTAACCGATTGACAAGTAGACAGTAAGGAAATCGTAGAGCTACAATAGCTGATCGGAATAATCAGGGATTGAAGGCGGTTTTCCGCCCGTGAGAGAGGGTAAAAAGGACAAGTAGAGGGTGCTTGTCTCGTAAGAGGAACGGTGAGATATGAAGGCGATAACTCAAAACGAAAGGTATGAGTTCTCGAAGGCGAAAAAGGTAATCGCCTCCGTTGTCGCTGCAGCGATGGTTGTCTCCTTCGGCAACTTCGCTCTGGGCGGCACTTCGGAGGCCCTGGCCGAGGACGGCACCGTGGAGGTTCGCTTCCAGGTGGCCGACGGCATGACGGTTACCGTGGGCGCCGATCAGTTCGGCGCCGATGAGGATGCAGTGTACGCGGCGGCTGTCGACACCGACCTCGCGTTCTCAGTGGATGCCCCTGAAGATATGGCCGTTGCCGTGACCTATGGTGTGGAGGGCGGCGACCCCGTCTCCCGGGCCATGGGCTCCAAGCAGCTCTCCGATAATCTGATTATCGGAGAGCCGTCCCTGGAGGACGGCTCTCAAGATGACCCCATTGTCTCCTCTCCCATCGAAGATGACGGGGAGGGAACGGGAAACACCCCAGCTCCCGAAGAGCCGACGAGTGATCTCGAGGCCCCGGTGGAGGAAGAGCCTTCGACTGAGGAGACCGTTCCGACCGTCGACGAAGCAGCTCCCGAGGGCGAGAGCGCCGAGGTTCTCAGTGACTCCGATACGGCAGCGCCCTCAACTGCCGAGGCTACTCCCCTGGCAGTGACCGGGGACGATGCTGTCGAAGAGGTTCTCGCTGACGAGTACCCGCCCATGGCCGCCGCCCCGGTGGCTGAGGACGATGAGCCGGTGGTGGAGGTCTCTCTGGAGCCCGGCGCCGATGGCTCCTATGTCATTCCGGCCGCGGAGTTGGCCGAGGCCGCTTCCCGCAATGCTGTAATCGTCGTCACGGTGCAGCCTGCCGATGGGGTGTCGAGCTGGGACGAGGTGGCTCGCGCTCTCGCCGAGGACGACGAAGCGACCGTGCGGCTGGCCGCCGACATCGCCGAGGGCGTCAGCCCCGTGGAAGTGCGCGGCACCAAGACGCTTGACTTGAACGGCTGTGACATTGCCGTTGATGAGATCGGCACGCTGTTCACGGTGAACGACGGCGCCGTGTTCACCATTACGGATACGAGCGAGAACGCCGCGGCCGTCGAGGTGGACGTGCCCGGTGCCCTCAAGGGCGTGAGGGTTCCGAGTCCCGCCGAGGATCGGGCGACTTTCGAGGGGCTGATTGGCAAGCGAGCCACTTATCAGGCCGAAAGCCACTCCCTCGAGTATTTTGTGACGCGCTCCTACACCAATCGCCCCGCCAAGGGGGAGACCACTGAGTATCTTTACCAGTATAACCTCGATCTTTCTGGTGCCGGCTCCATCGAGGCCGCCCAGGCCGAGAGCCTGGTGGCGGTTCATGGCGGCACGCTCAATATTGAGGGTGGTCGTCTGACCGTGGGCCAGGGCGAGCATGTGGTGGCGGCTCAAACGGGCACGGTCACCATGATCGACGGCTTCATCGTGGGTTCGGCCGGCGCCGATGGCGCGGCCATCAATGCCGCAGACGCCACGGTTGAGATTGCCGGCCAGGCCGTTATCGCAGGCAACACGGCCAAGGGTGATGGCAATGGCGGCGCGCTGTGGGTGGATAACACCCGGTTGACCGTGGCCGGTGAGGCCCTGCTCGCGGGCAACCGCGCCGGTGAGGAAGTGTTCAAAGACACCACGCCTGGCAATATGGCCCAGGTGCGCAACGGCGGCGCCATTTACGCGAACGCCTCATGCGAGGTAACCGTGGCCGAGCAGGCCGTGCTTGCGGGCAATGTGGCCTGCGCCGATGGCGGAGCCGTCTACGTGCAGGGCCGCTTGAAGAGCGAAACTTCTAAGCCTGAGAGCGTGCTCACGGTGAAGGATGGCGCCCTGGTGACCAACAACCGCTCCGAGAACGACAAATCTGCCATCCATCCCTCAGTGCGTCCCGACACCAACAAGGACGTGAACTGGAAGCAGCTCGGCGGTGGCGGTGGAGGCATCTTCTCCATGGACAAGACGATTATCGATGGCGCCACGCTGACGGGCAACTACGCCTCTGACGGTGGCGGGGCCTTGCTTCTCGCGAGCTATTCCGACTACACGGTCGGGAGTTGGCCCTATCCTCAGTACATCTATCCGCTTCTTCAGGTGGAGTACGGCGTCTTCGCCTCCAATTACGCCGGCACGAGCGAGGGCGGCGCCATTAACGTCATGCCCGACAAGGCCAGCTATATCAAGGGCGGCTACATCACGAATAACATGACCGCCACGGAGTTCGACTACGGTGGAGGCGGCCTGTTTCTGCCCTCGGCCACCCACGGCAAAGAGACGGGCCTTACGGTGCGCTACCCCATCGTGACTGGCAATACCGCTCATGGTTTCGGCGGCGGCGTGGGTGTGTGCACCAACGGCGTCGTGGTCACGGCCGATGCGGCCATCTTCGACAACACGGCTGAGCAGGCCAATGCGACGACCAACCCCAATGAGTACGGCGACCAGTGGGCTCTTGATCCGGCCTACGGTCTCGAGATCGATGCCCATGCGGCCGATGATTTCTTCTGCGCCAAGGAGAGCACGGTGTTCAACGCCATGCTCGGTGGCGGCTACCATCGCTGGACGGGCTACACCAGCGGCACGGTGTCCTACGTGCCCGACATGAAGTACAAGGGCACACTGAGTGCCTGGCGTTCGGGGGTGAGCTATAGGGAGAAGAAGACGGGTCTGGTGATTGACGATAAGGACCTGACCACCTCGAGCATCCCCAATGTTCTGTTCGATCCCACTACGAACGTGGCCCAGATCTACGTTCCCGAAGCCCATGCGGCCTCCGGTGATTTCGGGGGGTACTTCGCCACCATTGAAGTGAAAGATAAAGTGAGTGACAAGTTCCCGGATGGGAAGTGGTCCGGCGAGGTGACCAAGTGCACCGAGGTGACGAGCGACACTCCTGGCTTCAAGAAGTACGAGCTCACCATCGATCGGAGTGCTCCGGCCCCTGGCGCCCGCGAGGAGGTCTCCTTCGACGACGATCCCCAGACGCTGATTGCCGAGACGCGCACCGAGGATAAGAAAGAATATCCCGTCTACCACCTGACCGACCCGAACACGTTTCCCCAGACCGCCGAGGCCGTGCTTCAGGCCGATCGTTTCACAGCTCTGAAGGCCAACCCGACCTCGGATGACAAGGACGCGGCCATGGGCAAGGCGGTGCTGTACTTCACAGGCAACTACTCCAACACCAACGGCGGCGGCATCGCTTGCAACGACCGCATCGTAGTGGGCCGCGACCCCGAGATTCCCGGGGAGAAGCCCGAGGAGCCGAGCAACCCCGACCAGCCCGAGAAGCTCGGAGCCCTGCAGCTCGTGAAGAACCTGGACAATTTCGAGGCTGCCAACGGCATCGCTACAGCCGTCTTCCAGGTGACGGGCTATGTCGATCAGGCTGCGGCGGCCAATAAGGTAGACGAACTGGTGATTTACCAGAACACCGTGAGCATGACCTTTGGTGCTGGCGAGAACCAGACGAAGGCCGAGCTGCTGTCTGACCTTCCCGAGGGCTACTACCTCATCGAAGAGCTGTACTACAGCGGTGACAACTTCGACGGCACCCCCAATCGCGAGATTGTGGCCGTGGAGGGCACGGTTCCTGGTGAGGATGACGAGATTCTCATTACAGAAGTCACTTTCAACAACACCTATGTCGATGAGGGCTATAGCACCGGTGTCGTGAACCGTTACGCTCCGGGCGAGAACGGCTTTACCTACACGCCCATGCCCACGACGGAAGAGGGGAGGTAGTCATGGGAAAGCAATCCCTTGCCAAGCGTGTTGCCCTGACGGTGTCCGCGGCCCTGGTTATCTCTCTGGGCGTGGCGGCCGGCACGGCTTGGGCCTACTACACCGATACGACCAAAGCCGCTGGCATGATCCAGTTCAAGTACAACCCGAATCCCCCCGATACCGAGGTGACCGAGAAGGCCGACGGCGCCAACAAGGTCATCTCGGTGAAGAACACCGGCGATGTTGACGCCATGGTGCGCGTGAAGGTATTCGACCCGCAGATCGACGGCGTAGAGCTTACCTTCGAGGCCAGCGCGGGCTGGACCCAGGCCGTGAACGACAACGGCGAGGGCTGGTGGTACTACGCCGAGCCCGTGGCCCCCGGTGCTTCCACCCCGGCCTTGAAGGCTATCGTGACGGTGGATGCCGAGAAGGTCACCCACGGTTTCGATGTGGCCGTGGTGCAGCAGTGCGCGAGCGCCCGAGCCTTCGAGGCGGCCCAGCCGCTGCTGGGCACCTTCGCCGATGGCGAGAAGTACCTGACCGCCCAGGATGGTGAGTAGCCCATGTTGAAGACGCTGAAGACCCTTGATTTGCAGACGCGCATCCTGCTGATCGCGCTTTCCGCGGGGCTCGTGGTATGCCTCGTCATGATGACCGTGAGCCCGGCCCGTTCCGCCCTCGTGTTCCAAAGCGACGATTACGTGGCCGAGATCCAGCAGACCCACATTGGCGTGACGCTGACCGAGAACGGCGTGGACGTGGACCCCGATGCGAAGGGCATCGGCAAGCTGCTCGACCAGAAGGCCGGCTGGCAGATCGTGAACGCCTCCACTGGCGCCGTTGAGGAGTTTATGGCCCCGGGCCAGGTGTACCAGGAGTTCCTCTCAGTTAAGAACGTGTCAGCTGATATGGACGAGTACGTGCGCCTGACGGTGCGCAAGTACTGGGCCACGGGAGAGAACGGCGATCCCCAGAAGAGCGCCACACTGGATCCAGGCCTCATCGAGCTGGTGCTGGACGACGAATTCGACGAGCACTGGGTGCGCTCGGAGGCGGAATGCACCGACGAGCGCGAGGTGTACTACTACCGCCCCATGTTGGAGAAGAACACCGCCGCCGAACCGGCTGTGGCCGGTATCCGCGTGAGCGATGCCATCAAAAATGTGAAGCAAGATTACTCCAACTGCTATCTGGCCCTGTCGGCCCAGGTGGATTCTGTGCAGGTGAACAACGCCGCAGCAGCCGCCAAGAGCGCGTGGGGTGTGGATGTGCAGGCGCTGGGCCTCGACCAGTGGTCCGATGAGACGGCTGGGGAATAGCGGGGTGATCCGATGCATTGCCTGACGAAAAACCGCACCCTGCCCAGCCTCGCAGCCCTGTTGCTGGCGTTTGTCGCCGCTGTGGTGGTGTCGCTGGTCGTGGCTGCTCCGGCCTTCGCTAAAACCTATGACGAGGCCTGGACGGTGGAATTCACCGGTACCGAGATGAAGGACGAGGGTACGGCGAACATCACCAAGACCCTCGGCTCCATGCAGCCGGGAGACAGCGCGCGCTTCACCATTGAGATGAAGGAAGGCCCCCAGGGCTCGGCCGATTGGTATATGCGCAACAAAGTGCTGACCACCATGGAAGAGTCCATGGCCAACGCCAACGAGCGTTCCGGTGGCTCCTACGGCTACAAGCTCACCTACATCACGCCCAAGAACGAGGAGAAGGTGATTCTCACCAACGAGGTGGTTTCGGGCGAAGTGGAGGGAGACGGCACCAAGACCCGCGGTCTGTTCGATGCCACCGAGGCGACGGGCGAGTGGTTCTACCTGGATACCCTGGCCGCCGATGCCCGGGCCTATATGGTGCTGGAAGTGGCCATCGACGGCGAGACCCACGGCAACACCTACTTCGATACCGATGCCAGCGTGCAGTTGGCCTTCGCGGCAGAGCCCTCCGACGAAGAGGGAACGCCGGGAAAGGCCGATCCTCCCAGCGAGGATACGGTCAAGCCGAAGGACGATCCCAAGCAGAAGGATTCTCCCAAGAACGGGGATACCAAGAAGTCTGGCGGCAAGCTGTCCCAGACGGGAGATATGCTGCCCTTGGGCATCATCGTGGCCGTGGCTGTTGTAGCTGCGGGGGTAGTGATTGTGGCAGCGGTACGCAGCCGTAAGAGGAGCGACAAGGAGGGCGACGCCCGATGAAGAATATGAAGAAGTGGAGTCGCCGCTTTGGGGCGATGTGCGGTGCCGTGGTGCTGGCCACCTCTCTGGCAGCGCCCGCGGCTTTTGCTGATGAGCCGGTGACTGCTGCGCCTGCGGCTGGGGCCATGACCTCCTACGAGGGCACGACCTACACCATTACGCTGTACAGCGGCAATCAGGGCACGTTCACTGGCGGCGAGACCCAGCGCACCTTCACCGATCAGGTGCCGGGCGAGCCCCTCTCCTTCGAGGGCGTGACCCTGGAGGTGCCGGCGGATAGCAAGTACTACGCCAAGGGCGTGCGCCTGGCCGGTCTCGACAACGAGCGCTCCGATAAGAACCGCGACGGTGAAAACCTCGCTGGCACGAAGACCCCTATGGTGGCCTATGTGAGGGGCGATGGCACCCTGGTCGGTTCCGTGCCCGTGACGGAAGACGCCGATTATGTGGTGGCCTACGGCATTATGGCCAACCGCGTGGCCTTCACGGTGAACTACGTAGATGCTGCTGACGGCACCGAACTCGCCGAGTCCCAGACCTTCTTTGGTGACATCGGAGATGTGCCGGCCACGGCTCCCGCGTACATTGAGAACTACGTGCCCCATGCAACGCTCATCGACATCGTGCTGAGCGAGGACGAGACGAAGAACGTCATTACCTACCGCTACACGCGCTTGGCCGAGGGCACGACCACCGAACCCCAGCCCGACGGCACGGTGGATGTGGTGAATCCCGATGGCTCCCGGGCCGAGGGCACCTACACGACCGACCCGACGGACGAGGTGGCCCAGCGTGCCCCGGTCAATCCCATTGAGGCCACGACGCCTGGCGCCGGCGGTACGGCCGAGGGGGCCGGTGCCCCCACTCCTGTCCAGCCCATCGGCGCGGCGGTGCCCCTCACGACCGACGCGGGCACCGAGGTGCTGGCCGATGACGGCACGCCTCTCGCCACCCCGGGTACTGAGACTATTAACGACGATGAGACGGCCCTCGCAAGCGGCGCCGAGGCCGTTCCCGGCTCCGAGGCCGGCGCGGCCGCTCAGACCTCCTGGATTCCCTGGGCTGTGGCCGCGGCCGTGCTGGCCTGCGCCATTGCCTTCATTCTCGTGCGAGGCCTGCGCAAGGCCAAGGAAGACCAGTCTGAGTCTTCGGCCGCTTAAGGTCCCTGCGGCGCAATGGAAGGGGAGGACGGGTTTTCACGCCCGTCCTCCCCTTTGTTCTATACCGCACTGAAGCCGATGCGTGATACATTGAATCCATGGCCAAACATCCGGTTGACATAGCCCCCTCTGAGTCGCGCGATGCCTTTTCCCGCGCGGTGGAGCGCCGTTTGGCGCGGATGCGGCGCGTCGCCCGTTTGTGTTCGGCTCTCGGAGCCGCGCTGCTGCTGGCTCTGGCCCTTGTGGGTATTGGATCCTCGGTGGTGCCGCGGGTCATGGGTATGCAGCCCTATGCCATTATTTCCGGATCCATGGAACCGGCTTACCCTACGGGCAGCCTCGTATACGCCGATCCTGTTGACGGCGTGGCACTCCAGGTGGGCGATGTGGCCGCCTTCTGGCAGGGGGAAGAGGTCATCATCCACCGCGTGGAAGCCATAGACGGTGATGCTGGCGAGCTGGTCACCAAGGGCGATGCGAACGAGGATGTGGATCTGCGGCCCGTTCCGTTCCAGAATGTGCTTGGTCGCGTGGTGTTCTCGATGCCCCTCGTGGGCTACTTCCTCATGGCCCTGGGCTCCACGGCGGGCATGCTGCTCCTGGGCTGGGCTGTGCTCATGGCCGTGGCCCTGTGCGTGGTGGGAACTGTTGTAGGCCATCTTGCCGAGAACCGTGAGGCGGGGAGGTAGGGATATTCCCCTCGTTTCCCGCGATCGGCGTTCTTGGCTGGAGGAGCCAGGTAACCGCTCGCCAACGATTTTGTTATTCTTTATCAGAACTTAGCCAGTCATTACCCTGTCAAAGTTGCTTTCCGCTTTGTTCTTCTGTAAAAGAACGATTATCGGTAAAAAACCAGTTCATCAATGGAAAATATCCAACCGATCGACAGAATAGTTGACTTTTTCTCTTATTGACTGCTTGTCCGCACGGGGGGGGGTGATACTCTGATCTATGGTGGGTCGTCTTGGGCGGCGTTTCGCTGGGTCGTCCGTTCGGAGAAGTTCAAGGATAACGGCAACGTGTGGGAGGGGGAAGTGCTGCCCGCCCACGACCCCCCGGCCAAGCGGTGCGCTTCCACGGCCGCGAGGAGCTAGCGGCCCTCATCGCCGCCTAACTGGCTCGCAACAACATACCCCCCCAAGGGCGGCGCTTCGGCACCGCCCTTTTTGCATTGAGAAGAAGGCGTCCGCCGGTGCTTGGCTGGAGCTCGCGATGAGACTCTCCGATGACCCTGGGCGAGAATTCTGCGGCTCTGCCATAGCTCGTGTCGTGGGGAAAGAGAAGCCACGGCGTCTCAAGGGAGAGTTGCGGTGGTCCCAGCGCGACGCTGCGACGGCACGCGGAGGGAACAATATACGGCTCTCCTGCGTCATGGATGCGATTTGCGTTTTGTAGGATGGAGTGCCTGTCGGTAGCGACAGGCAAGACGTCACGTGCTCCCGAATGCAAAGATTTCAATTTCGCTAGGGATAGGTATGGTAGCAATATGTTGGCAATATTTGGTGTATCATTCGCTTGGGACCCAAAAAAGAACCGGGCGAATATTCTTAAGCATGGGGTTACGTTCGAGGAGGCCTCAACGGTGTTCTCCGATGCTTACGCTCGTATTATCGCGGATCCCGATCATTCCGATGATGAGGAGCGCTTCGTCATTTTGGGTATGAGCCGGAAAGGGCGTATGCTGATCGTGTGCCATTGCTATCGGGAAAAGGGAAATGTCATACGGATTATTTCCGCGCGGGAGGCAACGAAAACCGAGGGAAAGACCTACTGGAGGTATTGCCATGAGAGCTGAATATGATTTCGAGGACTCAAAGCCGAATCCCCATGCAAGGAGGATTCGCCGCGCGGTTACTATTCGTCTCGATGTTGAGGCTATCGAGTACTTCAAAGAAGAAGCCGTTCGCACAGGCATTCCCTATCAGAACCTTATAAACCTCTATCTTGTGCAGTGCGCTGAAGAGAAGAAGACACTTGCATTTGCCTAGCTGGAGCCTGCAAGGCCGCGCCCTCTAGACGAATTGTGCGATGAGCCAGAGGATGAGGAGGTGGGCGGGGTAGTAGGCGTAGAAGAACCACTTGAGGGATGGTCCGCGCTGGCCGTTGTAGGTGGTCATGAGGAAGGTGGCCAGAGCGAAGCCCAGGGTGTAGTAGCCCAGCGCGCCCCATTGGATGGCCGGGAGAAGCGCCCCGGCCGCTCCCGGGTTTGTGCCCAGCACGCTTATGAGCTGGGGAATGCCGAAGACCGCGCCGAAGGCGGCCATGACTTTCAGTACACCGCGTGGCTGTTCCCGCAAGCGATGGAAGAAAACGACCATGAGCGGCCCCGCAATGGCCCAGTCGCAAAACCAGCTGGCAGCAACGCCGGCCACAAGCACCAGCCCATAGCCCACCCGGCTGCGCAGATGATCGCCGGCCCACAGCAGGCCGAGGCCGATGAGCAGCGTGAACAGCACGTTCAGCGATGGGCCCCACAGCAGAAACCAGGGCACCTCGGCGATGACGGCGAACAGTGCCAACCGAGTGGCGTAGCGTCTGATACTTGACGTGTGGCGATAGCCCTCGCACAGCAGAAACGCCATGATGGGAAAGGTGAGACCGCCCAGGGTAAAGAAGAACACCGTAGCCGCCGGCGCCATGACGTCGCCGAAGATATTCGCTACGTGATTGCAGGTCATACCTGCAATGGCGGCCATTTTCAGGGTGAAGGCCGAGGTTCCGCGCGATAGGGCCACGGAGCTCCTTCCCAGGAAGGTGGATACTGCGGCACCATTATAATGAAGCCCTATGAAATGCTTGCGACATAATGGGCGCTCCGCGATCGTCGTCCTCGTTCTCCTGGCCGGCGCGTGTGGCGGCTTGGCCTCGGCCGCCGCACAGGTGCAGCCGGAGCTGGCCGCTGGCCGCGATCTCGCTGCCGTCCTGTCATCCTTTTCTCCGGCCGGCTTCGGTGAAGCCGTGGTCGTGTCGCTTGAAGCGGCTGTGACTGAAGAGCTGCTGTTTCGCGGGCTGTTGCTGTGGGGTTTGGCTGCGGTGATCCGTTGGCTGGCCCGAAACAACGCGCCCTTGGTTAGCGCACCGGTCCGGTGCCGGGGCCCGCAAGGGGCCGCCTCGTTCGCGGTCGTGGCCAGCTCAGTGCTCTTCGGCATTGCCCACCTGTTCCCTGCCCCCGGAACCCCCCTCCCCGCTCTCTCGCCAGCCGTCGCGATCCAGGCGATGCTCAAGGTCGTCGAGGGCACGGCCTTCGGCTTCCTCATGGGCTCCCTGGTCGTGAGCAGCCGTTGGTTCACCGCTCGCGACGGCGCGGTACTGCGCTCGCTGGGATTCCCCATATTGCTGCACGCCGCTTTCGATCTGCTGTACTTCGCTCCCAGCTTGAGCCTTGGCTTCCCTCTGCCCGATACCTATCTGACGGGGAACGCCCTGGACGAGTTGGGCATGGCGGCGAGCACGTTGCTGTTGATTCTTGCGGTATTCGTGGCCGCGCGGTCGAAGAAAGCCCGCTCATGCTAGGATGGCCCGCATGAACAGAAACGAAGCCCTTCACATACTCGGCCTGGAAGACGATGCCTCGGCCGACGACATCAAGGTTGCCTACCGCGAAACGGTGCAGATCCTGCATCCCGATAAGTTCGCCGGCAACGAGAAGCTCCAGAGCCGCGCCACCGAGCAGTTCAAGCGGCTCCAGGAAGCCTATGAGCTGCTGACCTCGTCGAGCGGCAGCCGCCGCGGCCGCGGTTCCTCTGCAAGCAGCAGCGCTTCTCACCCGTCCGGCGCCGCTCGTTCGTGGACCGAGACCGAGGGCGACGTGGAAGTGGAGTACCTCACCGAGGCCGAGATCAAGGCGCGCCTGGCCGGCATCGCTGCGGCCCGGGCCCAGCTCGTGGCCCAGCGCGACACGGTTACCGACGAGCGCCGCAACGGCCTGGCCATGGCCGGCATCGGCGCCGTGGCCGCGTTCTTCACCATCCGCCGTCCCTTCGGTATCTTCGGGTTCATCGCCGCCATGGCGGTGCCTGCGGCTATTTGGGGGGTCGTACAGGCCATCAGCGCCCAGCGCAACCTGAACACCCTGAACGAGCACCTTGCGAAGCTGACCGAAGAGCGCCGGGAGTACGAGGCTCTGCTGGATGAGTAAATGCCACCGCGGCGAGTGGCTTCCCTGCACCGTCCGCGCCGATCATCGTTAATACCCGCTGCAAAGCGCTATAATTTCTAGGCCCCAAACCGAATAAGAAAGAAGATTCATGAAGCAAGAGAATATCCGCAATGTCGCCATCATCGCCCACGTCGACCACGGCAAGACCACCCTCGTGGACCGTCTGCTGTGGGCCTCCCACGTGTTCCGCGACAATCAGCAGGTGGAAGAGCGCGTGCTGGACTCCAACGACCAGGAGCGCGAGCGCGGCATCACCATCCTCTCCAAGAACATCTCCATCAACTACAAGGGCGTGAAGATCAACGTCATCGACACCCCTGGTCACGCCGACTTCGGCGGCGAGGTGGAGCGCGTGCTCAACATGGCCGACGGCGCCCTGCTCATCGTGGATGCCTACGAGGGCCCCAAGCCCCAGACCCGCTTCGTGCTGTCCCACGCCCTGGAGCGCGGCCTGCGCATCGTGGTGGTGGTGAACAAGATCGACCGTCCTAACGCCGACCCGGAGGGCGCCGTGGACAAGGTGTTCGATCTCATGGTGGAGCTGGGTGCCACCGACGAGCAGCTGGACTTCCCCGTGGTGTACGCCTCGGCCGTGAACGGCTACGCGCGCCTGACCCCCGATGACGACAACATGGACATGGTGCCGCTGCTGGACACCGTCGTGAGCGAGATTCCCGCCCCCGACGTGGATATCGACGGCCCGGTGGCCCTGCAGGTGTGCACCGTGGACCATTCCAGCTACGAGGGCCGCATCGGCGTCGGCCGCCTGGTGAGCGGCACGCTGCACGAGAAGGAGCAGGTGCTCGTGGTGAAGGCCGACGGCACCGAGCGCAAGGCTCAGATTCGCAAGGTGTACACCTTCGAGAACCTCGGCAAGGCGGAAGTGACTGCCGCCGACGCCGGCGACATCGTGGCCGTCATCGGTATCGAGGATGCCGATATCGGCGACATCATCACCTGCCCCGACAACCCCGTGGAGATGGCCCCCATCGCCGTGGAAGAGCCTACGATGGCCGTCGTCTTCGAGGCCTCCTCTAGCCCGCTCGTAGGCCGCGAGGGCGAGATCGTGGGCGGCCGCCAGCTGAAGGAGCGCCTCATGCGCGAGAAGGAGAGCAACATCTCCATGCGCATCAACGAGCTGGAGGACAAGACCGGTATCGAGGTGGCCGGCCGCGGCGTGCTGCACCTGTCCGTGCTCATGGAGACCATGCGCCGCGAGGGCTTCGAGTTCCAGGTGGGCCGCCCCCGCGTGGTGTACAAGACCGCCGAGGACGGCAGCAAGCTGGAGCCCATCGAGGAAGCCACGGTGGACGTGCCCAACGAGTACGCGGGCAAGGCCATCGAGGTCATGGGCACCGCCGGCGGCATCATGGAGGACATGTCCTCCGACGAGACCATGACGCACCTCACCTTCCGCATTCCTTCCCGCGGCACCATGGGTCTGAAGACCCGCATCCTGAACGCCACCCGCGGCGAGGCCATGCTGTTCCATCACTTCAAGGAGTACGGTCCCTATTCCGGCGAGATGGCCGGCCGCAAGAACGGCGGCATGATCGCCATGTCCACGGGCAAGGCCGTGGCCTACGCCCTGGATACCCTGCAGGAGCGCGGGCGTCTGTTCGTGGGCCCGGGCGACGAGTGCTACGAGGGCATGATCGTGGGCGAGTCCGCCAAGGAAGGCGACATGGTGGTGAACGTCGAGAAGACGAAGTCCCTCGGCAACCAGCGCTCCAGTTCCGCCGACAAGGCCATTCAGCTGACGCCCCCCATCACCTTCACCCTGGAAGAGGCCCTGGAGTACATCGAGGACGACGAGCTGGTGGAGGTGACCCCGCAGTCCGTTCGCCTGCGCAAGCGCCTGCTGTCCGCCACCGATCGCAAGAAGGCCTCGAAGAAGTAGCGCCCCTGTTTCGCGCCTCGCTCCGTTGCGCTTCCTTATCCAAACCCCGCGTCAATTCATCAGCGTTGACGTGGGGTTTGTCTTTTCTGTAATTGACGAACCGTGAATCAAAAGTGGGCAAATTGTGCGGCGGTTGTTACCGTGCGCATCCCCATGGGAAAATGCCTTGTGAAATCATCTGGGACTGTCTCAAAACGCACCCGCGAAACGAATTCGGCGGCCCAGTCACCTATGAGGGAAGGTATGTATGAAGAAGCTGACCTTTGCGAAATCGCTTGCCACCATGGGCCTTGCGGCCGTGTGCGCCGTGGGCGTTGTGGGCTGCGCTGAGAACTCTTCCGGCGACGCGCCCGTGTACACTGGTGGTGTGGCCGCAACCGTCAACGGCGTGGAAATCCAGGAGGACATGGTCACCCAGGCTATCCAGGATATTCGCGCCCAGATGAGCCTGACCGATGAGCAGGCGTGGGGCGAATGGCTGGCTGAGAACGACTACACGCCGGAGACCGTCCGCGAGGAGATCATCAACGGCTACGTCGACCAGGAACTCGTGAAACAGGGGAGCGAATCCCTGGGCGTGACCGCGAATCCCGATGAGGTGAACGAGTATGTCGACGCCATGAAGGGCCACTACGATTCCGACGAGGCGTGGGGCGAGGCTCTGTCCGCCGTGGGCCTGACCGAGGACGAGTACCGTGAGAACATCGAGCTGTCGCTCGTGTCCCAGCAGCTGAAGACCAAGGTGGCCGAAGAGGCCGCCGAGGCCACCGATGAGGATGCCCTGGCCCTGGCCAACGAGCAGAACTACCTGTCTTCCTTCGACGGCGCGAAGAAGTCGTCCCACATTCTGTTCGATTCCAGCGATGAGGCCACGGCCCAGCAGGTGCTCGAGAAGATCAACGCCGGCGAGCTGGACTTCGCCACGGCGGCCGAGTCCTACTCCAAGGACACCGCCTCGGCGGCTGACGGCGGCAACGTGGGCTGGAACAATCTGAGCAACTTCGTGACCGAGTACAGCGACACCCTGGCCACGCTGAACGTGGGCGACGTGAGCGGCCTGGTGCCGAGCACCTATGGCATCCACATCATCACCTGCACCGAGCAGTTCGAGGCTCCGGAAACGCTGGATAGCCTCGACCAACTGCCGACGGAGTTCCAGGATGCCCTGCGCAATGCCGTGAAGACTTCCAACGAGTCTCAGGCTTACTACACCTGGCTCGAGGGCCAGCGCGAGTCGGCCGACATCGTCATTAACGATATGCCCGAGGGCCTGCCCTACTACGTCGATATGGCGAACTTCCCGAAGGACGGGGCCGAGGACACGGGCGTGACCGCCGTTGACGGCGAGGGCAACCCCGTGACCATCGAGCCCGAGGTCGTTGACGGCGAGCAGCCGACTGATGGCGACGCTACCCCCGACGCGGGCGAGCAGCCGGCCGAGGGCGCTGACAGCGGCAGTGCCGGCGATCAGCCGACTGCCGGCGGTGACGCGGATGCTCAGGCTCCTGCTGAGGGAGACCAGCCCGCCCAGGGAGATGACGCCGGCCAGCCCGCTGAGGGTCAGCAACCTGCCGAAGGCGCTGCGGAGTAACGGAGTTCTCTCTGCGGCGAACTGCGCCATCGCATCGGGTTATTGCCTGGAAGGAAAGCGCCTGCTAGCTTCGGCCGCAGGCGCTTTTTCGTGGACTTCTGCAAAAAACTTCTTGTTTGGGGCTGTGCCGTGCGCTATACTTCTTAAACGCTTCGCCTTTGCGAGGCAAGGCTACGTGGAGAGGTGTCCGAGCTGGCCGAAGGAGCACGATTGGAAATCGTGTATGCGCCAAAAGCGTATCCGGGGTTCAAATCCCCGCCTCTCCGCCAGAGTTAATTCGCGAGCCGTTAAGGCTCGCTTCTATATACGCCCCTATGCGGCGTTTGCTACGGCACCGAAGCGGTGCCTCGCCCCTGCGGAGGGGTGGCAGAGTGGTTGAATGCGGCGGTCTCGAAAACCGTTTCACCGGTAACCCCGGTGACGAGGGTTCGAATCCCTCCTCCTCCGCCATCTTTTTTGTTTCAAGTAAGGTTGTCCCTCATTGGGAAAAGTGCCGCTATTACGTAGGGATTCGAACCCTGCGAGGGGATAACCGCTCGCTGACATTGCCCGACAAGTGAATAACCATTCGCGCATTTTGCCGTCAAGGTGGGCGAATTGGTCATGTTCTTGAAACGAGTGCCTCTTTACAATAGAGAAAAACCGCACGTTCGTCGAAGGATTTCCCCATGGCTGTCGTTGATGCCCATTCCCATATCTACCCTGCGAAGATTGCCGCGAGGGCCTCGGCGGCGGTGGGCGATTTCTATCGCGTGACCATGGCCGCGCCCGATGCCTCGGCAGAGGCGCTGCTGGCGGCCGACGCGGAGACGCCCATCACCCACCACATCGTGCACTCGGTGGCCACGTCCCCCGAGCAAGTGGAGACCATCAACAACTTCATCGCCGACCAGTGCTTCCTGCACCCTGAGTTCATCGGCTTCGCCACCATGCACCAGGACTACGTGGACGTGGAAGGCGAGATCGATCGCGCTATCCAGCTGGGCCTGAAGGGCGTGAAAATTCACCCCGATACCCAGATGGTGAATATGGACGACCCGCGTCTCATGCACCTGTATGAGGTGATCGAGGGGCGCCTGCCCATCGTCATTCATACGGGGGACTACCGCTACGACTATTCGCATCCGCGGCGCCTGAAGCGCATTCTGCGCACGTTCCCGCGCCTGAAGGTGGATGCGGCCCATTTCGGCGGCTGGTCCATCTTCGACTATGCCCTGGAGTACTTGGAAAACGAGAACTGCTTCGTGGACACGTCGAGCGCCCTGGAGTTCCTCGGGCCCCGTCGTACCGTGGAACTGGTGCGCGCCTACGGCCCCGACCGCGTGATGTTCGGCAGCGACTTCCCCATGTGGAGCCCTGCCACCGAGTACCGTATGCTGGAGGCCATGCCCTTCACCCCCGAGGAGTTCGAGGCTATCACCTGGAAGAGCGCCATGCGTTTTATCGGGGAGGAGTCTTAGAATCCCGATAGTCCTCGAGGGGAGCTACCCCGGCGGCTTACGCTTTTCGATAGTGGAGCCAGTCAGCGGAAAAGGGAGAACCCCGGCACTTTGCCCAGGCCGGGGTTCTTTACTGTTTGGGCCAGAGGGATCGATTGGCGCGCGGGAAATTCTGAGGGCCCCGCGCACGCCAAAATGACGCCGTTTAGGCCTGCTCGGCGAGATACTTGCCTGTCAGGTACCCATAGGTGAGAGCGGCGGCGTGGCTGGCCCCAGACAAGGTGAAGGGGTAGTCTTCCACAAAACGGCCGCCTTGCACGTTGCCGACGGCAAACAGACCGGGGATGGGGTTCGAGTCATCGTCCAGCACGCGAGCGTTATCGTCGGTTACAAGGCCGCCCATGGTTACGAGCAAGCGCATGCAGCTTACGTCTTCCACTGAAGTGTGCTTGAGCATATCGTAGGTGATCGCGTAGAAGGGAGGATCGACCACGGGGAACATCTTCTCTGCTGCCTTGCCGAAATCCTCATCGACTCCTTTTTCGCACAGCTCGTTGTAGCGCGCGACTGCTGCGGTTAAATTCTGGGTGGCATCTGCGCTGAGTTCCAGCTGAGAGGCGAGCTCTTCGAGTGAATCGGCTTGGGCCGAAAAGCCCTCTCCGTCGCCGTAGCTGCGGATGTTCTGCATGACCATCTCAAGCATCGGGTATTGCTCGGGCCAGTGGCTGTCTATGATTTGGAAAACCTTGCTGCCTGGTTGGTTCTGCATGACCTTGGCGATATTGGTCATGCTGAGATCCTCGTTGGTGAAGCGCTCGCCATGCTCGTTGACTTGCAGGAAGAACTCCTGGCCGAACTGAAGGATGTGGGCCATTACCGCATGGGGCCCCACGTCCAGGTGGCCGCCGACGTCCATGCCCATCTGTTGGCCGTCGCCGGTATCGGCGGGGTTGCCGTCGTGATCCGTCACCTCGTATGAGAACAGGAATTTGTCCTGGTTCTTCAGAATCCACGGAGCATACTGCCCCAGCATTTTCTCGTTGTGGGAATAGCCGCCCGTGGCGAGCACCACGCCCTTGGAGACACGATAGCGCGTGTAGCCCTCTTCCTCGTCATTGCGGCAGATCACAGCAGTTACCTGCCCGTCGGTCGTTTCGAGTTTCACAGCTGGAGAGTAGAACTGCACTTGCGCGTTGCCCGTGGCCAAAGCCGCATCCACATTAGCCTGCAAAACGGGCGTATGGGTCTCGCCGCCGCCGCTGATGCAGCAGCATCCGGCGAAGAGGCGCTCGTGGTCGATTCCGAAACGGTAGATGCCGCTCGTAAGCGTGTCGGCGCAGACGAACAACTGGTTGGGATCCTCGGGAAGCTCGTCTTCCATGCCGATCCACAGGAGTCCGTCGTATGCGGAGGTGTACCACTCGAAAGCTTCCCCGCAGTTCTTGAGCCACTTCGTGGTTATGCGGTAGTCCGCGCGATGCGACATTTGCGTCATGAGCTCGTTGGCCACCTCGGTAGGGCTGATGTCCTCGATTCCGACGGCGCGCGTCTTCTCGGTGCCGAATGCAGCGAACATGTTGGAGCGGGCGCTGGGCTTGCTGCCCTTCTCCACGCCAACCACGTTGAGCCCTCCTTCAGCGGCGGAGCGCAGGGCTCCCACACCCGCTACGCCAAGGCCAACGACGCATACATCGCAATCGACGGTCTCGATGATTTTGTCCTCGGGGATGTTGGTTTCCACCAGAGTGCCGGTGTCAGCGAGGGCGGCACTCTCGTTGCCGGGAGTTTCCGATGTCTGCTTCGGAGAGCAGCCAACAAGGCCGGTGCCGGCCGCGGAAACGCCCGCCAGGCCCAGGGCCGTTAGAAACCCGCGCCGGGTCATTGCCCCCGCGCCCTTTTCCTCCATTGCCATAATTTCCTCCTCTTTCATTGTACGGCAAGATAGTGCCCATATCACCGCATTTTCGGAGGCGGCGAAACGGGAGAAACGTATGAAATAGGGGAAAACTCTTCTCCTACGAAACGTACGAATACCTTTTGAACAGGGAGAACTCTAACTCTCTCGAACAGCTTCAACGAGAGAGATAAGCTCCTGGCGTGAATGGACATCGCACTTAGTGTAGATATGCTGCAGGTGAGATTTCACGGTGCTCTCGCTGATCACTAGTTTCTCGGCGATATAGGGAGCGCTGCGCCCTATAATGTACAAGCTGAACACGTCGCGCTCGCGGGCAGTCAAGCCCATACTCTCGCAGAACGTCTCGAGGGACTGGCTTGCCAGCGACAGGGATCCTCCCTCGCTGCCAGAGGACAGCAGCAACGACATATTCCGATCTTCTAAAATCCAAATTGACGCTACAACGAGCAACAGGGCCATGAAGAGCACGGTAGCGCGGCCGGCTATATCGAATCCGAGAAAAGCGGAGACCATGATAGGGAGGGCCCCCAAAGCCCCTACGCACCATGCGGTGGCTAAAATCCTTACGCGGGTGTCAGGGTAGAGGCGCCCCAACAGCAGTCCCACATAGAGGGCACCGCACTCGAGAAGGGCGTAGGCAATGCCGGCCAGTACATAGGCAAAATAGATCAGAGATGAGGAGAACAACACGAGAATAAGGGCAATGAGCGAGAGGGTTGCAACCACTTTCGTCCACGCCGACAGATTGAAGTCCCGGCCGTGGTTGAACAGCCAGAGCACGAGCGCAAGCGATATGATGGCGATGATGACGGGGAACATCTCGCCTTCCACCTGCTGCAGGAAAACCGAATATTGCAGCATCCCCACCACGAGACCAATGACGAAGAAACTGCAGAGAATTTTAGCCAACGATGGAGGATCGATGCTAAAGGCGCACTCGGGTTCCGAATTGGGAAGAGTGCCCTGTTGAAGGAGGTAAAAAGCCGCCGCCGATGATGCTACGCATACGCCGGCCAGGGCGAGGCGCCACGATGCCGGCAGGAGGGAAGGGAGAAGGGCTGCTGCGGATACGAGCACCTCGACTTCTATCATCAACTCGACGATTCCGATATCACGGTGCGCGCAAACAGTCGCCAACCAGCAGAACAGCAAGATAGTGCCGCCGGCAGACATGAGAATGAGACCGAGGGGAGAGAAGGTGCCGCTGATGCCCTGGGTTGCCAATCCCACCAGGCAGCAGGCCGCACTTGCCACGGCGCAGGGGACTTGCATGAGCGTTCGGGCCAGTCTGTTGCCCACGATAAATGCTGCACAGGAGATAAGCGAGGTCGCGGCCACATCTACGATAGTTGCCGGCACACGGCCCTGCCCTACCGAGAGAAAGCATGCGATCTCGTAAGGAGCCTCAAGCGACTGGGCCGTCAAAAGAGCAGAGATGCCCATCATGGCCAGCAGCAGATCTTTTCCGAGCCACCGCCCGTGATTGCGCTGCAACGGCATGTCCCTTCTCGTTGTGGCCCTCGATCATACGGGGACATTATACATGGGGCCGTATGATCGGTCGAAGGGCGGCCCGAAGACCGCCCGGATACGAAGCTCTCGGGGCCGCCCGTTATTCCTCGTCGGGGCGGTCGATGGCCATGCAGATGCGGTCGATGCGCAGGCGATCCATGACCAGCACCGTGAAGGTCACCTTGGTGCCGCGATGCTCCAGTACCACCACGTCGCCCTCGGCGGGAATGCGGTCGAACAGCGTGAGCAGCAGGCCGCCGGCGGTTTCCACGTCGTCGGCTTCCTCCGGCTCGAAGCCGAGCAGTTCCACCAGGTCGTTGATGGCCAGGGTGCCGTTGATCTGGTAGGTGCCGTCGGGCAGCTCCTCTACGTCGTCATCGGTGTCGTGGACGTACTCATCGTCGATGCGGCCCACAATCTGCTCCATGATGTCGCTCATGGTGACGATGCCGGCCGTGCCGCCGTGCTCGTCCACCACCACGCAGATCTTCGTGCAGCGCTCCTGCATGGTTTCCAGCAGCTTCGCGATGGGAATGCTCTCGGGGACGGCGGGCAGCTCGCGGATATTCCACTCGCTCATGGGCGTGTCCAGGGGCATATCCACGAGGTCCTTGGTGTGCACGAAGCCCACGATGTGGTCCTTCGAGCCGTGGCACACGGGGTAGCGGGAGTACTTGTACTGGCGGATGAGCTCCAGGTTCTCCTCCAGCGTGTCCTCGGTATCCAGGCAGATGACGTCGGTGCGGGGGGTCATGATACCCTCGGCGTCCTTGTCGCCCAGGTCGAAGATATTGTCCACGAACTCGTTCTGCTCCGGGTCGATAAGGCCGTTTTCCGTGGACTCGTCGATGAGCAGCTTGATCTCATCGCCGGTGTACACCTCATGCTCGTCGGCCGGATCGTGGCCGAACAGCTTCATCACCCAGTTAGTCACCCCGTTGAAGATGACCATGATGGGGTAGGTGATGCGATAGAAGATGCGCAGCGGCCCGGCGGTGCGCAGAGCGTACTTCTCGGTGGAGAAGATGGCGAAGGACTTCGGGATAAGCTCGCCCACCACCACGTGCAGGGCCGTCACGATGAAGAAGCCCACGGCCACGCAGATGGGGTGGATGGCGGCCTCGGGCAGGCCGAGGGCCAGCAGCGGGCCTTCCAGCACGGCGGACACGGCCGGCTCGCCGAGCCAGCCGATGGCCAGGGAGGCCAAGGTGATGCCCAGCTGGCAGGCGGACAGATAGGCGTTGATGTGAGTCGTCACATCGCGGGCCGCCTCGGCGCCGCGGCGCTTCTCGGCCACAGCCATATCGATCTGGCTGCGGCGGACGCGCACGAGGGCGAACTCGGCCACAACGAAGAACGCGTTCATCAACAAGAACAGGACAACAAGCAACAAGCAAAGTGCGGTATACATACCGTCATGCACCCTTTCGGTGGATTTCGGGCCGCTTCCCTCTTGGAAGAGCCCCCATCCGTCGACTAAATTACGGGATATATCCTAGGCGATTTCTCGCCGCATCCGCCGAACTGACACCGCTTTACGGTGAACTTTCATAGTGTTGTTGCTTTTCTCGCTCGCGCGCTGGGCCTGTGGGCAAGTTGCCAGCCCTGCAACCGTTCGGCGTGGCCCGCTGGGGCAAAGGCCGGGGCAGTGGTACAGTAGGTCAGCCCCCCAGAATGCATATCGCGAAGCGCACGCAAGAGACGAGTAGCAGACGAGGTAGAAGATGAAACTGTCCCGCAAGGAATGGCTGATGTTGGCGGTGCTGGTGTTCGGCGCCTTTGTCACCGTGTTGAACCAGACGCTGGTTACGCCGGCGTTGCCGTCTATTATGGTGGAGATGGCCGTCGATCAGTCTACGGCCCAGTGGCTCACCACGGGCTTTACCCTGGTGAACGCCATCATGATTCCCATTACGGCCTATTTGCAGGATCGTTTCTCCACCCGCAAGCTGTTCGTGTTCTCTATGGCCACCTTCGCGGCGGGCACATTGCTGGCGGCACTCGGCCCCAATTTCCCCGTGCTCTTGGGTGGCCGTCTCGTGCAGGCCATGGGCGCCGGCATCCTCATGCCCGTGACCATGACCGTGCTCATGCTCGTGTTCCCCGTGGATCGCCGCGGGTCGGCCATGGGCATCTTCGGCCTCGTGATCGCCTTCGCCCCGGCCATCGGCCCCACGGTGGCGGGCTTCGTCATCGACCAGGCCGACTGGCACATCCTGTTCTACATCATCTTCGTGCTGTCCCTGGTCATCATCGGCGCATCGCTGTTCCTCGTGGACAACAAGGCCCCGGCGAACAAGGGCGACTCGGTGCTCGATCCGCTGTCGCTGGCCCTGTCCACCCTGGGCTTCGGGCTCATGCTCTACGGCTTCTCGGCTTTGGGCTCGGCCGGGCTCACTCTGGTGCCCATCGTCACTACCGTGGCCGGCACCGCTGGCGTTGTGTGGTTCTTCATCCGCCAGACACGGCTTCCCCACCCCATGCTGCGGGTGGATGTGCTGAAGAACCGCCGCTTCCTCATCGGCACCATCATCGGCATGCTCGTGCAGGGGGCGCTGCTGGCCGCCGGCATCCTCATGCCCATCTACGTGCAGTCGCTCCACGGGCTGTCGGCTACGGTCTCGGGCCTCGTGCTCATGCCCGGCGCCATCCTCATGGGGGTCATGAATCCCGTCGCCGGCAAGTGGTTCGACCGCCACGGCCCGCGCCGCATGGCCATTGTGGGCATGAGCCTGCTGACGCTCACCACCTTCGCCTTCGCTATTTTGAACCTGACGTCGAGCATTATCTACCTCACCATCGTGTATACCGTGCGCATGTTCTCCATGGCGCTCGTGAACATGCCTATCACCACCTGGGGCATGAACGCCCTGGACAACAAAGTGATGAACCACGGCACCTCGGTGAACAACACCCTGCGCCAGGTGGCGGGATCTCTCGGCACGGCCATCATCATCGCCGTATCTACCCAGGTGCAGAATTTCGCCACGCCGGACTTCGGCGCGGCCCAGGGTACCATGTTCGGCATCAACGCCGCCTTCCTCGTGTGCACGCTGCTGTGCCTGGTGGGCCTGGTCATGACCATTATGTTCGTGAAGGACAAGCCCGGCGAGGAAGCGGCCGTGGACGAGGGCGGCACGCGCAAGTCGCTGCTCACCTCCATCATGAAGACCGACGTGTACTCCCTTTCCCAGGACGCCACCGTGGAAGAGGCCATGCGCCTGTTCGTGGAGAAGAACATCTCGGCCGCCCCCATCGTGGATGCGTCGGGCGAGCCGGTGGGCTTCATCTCCGACGGCGACATTCTGAAGCGCCTGAGCCCTCGCCGCAACTCGTTCACCGATCCTATCGTGCTCATCAACCGCACGGTGCCCGATGAGGAAGGCTACGACGAGAAACTGGCGAAGGTGATGCAGATGCGCGCCAGCGAGATTGGCGCTGCGAGCCCCATCTGCGTGAGCGTGCACGCGAATCTGACCGACGTGTGCCGCGTGCTGGCCGAGAATCATCTGAAGAAGGTGCCGGTGCTGGAGGAGGGTCACATCGTGGGCATCATCAACCGCAGCGACATCACCCAGTACTCCATGGCGGCCTACCTGTCCGACCACCCCACCCGCGCCGTCTTCTGCGGCGACGGACCGAGCGGCCAAAGCGAGTGCGTAGAAGACGGGAAATGCGATTGCGATTGTGACTGTGAGAGCCGGGGCGGTCAGAAGAAGTAAGAACCGCACTAAGTCGTTTCGCCAATTGTCTAAAAAATAAGTTCAGTTTTGTTCCCCAGGTTCGCCCAAGGAACTCAGCGAGGTGCCGGGAGAGGCCCGGAATTGTGCCGAAGGACGGCCGAGCGGCCTCCGCGCCGCGAGGGAAAGTCCTGAGGTGCAAGGCCGGGCCTCTCCCGGCACCGCAGCGTCGGCATAGTTCGCTGGAGCGTCAGCGCCAGCGAAACAACAGTGAGCAAGCAGCCCCGGCGAGCGAAGGCAACGGGGCTGCTTGGCTTGGGAAGCCGCATGGCCGGCTTCCGTGCGAGGCAAAGACGCCAGGTGCGCGGGCTGCGATTCGGCGTCGAACGAGCATCTAGTATCTTCACCTTCGATAGTAGCCCTTTCGCCCTCGGCCGCTGTGTGCAACGGGGAACCGTCGCCTTTCTGCTATCCTATCGAAAACCACGGACAGCCGCCCAGAGGGGCGGTCTGCGCCGCAACCCTTGAGGAGGCCCCATGTTCGGAGACAATTTGGAGCGCATCGTCGCCGGTATCGAGAAGAATTACGAGGCGGACGAGATCTTCTTCACCAAGCCCGGCCGCCGCTTTCCCAGCCGCACGGCCATCAAGGGGCTGCTGACGGAACTGCGCCGGGTGCTGTTCCCTGGTTACTTCGGCCCGGAGATGCTGACCCCCTCTACAAGCCCGAGCTACTTCATCGGCCAAACCCTCATTGATATCGAGAGCGTGCTGCGCCAGCAGCTGATTCTGGCGCTCACCTATACCTCTGACGATCGCGATGCGGCGGCGGGTAGCGGCAACCACTTGTGCGGCGGCTGCACGAGCGATTCCATCTGCGAGCAGACGGCCGACATCTGCACGAAGTTCTTCGAGGAACTGCCCCATATTCAGCGCGTGCTGCTCACCGATGTGCAGGCGCTCTACGACGGCGACCCGGCGGCCGGCTCCAAGGAGGAGGTCATCTTCACCTATCCGGGCCTGTACGCCATTTACGTGTACCGCATCGCCCACGTGCTCTACGACTTGGGGGTGCCCATCATCCCGCGCGTGATGACCGAGATCGCCCACTCCTCCACGGGCATCGACATCGGCGCAGGCGCCACTATTGGCGAGTACTTCTTCATTGACCACGGCACGGGTGTCGTCATCGGCGAGACCACGGTCATCGGCGACCACGTGAAGCTGTACCAGGGCGTGACCCTGGGAGCCCTGTCCACCCGTGGCGGCCAGCGTTTGGCCGGGGTGAAGCGCCATCCCACCATCGAGGACGACGTGACCATCTACTCCAACGCCTCGGTGCTCGGTGGCGAGACGGTCATCGGCAAGGGCTCGGTCATTGCCGGTTCCACCTTCGTGACGTTCTCGGTGCCCCCCAATTCCCGCGTGTCGGTGAAGTCCCAGGAGATCACCGTCCGTCAACCGGGGGAGCGGGACTAAAGGATGGAGAAGCGAGTTCAAACGGTCGAGGACTTTTTGAGATCGCTTCAGGTCCAGAGGGAGGCTCTAGGGGTTCCCGTGCCAGATGCACCTTTCGCGCTTACTGACGAATACCTCGAAGAGCTTCGTTGCGAGGCGAAGATCGAGAGGCTGGTCGAAGGGGATCCCCGCTCGCCACGGCCCTGAACCGGGGTCGTTCTACAGGAACTTCGTCTCGTTCAGTTTGGCGAGGACCCAGTTGTTGAGGCGGATGACGGGGCGGCGCAGCACGAGGCCCAGTATGAGGCTCGGGATGAGGAAGGCTGCGAGCTGCCCCATGTTCACCAGGTAGTGATTGCCGTAGATGCCGGCCATGGCTCCCTCCAGCGCCGGCATGGAATGGGCGAAGGGCAGCCACGGATAGATGGCCCCGAACAGCGGGGCCGAGAGCATTTGCACGGGCATGAGGCCGCCGGAGCCCGCCAGTTGCAGCACCAACCCGATGATGGCGATGGCCTTGCCGATGTTGCCGAAGGAAACCGTGAGGGTGTACACGAGGTTCGTGAACACCACCGAGGCCAGGCAGCAGGCGGCCAGATACAGCCAGAAGTGCTCGCATTCCACTCCGAGGAAGAACACGTTGCCGAGCCCTACGATGAGCGCTTGGCCTAGCCCCAGCAGGCAGAACACCCCGTAGCGCCCGAGGTACAGCTCCGCTTCCGTGGGAGCGCGCCCCATCCGCGCGGCCAGGGCCCTCTGTTGGGTCGGCGAGACGGTCACGCTCATGAGGGCCACCATGAAGATGGCGCCGATCCACAGGCAGAGCGAGGTGTAGAAGGGGCTCATGGCGCTGCCGTTGTCGGCCATGGGGTACACCGGGATGCGCTCGAGGCGGGTGGGGGCGGCCAGGAACTGGGCCACGGCGCCGGGGCGGTCGCCGATGATGCGGCGCACCGCCTCGAAGTCCCCGCTGCTCACGGCCTCATTCAGGTCGCGGCGGGCCTGATCGAGGGGCTCCCGCGCCTGGCGCAGCCCCTCGGCGCAGGAGCGCAGGGCCTGCTCGGCCTCGTTGAGCCCCTGGGAGAGGGAGCCGGTCGCGCCCCCGAGGCTCGCGGCGGTGGCGTGCAGGGAGTCCAGAAGGCTCTCGGTGTCGTCGCCCACCGCTCCCAGGCTGGCGCTGAGCCGTTCGAGCTCGCCCTTCAGCTGGTCGCGGTAGGTGTCCTCGGCAGCGGTCAGGCTGTCCCGGGCCTGGCCGACGCTCTCGGCTACCTTCCGATGGGCCTCCTCCAGCGTGTCCTTGTCGTGGCCGAGGGCCCCTTCGGCCTGCTGCAGGCTTTCCGCGAGGGCGCCGAGCGCCTCTTGGGCCCGGCCCAGCAGGGGTACCGCCGGGCTATCGGGGTCGGCCGCGGCCAGGGCGTCCTTCAGTTCCCCGTAGGCTGATGCCAAAGCCTCCGCGTCGGCGCGGGTGCTCGCCAGCACCGCTGCGGCCGCGGCCGGGTCCTCTTCCATGGTGGCGAAGGCCTCCTCCACCGCTGCGGCCACGGCATCATAGCTCTCTCGAGCCGTCGCCAGGTCGCCCTCGGCTCCGTCGGCGGCTGCCGTCAGGGCGTCCCGGGCCCCCGTGAGGGCCTCGTCGCCCTCGCCGATAAGGGGGCGCACGGCCTCGGGGGCCTTCCCCGCTTCGTCTAGTACGGTGCCAGCCGCCGTGGTGAGGGAACCGGTGGCGCCGAGCAGGTCGGCGTAGGCCTCGGTCTGGTCGGCCGCCGCCGCAAGCTCGCCCGTGGCCGCCTCGAGGCGCTGGCTCAAAGTCTGGGCGTAGGTGAGAATGCCCTCGCCATCCATGAAGTTCGTGAGGCTCGCCGTGGTGCCGAGGGCCACCTTCGCCACGGTATCCGCGAAGGTCTCGTCGATGGTTTCCTGCAGGGTGCTCGCCCCGGTGGAGGTGACCCGCTGGGCAATGGCATTCTCCTTCTCGTTGTCCCAGTAGTCGATTTTCGCCTCGGTGACCTGGCCGGTGAACACCGTCATCAGGTCGGCGGAGAAGTTCTTCGGAATCACCAGGGCCGCGTAGTACTCCCCCGAGCGCACCCCGTCGATGGCCTCCTGCTCGCTGACGAACTGCCAGTCGAAGCGATCGTTGGCCCGCAGGGCGCTGAGCACCGACTCGCCGGCGTTGATGGGCGTGGGAAGGAGGTCGGAGCGGTAGCCCTCGTCCACCGAGGCCACGGCCACCTTGATGTTGCCAGTGCTGTCGTAGGGGTCCCAAAAGCCCAGGGTGGTGAACCAGGCGTACAGCGGCGGCACCAGGGTGAGTCCCAGCACCACAATGGCGGCGATGACGTTGCGGAACAGGTGGCGCACGTCCTCGGCGAAGATCGCGGCGATCATCCTCATGGGCGCTCACCTCCTCGGGGAGAGCCGAGGGACAGCTGATGGGCGGCTTCCGCATGCAGATCGGCGGTGCTCAGGTCGGCGAGGGCGAGCTGGCGGGTGAGACGGGCATTCAGGAAGCTGATGACGATGAGGTAGGTGTCCACCACGATGATACCGACCACCATGGCCATGAGCATGAGCGCCCGCGTGTCCACGTCGGCCCGCACGAGCACCATGATGGCGAAGGTGATGAGCGGCTGGGCGAACAGCGCCACCCAGCCCACGCGCACCAGGCGCGGGTAGAGCCGTTGGAACCGCTGGGCCCGAGCGACCAGCTGGTCGCGGAAGGCGCCGGTATCCAGCAGGGCCCGCACGAGGGTGCGCGTGTGGAAGCGGGCCGCAGGTGCCGATGCCCCGGCGGCGTTCTCGGCCGCTTCCACTCCCGGGGCCACCGGCTCGGCCAGCAGCAGGTCGGTCTCGCCGAGTTTCTCATCGAACAGGAGGTTCAGGTTGAACGAGGCCCGGCCCAGGCCCAGGCCGATGGCGAAGCCGGCCGGCACAAACAGCAGGGCAAGCCACAGCATATCCCAGAGGTAATCGAGCCCGTAGAAGCCTCCGATGGCCTCCCGCATGGCATCGATGGAGTAGGTGAAGGGCAGCAGGGGGTGAATGGCCTGGAAGAAGGCGGGCATCATCTCGATGGGGAACATGCCCGACGAACCGGGAATCTGTACGATGAGCAGGATGACCGCCACGGCCTTCCCCACATGGCGGAAGGCGTAGGCCAAGGCGAACATGAGGTTCACGTCCACGAACACCGTGAGCAGCCCGGCCCCGATGAAGGCCGCAGGGTTCTCGCATTGAATGCCGAGGGCGAGGTCGCCGACGCAGCACACGAGGCCCATGGCCAGGCCGGCGGTGACGTAGAACAGCCAGCGGCCGAAGTAGGCCTGGGTGGGGGTGAAGCGGGGCAGCCCTTCGGGGTCGACCCGCAGTTTCACCATGGCCATGAGGATGAAGCCGGCCACCCACAGGGCCAGGTTCGTGAAGAAGGGGGTCACGCCGCTGCCGTAGTTCTTCACCGGGTACACGAGGTGGGTGTCCAGGGTGACGGGAGATGCCATGAACGCCCCCACGGTGGAGGGGTCGGCCTTCAGGTAGTCCGTCAGCGCCTGCACGAGGGCGGAATGCTGGAGGGCCGCCAGGTCGCTCTCGGCGCGGGTAAGGTTGTCCTGCAGGGTGCCCAGGACCCCGTCGGTGGTCTCGAGCGATGCGAGGGAGCTGTCCAGCGTCGTGCTCAGCTGGGCCAAGAGGGCCCGGGCCTCGGCCAGGGAGGGGGCCATGCCCGCTAGGGCGCCGTCCAAGGTGCCGCAGGCCGCCACGAGTCCGTCGAGGCTGCGGGTCAGGGCCGGCATTACGGTGTCGCGGAAGGTGCCGGCGGTCTGTTCCGTTGCCGTGGCGGCGCTGCGGGCGGCCTCGTCCAGGACGTCGCCCTCGCCTTCCAGCGAGGCCGCGGTAGCATCCAGGGCCGTCTGGGCGTTCTGCAGGGCGGCAATGGTGGCAGCCATGCGGTCGTTGCCCTCCCGGGCCTCGGCCAAGGCCTCGGTCACCGCCGCCGGGGCATCGGCCGCGGCGGCCTCCTGCTCCAGGGATGCCACGAGGGCCTCGTTGTCGAGCAGCAGGACCTGGGCCTCCTCCAGGGCCGCCCGCGTTGTGGCCTCGGCCGCGGCCACCGCGCCTGCGGCGGTGCCCAGGGCGCCGTGGGCCTCGCTCGCGGCCCGGGCCAGGGCAAGGGCCCCGTCGGTGGCCTGGTGGGTGAGGGTGTCGCCGTAGCCGTCCAGGGTGGTGCGCGTCTGCCCCAGAAGCTCCTTCGCCTCGGCGATGGTCTCCCGCAGGCGGGGGCCGTCCTCTTCCAGGGCCGCCAGGGTGTCGTCGGCCCGGTGCACGGCCGCCGCCGTGGCCTCGGCGGTGTTCCCGAGGGTCTCCAGGGCGCCCCGGGCCGCCTCAACGGTTTCCCGGGCCCGGCCCACGCCCGCGGTCAGGCTATGCTCGGCCGCCGCGCCCTGCTCCTGGGTCGAGGCGGCAGCCGCTTGGGTGGTGCCCACCACCTTCTCGGCCACGGTCTTCACGAAGTTCTCGTTGACGGCCTTCTGCACGGCCCCCGCGGCGGCGTCGGTCACCTTCGGGGCGATGGAGGAGGGCTTCTCGTCCACGTAGTAGTCGATGGTCGGCGGGGTGAAGTCGCCGGTGAACACGCTGGCGAAGTCGGCGCTGAAGTCCTCGGGAATGACGAGGGCTGCCCAGTACTTCCCCGCGTAGACCCCGTTGACGGCACTCTCCTTATCGGTGAATTCCCAGCCCATGGCGTGGTTCTCCCGCAGCGAGGCCACCACGCTGGCGCCCACGTCCAGCCTTCCCGCCTCGGCACTGTCGGCCCCGGCGTCCTCGTTGGCCACGGCCACCTTCATGGCCTCGGTGTTGCTGTAGGGGTCCCAGTTCGCGGCCACCACGTACCAGGCGTAGGCCGAGGGCATGACGATCATGCCGAGGGTGATGACGAGCGCGACGGGATTGCGCAGGATGCGCCGTACATCCCGCGCGAAGATGGCGAAGATCACGCCGAGGTATGCCCGCGCTCGCTTGAACACCGTGAAGCCCATTCTCGCTCGTCATTCCATGGGCACGATTATCTTCTCTCTCATCGATTTGTCGGGTCGTGCTGCCCGTTTGTCAACACGTTGTGGCCTGACCGCCGAAGGGTTGCGATACACTGCGATCATAGGCCCGCGGGCTCTTGGGGCCGCCCCGTTTCGTGCAGCCTGTTGCCCGCGCCCTCTGTAACGAGTTGAAAGGAGGCCCCCGTGGCCGATCGCACCATCGAGAATGACAGCACCGACGTCCCCGAGATTCCCGAGGAACTGGAGCGCGTGCTCGTCTTCGCCCTCGACGAGGGTAAGGAGAAATTGGAATCCGGCGCGGATCTCATTCCCTTCACCGCCCTCATCGTGAAGGACAACCTGTTCCTGGAGACCCACCCCGGCGACGACGCGGAGGAGTGCTTCGCCGCCGCTGAGGCCAACGTGCGCGGCGCCCGCGGCGCCGGCGGTTACGCCTTCTGCTATGACGGCTACATCGAGACCGACGACGGCGTGAAGGACGCCATCATCGCCGAGGGCGGCCAGCCCGGGGTCGACACCGGCTATGCCGTGGCCTACCTCTACGCCATGGATGACGACGGCGCCCTCACCTTCGAGGCCGAGCCGGCCTACATCGGCGAGGCCCCGAACTTCATGGAGGCCCTGAAGGAGCCGGTCGCCTACGGCGCCGACGAGATCGACGAGAAGTACGCCGCCGAGGACGAGGGAGACGACGCCGGCGACGAGTGCTGCGGCGCCCATGACCACGACGGCGACGGTCATTGCGGCTGCGGCTGCCACGGCGAAGCGGAGTAAATCTGCCGAAGCAATCTGCCAAAAAAGAAAGAGGAGGGCGCCCTGCTTCCCGCGGCGCCCTTCGCTGTTTTCGGGGCCAGAAGCAAAAAATGCCGGCGGCCATCAAGTCTCCTATTCCATGGGGATCGCTTGCTTGTGACCCATGGGAAAGGTGCGAAAGCCAGAAAAGCGTCATCAATTCGTTGCCTAGAAATTCGTTTACCGTTACATTGGTCTGAGGTAATTTCGCCCCTGTTTCCTGACATCAGGGGTTGGCTAAACGTCTCGCGCATCCGTGCCGCTCGTCGGGTCTGCCACTCGAATGCGCGAGCTGAGGAATAGGAGCGCTCCGTGAGACAGGCCATCGCTGCAACGCGCCCAGCAAAGCGGCCCCTTTTCGCCAAAGCCCTCGCTCTTTTCGCTGCCGTCGCCCTCGCGGGGGGGGGTCTTACACCCCTGCCGGCCTTTGCCGACGATGAGGCCATCGCGCCCCGGGCGGCATCGTTGGGCGGCTACACCGCGGTGCCGAAAGCCTATCTGAAGGAAATCGGCAAGGAGTTCCAGGGCAACGCCACGCTCAAGACCAACAGTCTGGGCGATGCCTCCATCTCCGGCGCCTACACCTCCATTGTGGGCCCCTACCAGTTCAACATCGCCGGCAACACGAACACCCGCGGCAAGTCGAACACCACCATCGGCACCCAGCTGCACAGCTCCGTTGACCCTGACGCCGAAGCCGAAGCCGGCTACCGCCTGGAAAAGACCACCTCTCCGGCGGCAAATGTCGGCGGCGAGAAGGAGACCGCCCCGCGCAGCAATTCCAGCTCGGCGGTGCTGAAGGCGCCCGCTGGCGAAAACGTGCGCATTCACAAGGCCTATCTCGTCGTGGCCGCCAGTCACTACAAGGCGCTCATCTCCGCGGCGAGCCCCCTTTCCACCAACGGCGTCACCTTGAAGGGCCCCCGCGGCGGCATGATTCGCCTCTGGCCCGAATACCTCTTCAACGAAGGGGATACGCGCACGTCGGCCTTCTTCGATGTGACCGACTTCGTGAAGGAGCAGGCCTACGGCATCTACACCGGCATCAATATCCCCTTTACCGCCCGGGATTCCACCGTGAGCGGCGACTACTTCGGTGCCTGGAAGCTCATCGTGATCGAGGAAAATCCCGCAGTGCCCGTGCGCATGCTGCGCTTACTTCTGGGCGGCACCGGCGTGGTGGACGGCGCTACCACCCAGGTGGAAATCTCGGGTGAGGGCCTTTCGGTGGCCGATAAGCCCACCGGCGAGCTGGTCATGTCCATGGACGGCTCCGACTATATGGACAGCACCCAAACCATGGGCTATACCACCGACCAGGGCGGATCGGGAAGCATTTCCAATCCCCACCACCCGCAAGACCACTTCTACTCTTTCGTGATCGACCACAAAGGCGAGTGGGTCGATGTGGATCCGGCTCCTACCGCCGGCAACACGAGCGCCTGTACGAGCACGAAGCGCACCTGGCCCCAGGCCAACACCGACCTGTGCGTCATGGATATCAACGATGACGACAACGGGGGTAGCCTGAAGCTGAACGGCGGCGAAAAACAGGTGGTCGTGAAAGCCTCCACCAACAACAACCCCACCATCCTCAGCGCCCTCGGCCTGGCCATCGACATCGTGGTGCCCACCTTCGAAACTACCATGATCATCACCAATCTGGATCGCCACTATTCCTCTGATACCGAGAATTACAACCCCCATGTGCACTATGCCCAGGAAGGCGACCGTTTGCGCTCGACGGTGCTGGCCGTGAACAAGTCCCCCGAGGACAAGAAGCAGCTGGGGCTGAAGAACGCCACGCTGACCATCGAGGTGCCCGCCATGCGCACGGTGAATCTCGACAGCGACGTGATCGCCCGCTACAAGAGCTACGACGGCAAGGAATCCTACGACCTGAACGTCAAGGGTCTGGAAATGGTGGACGGCGTGCCGGTCATCACCGTGCAGGCCACCGACGACACGGTTATCACCCGCACAGGTTTCTTCGAGGTCATCTTCGAGGGCACCGCCAAGGGCAGCGAGACCTACGTGCCCTATTCCAACAGCGCGTCGCTGAAGGGCTCCTTCGTGGACGAGAACGGAACCCACCACCAGGACATGGTCATGGAGAAGCTGGGCTTGGTGTACAAGACCACGGCCTCTGACATTCTGCGCTTCCCCGTCACCTCCTCTTCCAGCGGCAGCGGCACGCTGACCGTCACGGGCGAGAACGGCGTGGGCGACAGCTACCCCACCAACGGCGCGGTCACCGTTACCCCTACGCCCGATGCGGGGCACCATGTGCAGTCCATCGTTATCGACGGCGTGGTGCGGGACGACCTCATCGGCAAGGACAGCTTCACGCTGCCCATCGACGGGCAGGCCCACGACATTCGCGTGGTATACGAGCCCGACAGCCCCAACGATCCGCCCGCGGATGCGGAATTCATCCGCATCGACACCAAGGGCGACAAGGGTGTGGAAGCGCTCACCGAGACCCGCACGGTCAAACGCGGTGAATCGATGACCATCACCTGGACTGCCAAGGCCGGCTACCGCATCCACGAGGTGCTGGTAGACGGCATTCCCTATGCCAACCCCACCAGTGGCACCCTCACCCTCAGCAACATCGCCGTGGGGCATACCGTGGAAGTGCGCACCATCAGCGACTATTACTCGATCCAGACCATCGTGCGCGGACCCGGTGAGATCAGCGCCGGCACCACGGTACCGAAGGGTGGCAGCTACACGGTGAACTGGAACGTGAAGGACGCCGACAAGGACAAGGCGGAGCTGGCCTACGTGTACATCGATGGCGTGAAGAAGTACGACAGCCATGCCGTCGAGCATGCCGAGGGTGCCTTCGAGACCTTCACCTTCGACCAGGTGACCGCCGACCACAAAGTGGAAGTGGTGTACAAGGAGTTTGACGAGAAGTTCGGCACCGACGTTCCCGATCAGCCGACCGACGACGGCTCGTTTGTGGTCGCCACCCAGCTGGTGGGCGGCCCCGGCACCATTTCGCCCTCGGTCGAGCTAGAGAAGGGGTCGGCGTCCGACGTCGATGTGACGTGGACCATCGGCGACGGCTTCTATCTGGATAGCGTGATTCTGACCCAGGGAGCCACGCGCACGGTGCTCACCGCCACGGACAACACGGTCAGACTGCCGGCCGTCAGCGCCGATTGCACCGTTCAGGTGGTGCTGAAAACCGATGCCGAGCGCGATGAGGTCACCTACGCCATCGACACCTCCATGGTGGGCGGCCCCAGCTCCATCACGGGATCTATGGCGAACTTGAAGCCGCATTCCAGCGGCCACGAGGTGGTGTGGAAGGCCGCTGAGGGGTACCGGGTGGCATCGGTGCTGGTGGACGGCGTGCCCCGCGATGACCTGCTTTCCTCCGATCGCGTGCGGTTCGACGATATCGCGGCCAACCACTCGGTGATCGTCTCGGTGCAGCCCATCAAGACGCTGGATATCACCGGCTTCTATTCCATCACCGTTACCTGCGAGGGCAACGGCACGGCCGGCAAGTCGGCCAGCGTTCCCCAAAACGGCTCGCACACGGTCAGCTGGTCGCCCTCAAAGGGGGAAGATGTCGTGCGCGTGCTCGTTGACGACATCGAGCAGCCGGCCCTGGCCGCCGGCGCCGCCGTGGCGTTGGCCCGTGATGCCGGCGATGCGGCGCCCTTCTCGCTGATGAACGGCGCGATGCCGGCCCTTATGCGCGCGGCCAGCTCGTTCAGCTTCGCGAACGTGGGAGCCGATCATCGCGTGCATGTGGTGTTCAGCGAGCGCACGGCCCCGGCCGACACGCGCTTTCGCATCGACACCTCCATCGAAGGGGGCGAGGGCACCATCTCCGATGCCAGCATTGTGGACGACGGCGACAGCCATACGGTCACCTGGACCGTGGGCAACGGCAGCACCGTGGCCAAGGTGTACGTAGATGGCAAGGAGGTGCCTGTTCCCGCCGACAACCAGTGGACGTTCGACGACGTAACGGCCAACCACACGGTGCGCGTCGTGCTGACATCGACCGAGAAGCCCGAAGTGAAACCCGAGGCGCCGAACGGCTACCACAGCGTCATCATCGAGGGATCGGGCGCGGGCACCGTGGGCGGATCGGCCCATGTGCCGGCTAAGGGAAGCCATACGGTGACGTGGGCGTCCGATGACGGATCGAAGCCGCAGTACGTGATCGTCGACGGCGTCGTGCGGCCCGACCTTTTGGACAAGGACAGCCTCACCTTCAGCGACATTGCCGCCAACCACACCGTGTACGTGGTGTTCGAGGGTGGCTCGCTGCCCGAGGGCTTCGACCCCGACGGCGACGATAACGGCAACGGCTCGGACAGCTCGGGAGGGGGCGACAACGGCGGTAACGGCCCGGGCGGCGCTGGCGATAACAATGGTGGCGGCAACGGCAGCGCCGGCGGCAACGGCTCGGGCGACGAATCGAGCACCGGCGGAGCAGGGACGGGGGATGCCGAGCATACGGATGCCGGGAACGGCACGAAGCCCGCCTTCCTCACGCGCCTCGCCCAGACGGGCGATCCCCTCGCGGCGATCGCAACGACCGTCGGCCTTATCGGCTTCTTAGCTGCGGCGCTCCTTGTTGCGGCGTGGCGGAGGCGAAGCGCAGACAGGTAGTGTACCTTCGCCGCGGCCAGAAACAAAATTGCCGGCGGGACCGATCACTGTCCCGCCGGCATGCTCATCGTCGCGAGCATTCGACATCGCCCAAGAATCATGGTTGCCCAAGCCGGTAAGGCGGCTCTGGCAACCTTGGCGAAGATCGCAAGAAAGAAGTGGCGCGGCGAAGAGGGGTGCTTCGCCGCGCCGGAGGAGGGGGTAGCGGCATCAAGTGCCGCATCTGCTTTCAAGGGGATTGAAGCAGAGCGATGGAAGCAGGGGAACTTCCAAATCGCTGATACGAATAATAAAGCAAGACTTGTTTTCCTGTCCATAATGTGTATCGCATTCACAAGAGAGCGGCACAATTTTGGCGGTGAACTGTAATCTAGGGTAATTCGGTCACCGTTTGTCCCGATCACAGGCCCGCTCACCCTCAAAAGTCGCCAAAGGGCCCCTGCGGCGACTTCCTGTATCATGGAAGGGAAAACTTCTCGGAAAGGAATTCCCCATGGCTGATATCGCCCTGCGCTTCTTCAAGGACATGCTCGTCGTCTCATCTCCCGTCGCGGCGGCCCTGGCCCGTCAGGGCGTGACCGATCCGCGCGACCAGGCCCTCGCGGTCGTCTTGGAGCCGGAAACCGTGGAGGACATCTATCGCTTGGAAGCGGTGGCGGGGCCGCAGGTGCTGGTTACCCCCGTGGCCGATTTCACCCCCGCCCGCCTGGCGGCCCTCGGCATGGAAGGAAAGGGGACTGAGCTGGCCCGGGCGTCCCTCGCCGCCGTGCGCGCGTTCAAGCCCCAGCATCTGCTGGTGGAGATCGGGCCCTGCGGGCTGCCGCTGGATCCCTCGTCTAAGGGCTCCCTCGTGGAGAATCGCGATCAGTACGCTCGGGCCGCCGAGCTGTTCGAGGCCGAGGAGTTCGATGCCTTCTTCTTGAACGGGTTCACGACCATCGATGACCTGAAGTGCGCCCTCATGGGGCTGCGGAAGGTAAGCGACGCGCCCCTTTTCGCCTCGGTAGATGTTACGGCCGATGGCATGCTCGCCTCTGGCCGCGGCACCCTGGCCGAAGCGGTGGCGGTCATGGCCGACCTCGGCGCATCGGTGGCCGGCTTCGCCACCTTGGCCGACCCGGCCTCGGCGGCCCGGCTGGCCGATGGGGCCCGCGAGGCCCTGGCCGCCCAGGGAGCCGACCTTAGCCTCATGGCCACCCTCGTCGTG